>JASGEG010000427.1:0-3299 GCA_047606605.1 Rhizobium sp.
CGGCAAACTCCCCCCAATCTCCCCCCTTGTGGGGGAGATGTCACGACAGTGACAGAGGGGGGTAACCAGACTCACCGCTTGACCTCCCAGGTCGTGATGCGCTCGCCGGTCGTCGCATCCTTGCCGTCCTTCAGCTGGATGCCTTCCGCCAGAAGTGCGTCACGGATTTTATCCGCTTCGGCGAAGTTCTTCGCCTTCAGCAGTTCGAGGCGCGCCCGCACCCGCCTATCGATGTCCGCTATGATGGCGTCGTCCATCTCCACCTTCTTCGGCAGCAGGCCGAGCAATGCCGCGCTGGCCGCGAACACGGGCAGGACGCTGGCGTCGGCATTGGCCGCCTGTGCCAGGGCATGCAGCGCCTGGATGGCAGCGACGGTGTTGAGGTCGTCGGCCAGGGCGGCAAGAACGGTGGCGTCCGGCGCGGCATTGCCGGCATCGGCCGCGGGCCATTTGGCGATCAGCCTTTCGGCCTCCTCCAGCCGCTTGACGGAGAAGTCGATCGGCTCGCGGTAATGCGTCATCAGCATGGCAAGCCGCAGCACCTCGCCCGGCCAGGTCCGACCGCCGAGCTTCTGCGTCTGCAACAGCTCGTAGATGGTGACGAAATTGCCTTCGGATTTCGACATCTTGCGGCCTTCGAGCTGCACGAAGCCGTTGTGCATCCAGACATTCGCCATGGCATGGGTGCCGTGGGCGCAGCGCGACTGGGCGATCTCGTTTTCGTGGTGCGGGAAGATCAGGTCCAGCCCGCCGCCGTGAATGTCGAAGAGATCGCCGAGATAGCGGCCGCTCATGGCCGAGCATTCGATATGCCAGCCCGGACGGCCGCGGCCCCAGGGGCTTTCCCAGCCGGGTTCGTTCTCGGCGGACAGCTTCCAGAGCACGAAATCGCCGGGGCTCTTCTTATGTTCATCGACGGCAACGCGGGCGCCGGCCTGCTGCTCATCGAGATTGCGCTTCGAGAGCTGGCCGTAGTCGGTCATCGACCTGGTGTCGAACAGCACTTCGCCGGCCGCCTGATAGGCATGGCCCTTGGCGATCAGCTTCTCGATGATCTCGATCATCTGGGCGATGTTTTCCGTCGCCCTTGGCTGCACCGTGGGCTCCAGGCAGCCCAGCGCAGCCGTATCCTGGAAATACTGCGTCTCGGTCTTCTCGGTCACCAGGCGGATCGCCTGGTTCAGCGGCAGGCCGGGATGATCGCGCAAGGCGCGTGCGTTGATCTTGTCGTCGACATCGGTGATGTTGCGCACATAGGTCACATGGCTTGCGCCATAGACCTGCCTGAGCAGCCGGAAGAGCACGTCGAAGACGATGGCCGGCCGCGCATTGCCGATATGGGCGAAATCATAGACGGTGGGGCCGCAGACATACATGCGGACGTTGTCGCGATCGATCGGCTGGAAGTCGACCTTTTCGCGCGTCAGCGTGTTGTAGAACTTCAATTGCGGCGCGGCGCCCATCTTAATCTCCCAAGGCATAAATCCGAAAAAATACCGTCACCGGCGGGCCGGACGTTTGTCATCTTGGATTTTGGGAGACGAAAACGGCCAGGCCAGCGAAACGCTAGCGAATAATCTTCCGGCAGATAATGCAGATAACCGTTTTCATGGGCGGCTTTATCGCGCGCCGGAAGAATTTGGTCAAGTGGGAACGCTTCCTCTCCGGTACGGGAAGGAGCTGTTTTTATTCCGGCATCCGATAGCCGACGAGCTTGTTCTCGCGCACGACGAAGAGCTTGCCGGTTTCGGTGACATCCGGGCCCACAAGCGGTAGGATCGCCTGGGCGACCTCGCGCGGATGCGGCAGCGTTTCCGGGTCTTCTCCGGGCACGGCCTGGGCGCGCATGGCGGTGCGGGTTGCGCCGGGATCGACGCTGGTGATGCGCAGGGCAGTGCTCTGCGTTTCCCCGGCCCATGTGCGGGCGAGCGCCTCGACGGCGGCCTTGGAGGCGGAGTAGGGACCCCAGAAGGGTCGGCAGCGATGGGCGGCGGCCGATGACAGGATGACGGCGCGGCCGGCTTCGGAGCGCGTCAGCAGCGGCTCGACGGAGCGGATCAGTCGCCAGGTGGCGGTGACGTTGATGGTCATCACCTTTTCGAACACCTTGGCTTCGACATGGCCGATCGGCGAGATCACGCCGAGCACGCCGGCATTGGCGACGAGGATGTCGAGCTTGCCCCAGCGTTCGAAGATCGAGGCGCCGAGCGCGTCGATGGCATTCATGTCGGCGAGGTCGAAGGGCACCAGCGTCGCCGTACCGCCGGCAGCCTTGATGGCGTCATCGAGATCCTCGAGGCCGCCGACCGTCCGGGCGCAGGCGATCACATGCGCGCCGGCCTTGGCAAGTTCCAGCGCCGTGAAATAGCCGATGCCGCGCGACGCGCCGGTAACGAGGGCGATCTTGTCCTTGAGATTGACGCTCATGCTGCCTTGATCCGAATGCTCTGGGGAGGGAAAGGGGCGAGGAAGCGCCCCTTATCGGCCGTTACCGGTCTCAGCCGTTGCTGGCAAGCATGGAAAGCTTGCGCACATTGCTGGTGCTTTCGCGGTCGAGCAGGCGGGTCGGATAGTCGCCGGTGAAATAGTGATCGGTGAACTGCGGCTGCGCATTGTCGCGCGGCGCACCGCCGACGGCACGGTAGAGGCCGTCGATCGACAGGAACTCCAGCGAGTCCGCGCCGATGAAATCGCACATCGCCTTCAGGCTGGTGTACTGGTTGGCGAGCAGCTTGTCGGCGTCCGGCGTATCGATGCCGTAGAAATCCGGATGATAGATCATCGGGCTGGCAACGCGAATATGCACCTCGCGGGCGCCGGCGTCGCGGATCATCTGCACGATCTTCACCGAGGTCGTGCCGCGCACGATGGAGTCGTCCACGAGAACGACGCGCTTGCCCTCGATGATGGCGCGGTTGGCGGAGTGCTTGAGCTTGACGCCGAAGGCGCGGATCTGCTGCGTCGGCTCGATGAAGGTGCGGCCGACATAATGGTTGCGGATGATGCCGAGCTCGAAGGGGATGCCGCTTTCCTGCGCATAGCCGATGGCCGCCGGCGTGCCGCCATCCGGCACGGGCACGACGACGTCAGCCTCGATGGGGGATTCTTTGGCGAGATTGATGCCCATGTTCTTGCGGGCGACATAGACGTTGCGGCCGCCGACCACGGAATCGGGACGGGCGAAATAGACATATTCGAACAGGCAGAGCCGCTCGGGCTTCGGAGCTTCCGGCTTGCGGGCGTCGATGGTGATCGAGCCGTCGGGCTGGATCTCGCAGATGATGACTTCGCCGTTTTAG
>JASGEG010000428.1:0-3990 GCA_047606605.1 Rhizobium sp.
CCGCTGGTATAGAGCTCGATGGGCCCGGCGGCGGCGAGAGATCCGATATCGGCGCCGGCGGCAAAGCCGCGCTCGCTGCCGCTGATGACGATCGCGCGCACATCCGGGTCCGCCTGGCATTCCCGGAGCGCGTCGACAAGCCCGTTCAGCATCTCGATATTGAGCGCATTGCGCTTGGCCGGCCGGTCGAGGATAACTTGCGCGAAACCGCGCCGCTTTTCCAATCTGACAAGAGCGGATGTCATGCCTTGCGCCTTTCCGTCAGCAGGCGGACGGTCTCGTCGCGGCGCGCAATGGCGGCCGCAACCTCCTCAGCCGTCCAGTCGTAAAAGCCACGGCCGCTCTTCGTTCCGAAAGCGCCCTCTTCACATAGTCGGCTCACCAGCGACGGGATGCCGTCGCCGCGATCGAGCGCCGGCATCAGAATGCGCGACACTTTCTCGACCGTATCGAGGCCGGCAAGGTCCATCAGCCTGAGCGGCCCCGCCGCCGACCAGCGCGGCGCGAGCGTCGTTTCGACAGCCCGGTCGACATCCGCGATGGAGGCGACGCCCGCCTCGACAAGATGCAGCGCCTCGCGCAGGATCGCATATTGCAGCCGGTTGACGACGAAGCCTGCTATATCAGTCTTCACCTCGATCACGTCCTTGCCAATATCGGCGCAGAGCACGCGGGCATGATCGACGACCTCATCCGAGGTTTTCTCGCCGCGGACGATCTCGACCAGCGGCATGACCGCCGGCGGATTGAACCAGTGAATGCCGACCACCCGCTCCGGCCGGGCAAGCCCCGCCGCGATCAGGGTGATCGGAACGCTGGATGTATTCGTCGTCAAAAGACAATCGGCCGGCGCCAGGATCTCGACCTCGCCGAAGACGCGCTGCTTCAGCGCAACGTCTTCCGCCAGATTTTCGCTGACGATGCCGGCATTGGCCACACAATCCTCGATGGAAGTCGTATACGCGACCGCCGCTGTCTCGCCGGCGATGGCGACGATGCGGCTCTTCGCCTTGTCGAGCGTCTGCGCGCTGCGGGAATAGACGGAGACGGAATAACCCTGTGCCGCAAACACGCCGGCGATGCCGGCCCCCATCGTGCCCGCGCCAAGGACGGCGACCTTCGGCCGGACGCGGGTCTTGTCGCTGATATCCTGCGCCATGGTCAGATCACTCCCCGCAACCGGAGGTTCTCGATATCGGGGCCATCCAGCCCCAGTTCACCGCTCAACACCGCATTGGTATGTTGCCCCAGTGTCGGCGCGACATAGTCCCCGCCCGAGGCAATGCCGCTGAAGCGAACGGGCTGCGGCATGACCTGGAATTCGCCGGCGTTGCGATGCTGCACGGTATGCAAAAGCTGGCGGTGCTGGGCATGCGGCGTGGCAAGCGCCTGGGCGAGATCGTAGATCGGTGCGGCCGGAACGCCCGCCTCGTCCAGCCGTTGCGTCACCTCCTCGACGGAGCGGGCGCATGTCCAGCCCTCGATGATCGCCCGCAGTTCCTCCTGGTGTCCCTGTCGGTCCGGGTCGGTCCTGAAGCGCGGATCATCCGCCAGGTTCGGATTGCCGAGCGCGCGCGCCAGCCGGGCGAAGAGCGCGTCGTTGGCAACGGCGATCACGACATGGCCATCCGCCGCCCGGTAGGAATCCATCGGTGCGCTGATCGGGTGCGCATTGCCGACCCGACCGGGCGCACCCTTGCCCCCGGTGATCTGCGACAGCGAGACCATCTGCAGGGACATGATGGAATCGAGCATCGCGACGTCGACATGCTGTCCCATGCCGGTGCGGTCGCGCTGGAGCAAAGCCGCAAGCGCGCCCCAGGACCCGTAGATCCCGGCCACGACATCGCCGATCGCATCGCCGATGCGCGTCGGCGGGCCGTCCGGCCAGCCGGTGACCGACATGATGCCGCCCATCGCCTGGACGACATGATCATAGGCGGCGCGATGGGCCAGCGGCCCGTCCTGGCCGAAACCGGAAATACTGACATAGATGAGGCGCGGATTGAGCGCTTTAACGGCCTCGTAGTCGATGCCCAGCCGTGCGGTCACGCCGGGCCGGAAGTTCTCGACGAGAATATCGGCCTGCCTGATCAGTCCGAGCAGCAATGCGCGCCCCTCATCCGATTTCAGATCGAGCGTGACGCTCTTCTTGCCTCGATTGACCAGCATGAAATAGCTGCTCTCGCCGCCGACATGCGGGGAAAAGGCGCGGGAATCGTCGCCATGTTCGGGAATTTCGATCTTGGTCACCGTTGCGCCGAGATCGCCGAGCATGGCCGAGCACAGAGGCCCCGCCAGCACGCGGGCCAGATCCAGCACCTTTATTCCATCGAGCGGCCGCACGGCCTCTATTGCTTCGGTCATGGATGTCTCCAGGCTCTTGAACGTTTAACCGTTGGCTGCGAGGGCACGGTCGATAGCCCGTGCGATGGTGCCGTTGTCGATCAGGTCTCGGACGGCCTGCAGTTCCGGATACATGGCCCGATCGCTGTCACGGGGCGGCACGACCTGCCGGATCGCGTCATAGGCCGCACCTGTGCCCCTGCCCGGCCGCAAGGGACGGTGGAATTCCAGCCCCTGGGCGGCGCAGATCAGCTCGATCGCCAGGATGTCGGCAAGATTGTCGGCCGCCAGGCGCGCCTGCATGGCGGCGGAGACGCCCATGCTCACATGGTCCTCCTGGCTGGCGCAGGTCGTCACCGTATGCACCGAGGCGGGTGCGGCGAGGCTGCGATTGTCGCCGGCGATGGCGGCGGCGGCATAGGGCGGGATCATGAAGCCCGAATTGGCGCCGTTCGCGCCCATGAGGAACGGCGGCAGCTCGCTGATATGGCCGTTGGTCAGGCGATCGGACCTTGCCTGCGACATGGTGCTCACATGGGCGATCGCGATCGCCAGCACATCCAGCGCCAGCGCCGTCGGCGCACCGTGGCCGTTGCCGCCGGGCAAAGGTATCAGCTCCTCGTCCTCGACGACGAAGACCGGATTGTCGGTCACCGAGTTTATTTCGATGGTCAGGACATCGCGGCAATAGACGAGCGCATCGCGCACGCCGCCGTGGACCTGCGGAATGCAGCGCAGGCTGAGCGCGTCCTGAAGGCGATGATCGCGATGCGTGGCCAACACCTCGCTATCCGTCAGAAGGCTTCGCAGCCGGCTTGCCGTCTCGGCCTGTCCGGGGTGCGGCCGCATCCGCTGCAGCCGTTCGTCATAGCCCCGGCTGTTGCCCTTCAGCGCCTCCAGGCTCATGG
The DNA here is from genome assembly GCA_047606605.1 of Rhizobium sp. Classification (GTDB taxonomy): domain Bacteria; phylum Pseudomonadota; class Alphaproteobacteria; order Rhizobiales; family Rhizobiaceae; genus Rhizobium. The sequence continues at coordinate 3,255 of JASGEG010000428.1, forward strand.
CGCCGGCGACATCGGCAACAGCAACCAGCCGCTCGGCCTGATGAACGGCGAGCGCGCCGATGCCGGTAATCTCATAGGTGCCGCTGATCAGCGCATGGCCTTCGCGAGGGCCAGGAGCCTTGATGGCAATGCCGGCGCGGGTCATGGCTTCGCGCCCGGAAAGCAGCTCGCCCTCGTACCAGGCGCGTCCCTCGCCGAAAACGACGAGACCGATATGCGAGGTGGCGATCAGATAGCCGACCGAGCCCTTTGCCGGCGACCAGGGGATGACGCCGCGATTGAGCATCTCGCTCATGGTCTGCACGAGGCCGGCGCTGACGCCGCTACAGCCCTGCAGGAGCGCCTTGATCATCGTCGCCATGATGGCACGCACGGCCGCTGGATCGAGCGGCGTGCCCATGCCACTTGCATGGCTGAGCAGCGTATTGAGCTGCATCCGTGACATGTCTTCGGGCTTGAGCTTGACGGTGTAGAGATCGCCGACCCCGGTCGTCAGACCGTAAATGGGCACGTTGTTCTCGATCGCCTTGAGGAGGTGTTGCTGGACCCTGCTCATGCCGGCGACGGCATCGGGGCAAAGCGCGACCTTTGCTCCCGCGGCAATCGCCGCGATCTCCTCGATCGTGGTCGGCACGGTGCCGAGCGTGACGGTGGTGGAGCCTTGTGACGATTGATCGCTATGTTCCATTTCCGCCCTCCCTTGGACGGACGCCAGTCTTCCGTATCCGGGAAAACG
>JASGEG010000429.1:0-4479 GCA_047606605.1 Rhizobium sp.
AGCGAGCGACCAGGCAATCGCCAGCGCGACGACGGCGAAGGAGAGGAGGACGACCGGCGGCACGCGCAGCGCCGTCAACCGGCCGATCGTCGTCACGCGAGAGCGAGAGTGGGCGGAGGCAAGCGTCATGACGTCACCGCCTTGGAGATGCTGACGGACCCGTCATCGGCCGTGGTCGGACGGCGCTCGGGCGCGCCGAGGAGTTTGACGCGCGGATCGAGCAGCGGGTAGGTCAGATCGGCGATCAGATTGACGATCACGAAGACCACGGCGGCCAGCGAAACGACGGCCTGCAGCACGGGCAGGTCCTGCGTGCTCACCGACCGCTGCACCAGACTGCCAAGACCGGTGCGTCCGAACACCGTCTCGGTGATCAGCGAACCCCCGAGCAATTCCCCGATCGTCAGCGCGATGACGGTGATGACCGGAAGCGAGGAGGGCTTGAGCAGGTGCTTTGCGAAGAGGCGCATTTGCCCAAGGCCGCGACCCCGGGCGACGGCGGCGTAGTCCTGCCCGGACTCGTGGTCGAGGTTTGCGATCAGCACCTCGGCGATTTGCGCGGAGATCGGGATGCCGAGCGCGATCGCCGCAAACAGGGTCGCCCAGAAACTGTCGGGCTCGATCACGCGGAAGATGCCGAGCTGGAAACCGAAGAGATGGATCAGCACCAGGCCGATCACGAAATTCGGCACCGACAGAAACAAGGACGGGAAACCGCGCAGCAATCCCTGGCCGTACCGTTTCGGCAGAAACTGCGTGCCGTAGGAGATCACCGCCGCCAGGATAAGGGCGACGGCAAGGCCGGCGGAGGCAAGGACCAGCGTCGACGGGAGCACCTCGGCGATCAGGGTCGAAACGGGCCGATTGGTCCGCATCGACAGGCCGAAATCTCCGGTCACGAAGCCGGAAAAGGCTGTCCACAGCTGGACCGGGATCGGCTTGTCCAGTCCCTGGGCGGCGATGATCTCCTTGATCTCCTCCTGCGTGAACCCGTTCTGCGGGTTGTTCAGCACGTTGGTGATCGGGTCGCCGGGCAGGATGCTGACGACGACGAAAGTGAAGACATAAGCCAGCAGGATCACGACGATCGCCTGCACAAGGCGTTTTGCGGCGTAGTTCAGGTAGGCTTTGCTCATGCCGGTCACCGTCTCGCGTTGCTCGGTTGCATTGCGGATCACTCGCTCTTCGAGGCTGTGTAGTAGCTGGCATAGGCGACGCCGTTGTAGACCACGCCCGTCAGCTTGGGAGACTGCGCATAGATCCGCTGGACGATCTGCGTGCGCGGAATGAAGTAGCCCTGGTCGAGAACGTATCGCTGCAGCTCGTCCAGCAGCGGTTTGCGGCTTTCGATGGAACCGGCGCCGGCGATCTTGTCGCGAAGGTCGTTGAGCGTCTTGTCGCTCTCGTCGAGGGCGAACCAGTTCTCGCCGTTGTTGGCGTTCGTCAGGATGCTGGCGACCGTGCCGGCGTCGATGAAGCTGCGCGTCACCTCGTAGGCCGGCACCGCCGCGCCGCCGTATTTCACTTTCTGGCCATATGTCACCACGTCATAGGCGCGGATATCGACCTTCCAGCCGATCTTGCCGAGTTGCTGGGCGATCAGCTCGTCGATCGCTTTGGAGGTCGCAAGATAGGGGTTGGAATTCAGCGTCAGCGACAGTTGCTTGCCGTCCTTCGCGCGAATGCCGTCGGCGCCCTTTTTCCATCCCGCCTCGTCGAGAAGCTTCTCGGCCTTGTCAGGGTTATAGGCCAGCAGGGCGCTTTGGTCCGTCGCTCCCGGCACGTTGCTCTGGATGAAGGATGTCGCGAGCTTCCAGTCGGGCGTATAGACGGTGTCGATGATTTCCTGGCGATTGATGCCGGCCTGGAGGGCCTGGCGCACCTTCACGTCATCATATGGCGCAAGCTTGGTGTTAACAGCCCAGCCGTTGACGAAGCCGAGATAGCGCGGCGTCGCGACGGTGAAACCGTCTGCCTTGAGGGACTCCAGCTCCTGCGGGGAGGCGTTGTAGGCGACGTCGGCCTGTCCGGATTGAACGGCCGAGACCCGCAGCGACGGTTCGGACACCAGCTTGTAGGTGATGGTGTCGAGATAGGCCGGACCGGTATGGCCAACCGCTGCGGGACCCCAGTTGTAATCCTTGCGCTTGACCAATTTGACGAAGTCACCCTCCTTCCAGGAATCGACCACATAGGGGCCGCTGCCGGAGGTCTTGCTGAGGTCGGCCTGCTGCGCGGCCGGCTGCGCGAGGGTCTTGGGGGAGATCAGGATCGAACCGTGATAGCCGAGGGTCGGGATGAAGCCGAGCGTCGGCTTCTTGAAGAAGACCTTCACTGTGGCAGCGTCGACAGCCTGGGCATGGTCGTAGGTCTTCGGGAAGAGACCGATCGGGTTGATGCCCTCGCTCTTGCGGCCGGCATACCAGATATCGAGGTTGGCGACGACGGCCGAAGCATCGAGCGGCGTGCCGTCGGAGAAAGTCACGCCCTTCTTGAGGTGGAGGGTGAACTCGGTGGCTGCATCGTTCTGCTCCCAGCTCTCGGCGATCCACGGGCTGACCTTGCCGTCGGCGTCGACGTAGAGCAGCTTGTCGGTCACATGGCCCCAGATGTGACCCTGGAAGCTGGAGATCGCGCTATTATTGGGTATCCAGGTATCGCCCAGCGAGTCGATCAGGAACGTAATCTCGCCGCCGTTGCGCGGGCTGTCGGCGCTCTGGGCCGATGACAGGCCGGCCATGGTCACCAGGGCAGCGGTTGCAACAGCCGAGGTGGCGATCAGCAGGCGGCGCCGGGAAAGGGAAAGCAGAGACATGCGTTCGGTCATGAAGAGATCCTGATGGTTCGGGTTGTGTCTTGTATTGGCGATGGCGAAGGTCGCTGCCGCTCCATATGCGTTTTCATCCGGCGCGGCTGCAGGCGTCGCCCGTCTGTCGTTTCCCGCTGAGGCCGATATGATCGGGACTGGAATCCGCGATGGTTTGCGGCGAGCCGACCAGTGCCGTCGAGGAGCGGCGCTCATCGGCCGAGGCATTCCAGGCGCTGATGTATTCTACGGTCATGATGCGGTCCCGCGCTGTTTGACGCTGTTTGACAAGGAGATCATGACAAAAGCCTAGACGGCTTCGATCGACAGGAGAAAGACCAGTTGTTCTTTTTCTATTAAATCTATAGATTATTATATCTGATTTCCGCATTCGGACAGATCAGCTTTTCCGGGGTGCGGATGACCGGAATGATCGCGACCGTCGCATGCGGCCCGCCGGCAGGGCAGAGTAAGCCCCCCAATAGAGCGCCTTCCTCGCTTGTCTCGTCTTCCTTGCTCCGCGGGGCGATGGTTCGACGGCCCTGACCGCAATCTACCTCAATGGCTGCGGCCCGAAAACGGGATCGAAGGGGTGGAGAAAGATGGTTTTCGCCTTATTTCAAGACATGAAGAGGAGAGCAGGAGGATGCGCATATGGCAAAGAACACGATCTGTCTCTGGTATGACAAGGACGCCGAGGCGGCTGCCCGGTTCTACGCGAAAACCTTTCCCGACAGCGCCGTCGGCGCCGTCATTCGCGCGCCGGGAGACTATCCGGAAGGCAAGCAGGGAGATGTGCTGGTGGTCGAATTCACCGTTGCCGGCATTCCCTGTATCGGCTTGAACGGCGGTGCCGTGTTCAAGCACAATGAAGCCTTCTCATTTCAGATCGCAACCGACAATCAGGAAGAGACCGACCGCTATTGGAACGCCATCGTCGGCAATGGCGGCAAGGAAAGCGACTGTGGCTGGTGCAAGGACAAATGGGGTGTCTCGTGGCAGATCACGCCGCGCGTGCTGACTGAAGCGCTTGCCGTGGGTGGCGACCAGGCAAAGCGTGCTTTCGACGCGATGATGACCATGCAGAAGATCGACGTCGCGGCGATCGAGGCGGCCCGGCGCGGCTGACCATCCTTCGCGATGGCGAACCGGAGCGCTTCGTCAGACCTCCATCACGTCTTCGAAGGACTCGGGAAAGCTGTCGCGCGCCACTTTTTCGTTGATCACCAGCATGGCTTCATAGGAATTCGGATCGAAATCCTTGTCGGCGGCAACCACTTCGCGTCCGAAGAGCAGGTTGAGACGGGCAGCGTCCAGGTTGCCGCGCTCGAAAGGCTCGGCGCCGAAATAGTGCCAGAGCGCGTGCAGGAAGGCCGCATCGATCCGGTGTTCCTGTGATCCCGGTCGCGCACGGCGGGGCAGCTGCTTGATCGGCGTCACCCCCTTTGGGTTGGCGCGGCGAATGGTGAACTGGACGCCTGTCCCCGGCATGCCGGATGGAAAGCCGCGGTGTTTTACCATATCGGGAAGCTTGCCCATGATGATTGTGTCTCCCTCGCTATGCAATTGCGCCGTTGCGTTTCCGATGTCAGGTCGCCCCGTCGGAAAGGGCTTTTGAGGTTGCCATCTGTCGTATTTTCGATCTCCGCGTCAATCCCGGGATCAATATCGAG
>JASGEG010000430.1:0-34046 GCA_047606605.1 Rhizobium sp.
ACGGCAGTTCCGCGTTTTTTATGCAGCTCAATCCAAGGAAATTCTCGCGCCATGGCTCACGATGTCGAGCGCCTTCTGGCAGCAACTGGCTTTTGTAAATATTTCCCCGGTTCCACCGCGCTCGACCATGTCGACTTCACGCTGCGGCGGGGCGAGGTCCATGCACTTCTCGGCGAGAATGGCGCGGGTAAATCGACGCTGATCAAATGCATGACCGGTGCCTACCGCCGCGATGCGGGCAGCCTCGTGCTGGACGGCGCGGAAATCGATCCGCACGACACACTGGCGGCGCAGAAGCTCGGCATCGGCACGGTTTATCAGGAGGTCAATCTTCTCGCCAATCTGAGCGTGGCGGAAAACCTGTTTCTCGGCCGCCAGCCGCGGCGCCTCGGCATGGTCAGCAGCCGGCTGATGAACAGCATGGCCAGGGATCTGCTGCAGCAATATGGCATCGATATCGACGTGACGCGCCAGCTCGACCGCTTCTCGGTCGCGATCCAGCAGGTGATTGCGATCGCGCGCGCCGTCGATCTCTCCGGCAAGGTCCTGATCCTCGACGAGCCGACGGCAAGCCTGGATACCCAGGAAGTCGCCATGCTCTTCGGCATCGTGCGTAACCTGAAGCAGCGCGGATTGGGAATTGTTTTCATTACGCATTTTCTGGAACAGGTTTATGAAATCTGCGACCGGATCACGGTTCTGCGCAATGGCCGGCTTGTGGGCACCCGCGACGCCGAAGGACTGCCGCGGCAGACGCTGATCGCCATGATGCTGGGTCGCGAACTGGCGGAAGTTGAGGCGGGCACGAAGCAGGCGAGCGCCGAAAGCGGACCGGCAAAATATCACTTCAGCAATTTCGGCAAGCGCGGCAAGATCAAGCCCTTCGACCTCGAGGTGCGTGTCGGCGAGGTGGTCGGCATCGCCGGTCTGCTCGGCTCGGGACGCACCGAGACCGCGGAGGTGATGTTCGGCGTCGAGCGTGCCGATAGCGGCGAAGTCAGGATCGAGGATAAGGCGGTGAGCCTTTCCGGTCCGCGCGCCGCCATCAAGAACGGCTTCGGCTTTTGCCCGGAAGACCGCAAGACGGACGGGATCATCGGCGACCTGTCGATCCGAGAGAACATCGTCATGGCGCTCCAGGCCCGTCGCGGCTGGGCTCGCCCATTGTCACGCGGCGAACAGAACACGATTGCCGACCGCTACATCAAGGCGCTGGATATCCGCACCACCGACCGGGAGAAGCCGATCAGGCTGCTCTCCGGCGGTAATCAGCAGAAGGCCATCCTGGCGCGCTGGCTGGCGACCAATCCGAGCTTCCTGATCCTCGACGAACCGACGCGCGGCATCGATGTCGGCGCCCATGCGGAAATCATTCGGCTGATCGAGGATCTCTGCCGCCAGGGAATGTCTCTGGTGGTAATCTCCTCCGAACTGGAGGAGCTCGTGGCCTATAGTTCCCGCGTCATCGTGCTGCGCGACCGCGAGCACATAGCCGAGCTGACCGGCGCCGAAATCACCGCCGGCCATATCGTCGACGCCATCGCCACGGCGCAGAGCAAGCGGGAGGAAGCATGAGGTCCCAGATCAAGGCATCCCTGTTTCGATTGATGCCGCAGCTCATTGCCTTGGCTGCCATTCTTCTTTTGAATTTCATCATGTTCCCGCATTTCTTTCATCTGGAAGTGCAGAACGGCAGATTGTACGGCAGCCTCATCGACGTCCTCAACCGCGGCGCCCCGGTGGCGCTTCTGGCGATCGGCATGACGCTGGTCATCGCCACCAAGGGCATCGATCTTTCGGTCGGCGCGGTGATCGCCATTTGCGGCGCGGTCGCGGCATCCGCGATCGTTTCCGGCCATTCGCTCGCCTATACGCTGGTGCTGACGCTGGGTGTCGGGCTGGCATGCGGACTGTGGAACGGCTTGCTGGTCGCCTTGCTCGATATACAGCCGATCATCGCGACGCTGGTTCTGATGGTGGCGGGGCGCGGCATCGCGCAGCTCATCACCGAAGGCGTCATCATGACCTTCAACGACGAGGGGCTGATCTTCTTCGGCAGCGGCTCCTTCGCCTGGCTGCCGATGCCCGTCGTCGTCTGGCTGGCAGTGGCGCTTGCGGTCATCCTGCTGGTGAGGCGTACCGCGCTCGGCATGCTGGTCGAGGCCATCGGCATCAACCGTCGCGCCAGCACGCTCTCCGGCATCCAGACGCCGATCCTGCTGATCGCCGTCTATGCGCTGAGCGGCCTGTGCGCCTCCATTGCCGGCATCATCGTTTCCGCCGATATCAAGGGGGCTGATGCCAACAATGCCGGTCTCTGGCTGGAGCTGGACGCGATCCTCGCCGTCGTCGTCGGCGGCAACTCCCTTCTTGGCGGCCGCTTCAGCATCGTCGGCTCGCTGATCGGCGCCATGATCATCCAGTCGGTCAATACCGGCATCCTGCTCTCCGGCTTCCCGCCGGAGTTCAATCTGGTGATCAAGGCCGTCATCGTCATCATCATTCTGGTCATCCAGTCTCCGGCCCTCCAGTCCGTCACGGCATTTTTCTGGCGCCGACGGGGCGAGGCGCGGATGATCCAAGAGGAGCAGGCAAAGTGAACTCGAAATACCTTCCGCTGCTCGCGACGATCGTCATTTTCATCCTCGCCTATACGGGCTGCGCCCTGCAGTATCCGACCATGCTGTCAACGCGGGTCGTCGGCAATCTGCTGACGGACAATGCCTTTCTCGGGATCGCCGCCGTCGGCATGACCTTCGTCATCCTCTCCGGCGGCATCGACCTGTCGATCGGCTCGGTCATCGCCTTCACCGGCGTCTTCCTGGCGATCATCATGCGCGATACCTCGATCCATCCGCTGGTCGCCTTCGTTCTGGTTCTGGCGATCACCACGGCTTTCGGCGGAGGCATGGGCGCGATCATCCATTATCTCGGCATGCCGCCCTTCATCGTCACGCTGGCGGGCATGTTCCTGGCGCGCGGCATCGCCTTCGTCCTGTCGATCGACAGCATCCCGATCGACAATGAATTCTATACCGGGCTGAGCGACATGTATCTGCTGCTGCCGGGCGGCGGGCGGCTGACGCTCATCGGCGCCATCATGCTGCTCGTCTTCGCCGGCGGCATTCTCTTGGCGCACCGCACGCGCTTCGGCGCCAATGTCTATGCCCTGGGTGGCGGCGTGCAGACGGCGCAGCTGATGGGTGTTCCCGTGGGGCGCACGACGATCCAGATCTACGCGCTCTCCGGTTTTCTGGCCGGTCTATCCGGAATCGTTTTTTCCCTCTATACATCCGCCGGATATTCGCTTGCCACCGTCGGCGTCGAACTCGACGCGATCGCTGCGGTGGTCATCGGCGGAACATTGCTGACGGGAGGGGCAGGGTTCGTGGGGGGAACTCTCATCGGAATTCTCATACAAGGCCTGATCCAGACCTACATCACCTTCGATGGAACGCTTTCCAGCTGGTGGACGAAGATACTGATCGGGCTGTTACTGTTTGCGTTTATTCTGATGCAGAAGGGTCTTCTGCTCCTGTCCCGCTTCAACCGACGTTACGCTTAGGGAAGGATCGGGGGCTTGCGCGGCAGATTGCTTGAGACACGGAAATCCGACGGGAAATCACGAACGAGCCATGCTCAGGTCGTCGATGACCTCGGAAAAGCGATCGTGGCGGGCGTCTTTCCCATCGGCAGCATCCTTCCGGGCGACAGCGATCTCCTGCAACGCTTCAAGGTGTCGCGCACGGTCTTACGCGAAAGCATGAAGACACTAGCGGCAAAGGGGCTCGTCGTCCCGCGCGCCAGGGTCGGCACCCGGGTGACCGAGCGCATCCACTGGAACATGTTCGACAACGAGGTGCTGACCTGGCACTTCGAAAGCGGCGTCAACGAAGAATTTCTCCTTCACCTCTATGATATCCGGCTGGCCTTCGAGCCGTTTGCCGCCAGCCTGGTGGCGGAGCGGGCGGGCGTGGAAGAGATCGAGCAGCTGCGGCGGCTGGCTCTGGCGATGGCCGCGCCGGAACACACGGCGGACAGCCTCGCCCTTGCCGACCTGCATTTCCACCTGGCGATCACCGAGGCATCCCACAATCCCTTCATGCGTTCGCTCGGCGGCCTGATCGAGGCCGCGCTGGTCGGCATGTTCCGCATGAGCGCGCCGCCCAGCAGCAACGGCTTCGCCAATATCGCCGACACGCATATGGCCATCGTCGATGCGATCGCGGCTCGTAACGGACTGGCGGCCTACAAGGCGATGGAGTTCGTCATTTTCGATGGCCGCCAGCATGTGCTGCAGGCGTTCGCAGCCCTGACGCATGCCTGAGCGCGGCCTCTAAATTCGCCGCAGTTTCCATTCAACTCGTCTCCAAGGTCATTGTTTTAAGCAATTCCGGATGGAAAACCGCTGCGCATTTTGCCTGGAATTGCTCTAAGAGAGGACGAAGCCTACATAGGCCTCGCCGAGTCGCATCTTTCGGAGCTTGAAATGGAACGCACCTGCCTCGCCATCATCCTCGCCGCAGGCGACAGCACCCGCATGAAGTCGTCGGTTTCGAAGGTGCTGCATCCGATTGCCGGCCGGCCGATGATCGCGCATGTGATGGAAGCGATCGCCAAGACGGATATTTCCGCCGCGGCCCTCGTGGTCGGCCGCAATGCGGAGGAGGTGGCTACCGCTGCCGATATCGGCGGGATCAAGGTCGAAGCCTTCCTGCAAAAGGAGCGTCTGGGCACCGGTCATGCGGTGCTTGCCGCGCGCGAGGCGATCGCTCGCGGCTATGACGATATCATCGTCGCTTACGGCGACGTGCCGCTGCTGACCGATGTGCCGCTGCGCGCCGCGCGCCAGGGGCTGGCCGAGGGCAACGACATCGTCGTCATCGGCTTCCATACGGAAAATCCGAATGCCTATGGCCGTCTGCTGGTCAAGGACGGCGAGCTGATCGCCATCCGCGAGGCCAAGGACGCCACCGATGCCGAACTTGCCGTGACCTGGTGCAACAGCGGCCTGATGGCGATCAACGGCCGCAAGGCGCTCGACCTGCTCGATCGTATCGGCAACAGCAATGCCAAGGGCGAATATTATCTGACGGATCTCGTCGAAATCGCCCGTTCGCTCGGCGGCCGCGCCGTTGCAGTCGATGCGCCGGAGGTGGAGATGACCGGCTGCAACAACCGCGCCGAACTCGCCGTCATCGAACGTCTCTGGCAGGAGCGGCGGCGCCATGAGCTGATGCTGTCCGGCGTCACCATGATCGCGCCGGAAACGGTGTTTCTCGCCTATGACACGGTGATCGGCCAGGACGCGCTGATCGAGCCGAACGTCGTGTTCGGCCCCGGCGCGGTGATCGACGGCGGGGCGGTCATCCATGCCTTCTCGCATATCGAAGGCGCCCATGTCAGCGCCGGCGCGACGGTCGGCCCCTTCGCGCGGCTGCGCCCGGGCGCCGATCTCGCCAATGGTTCGAAGGTCGGCAATTTCTGCGAGGTGAAGAACGGCAGGATCGGCGAGGGCGCCAAGGTCAACCACCTGACCTATATCGGCGACGCTACTGTCGGGGCCGGCAGCAATATCGGCGCGGGCACGATCACCTGCAATTATGATGGAGTCAACAAGCACGAGACCCATATCGGCGCCAACAGCTTCGTCGGCTCGAACTCGTCGCTCGTAGCACCCGTTCGCATCGGCGACAACGCCTATATCGCCTCCGGCAGCGTCATCACCGACGATGTTCCCGCCGACGCGCTGGCCTTCGGCCGGGCGCGCCAGGAGGTGAAGCCCGATCGCGCCAAGGTCATCCGCGAGAGGGCGCTTGCCCTCAAGGCGGCGCGGAAGGGCGGCCACTAGAGCAATTCCAGGAAAAGTGCGCAGCGGTTTTCCGTCCGGAATTGCGTCAAAACAAAAAGTTAGAGCGTTTCAGCGATTCTATGAGGCGCAGAAACACTCTAAACCCGCGGTCGATCTCGCGTAACGGTCAGACATCGAAAGTGACCGTTTCGGCAATTGAGGAAAATCGACAGAATCATTAGGACTTGCCTTCACATTTGAGGCCAGACGGAGAGTTGTATGTGCGGCATTGTCGGGATTGTCGGAACGAAGCCTGTAGCGGAGCGATTGGTGGATGCCCTGCGGCGTCTCGAATATCGCGGCTACGATTCGGCAGGGGTCGCGACCATCCATGACGGCGCGATGGATCGCCGCCGCGCTGAAGGAAAGCTCTTCAATCTCGAAAAACGACTGGATGCGGAGCCTCTGCCGGGCGTAACCGGCATCGCCCACACCCGCTGGGCCACGCATGGCGTTCCGAACGAGACCAATGCCCATCCGCATTTCGTCGACGGCGTCGCCGTCGTCCATAACGGCATCATCGAGAACTTCTCCGAGCTGCGCGAGGAGCTGAAGGCCGAGGGCAGGGTCTTCACCACGCAGACCGACACCGAGGTCGTCGCGCATCTTCTCGCAAAATATGTCGGTGAGGGCCTCGACCCGCGCGCGGCGATGCTGAAGATGCTGAACCGCGTCACCGGCGCCTATGCGCTTGCCGTCATGTTCCAGAGCCATCCCGACACGCTGATGGCCGCGCGCTCCGGTCCGCCGCTTGCCGTCGGCTTCGGCAATGGCGAAATGTTCCTCGGCTCCGACGCCATCGCGCTTGCTCCCTTCACCAACGAGATCACCTATCTCGTCGACGGCGACTGCGCGATCATCACGCGCAACAGCGCCACGATCCTCGATTTCAACGGCCGGGAAGTCAGCCGCCCCCGCCAGATATCGCAGGCGACCTCCTATGTCGTCGACAAGGGCAATCACCGCCATTTCATGGAAAAGGAAATCTATGAGCAGCCGGAGGTGATCTCCCACGCGCTCAGCCAATATGTCGATTTCGTCGGCCATCGTCTGCGTCCGAATGCGTCTGCTATCGATTTCAAGGACGTCTCGGGACTGGCCATCTCCGCCTGCGGCACAGCCTATCTCGCCGGCCTGATCGGGAAATACTGGTTCGAGCGCTATGCCCGCCTGCCGGTCGAGATCGACGTCGCTTCCGAGTTCCGCTATCGCGAAATGCCGCTGTCGCCCTCGCAGGCAGCCTTGTTCATCTCTCAATCCGGCGAGACTGCGGATACGCTGGCGTCGCTGCGCTATTGCAAGGACCATGGCCTGAAGATCGGCGCCGTCGTCAACGTCAAGGAATCCACCATCGCGCGTGAATCCGACGCGGTCTTCCCGATCATGGCCGGACCGGAAATCGGCGTTGCCTCGACCAAGGCGTTCACCTGCCAGCTTGCCGTGCTGGCGTCGCTGGCGATCGGCGCCGGGGTGGCGCGCGGCACGGTCAGCGCCGCCGATGAAAACGCGATGGTGCGCCATCTGGTCGAGATGCCGCGCATCATGGCGAGAGTGCTGAACATCATCCAGCCGCAGATGGAAAGCTTGGCGCGCGAGATCGCCAAGTTCAAGGACGTGCTTTATCTCGGCCGTGGCACCAGCTTCCCGCTTGCCATGGAAGGAGCGCTGAAGCTCAAGGAGATTTCCTACATCCACGCGGAAGGCTATGCTGCCGGCGAGCTCAAGCATGGCCCGATTGCGCTGATCGACGAGAACATGCCCGTCATCGTCATCGCCCCCTATGACCGTTTCTTCGACAAGACCGTCTCCAACATGCAGGAAGTGGCGGCGCGCGGCGGGCGGATCATCTTCATCACCGACGAAGCCGGCGCGGCCGCCTCCACGCTGCCGACCATGGCAACGATCACGCTGCCGGTGGTCGACGAAATCATCGCGCCGATGATCTTCTCGCTGCCGATCCAGCTGCTCGCCTATCACACCGCCGTCTTCATGGGCACGGATGTCGATCAGCCGCGCAATCTCGCCAAATCCGTCACGGTGGAATAGTCCGCTTTCTTCGCGGTTTTTCGCGTAGATAACGTCGTCGTGAACTGGGTCGATATCCGGCCCGGCGGCGTGACTGGCGGGTTGTGTACGTCGCGGATTTCTGGCACGATTCCGGGTGGAGATGGTGGGGGAAATTTGCCGGGTAGCGGTAGGCGACGGAACGGAGTTTTCGAACGGCGAATGACGGAAAAGCCCATCAAGATATCCGTGGCGGCACGGATCAGAAACAATTTCCTGGCCGGCGTGATCATCTGCGCGCCGATCGCCATTACCTTCTGGCTCACCTGGTCGGTCATCCATTGGGCCGATAGCTGGGTGCGTCCCTATATTCCCGCGCGCTACGATCCGGAAAACTATCTGAATTTCGCCGTACCCGGCACCGGCGTCGTGATCGCGATGATCTTCATCACGATCATCGGCTTCCTCGCCAAGAACCTGATCGGCCAGAGCATTGTGCGCTTCGGTGAGTCGATCGTTCAGCGCGTGCCGCTGGTGCGTACCATCTACAAGAGCGTGAAGCAGATCTTCGAAACGGTGCTGAAGGAGCAGGGCACCTCCTTCAAGAAGGTTGGCCTGATCGAGTATCCAAGCCCCGGCCTCTGGTCCATGGTGTTCATCTCCACCGACGCCAAGGGGGAGATCGCCTCGAAATTCAATGCCATGGGCAAGGATATGGTGGCCGTTTTCCTGCCGCCGACCCCGGTTCCGACCGCCGGCTTCCTCGTCTTCGTGCCGCGCGAGAAGATCACGGTCCTCGACATGAGCCCGGAAGACGGCGCCAAGCTGCTGATTTCCGGCGGCCTGGTCTCGCCTGACTATCGCGAGAAGCTGATGGCGCCCAAGGAAATACCGCCAGTTCCGGCAAAAACCCTGACTTAGAAACCACTTGGCTCCCGTCTCTCGCAAATCCCACACGTTGGGAGCGAGTTGTCATGCCTCTATCATGTTGCTGTCTTAGACCGTCTGCCGGAAAGGCAAACGGGCGCATCTCTCGTCGTCGACCACCCGGTTCCAAGGCCGGAGACGATCATTCGATACGGCTTCCGGCCGATCGGAGATGAATGCCGTTCCAGCACATGTTTTTCATCAGGAGGTATTGCCGTGAAGCGTTCAATGACTTTGCCGCTGCTGTCAGCAGCGCTCGCCACTTTTGTTTTTTCCGCGCCGGTCGCAGCCCTTGCCGAGAATTCCGTCACCGTCGGCGGCGCGACACTGGTCAACAAGGGCCTCGTTGCCGTCGGCCGTATTCCCGCCAACCAGCGTGACAAGTTCGGCGAAACCTTCGGCTCGGGCTCCGGCATGTCGATCGACGCCAAGAGCTGGGTGCGCAATGCCGACGGCACCTACAAGGGCTCGCTCTGGCTGCTGCCGGATCGCGGTTATAACGTCGAAGGCACCACCGACTATCGTCCGCGCCTGAACACGATCGACGTTCAGCTGGCGCCCGTCGCTTCCGGCGCCACGCCGCCGGCCGGCAAGGAGCAGTCCGGGCTCGTGGCCAAGCTCGCCGACACCATGCTGCTGACCGACAACAAGGGCGCCGATACCACCGGTCTCGACCCCGCTGGCGGAACCCGCCAGGCGGAAGGCGACATGCCGCTGCTGCCGCAAGCGCCGAACGGCAAGATCTCGCTCGACAACGAGGCCATCGCCCGCCTGTCCGACGGCACCATGTTCATCAGCGACGAATACGGTCCCTATATCTATCGCTTCTCCGCCGACGGCCGCATGACGTCCGCGACGCAGCCGCCGGCTGCGCTTCTGCCGATGCGCAACGGCGCGGTCAATTTCGCCTCGAACAATCCCGGCCCCGGCGAAAGCGCGCCCGATCCCAAGGACCCGACCAGCGGCCGCCAGAACAATCAGGGTCTCGAAGGCATGTCGCTCTCGCCGGACGGCAAGTTCCTGATCGCCGTGCTGCAGTCGGCGGCCCGTCAGGATGGCGGCGATTCCGGCGCAACCCGGCAGAACACCCGCGCCCTGGTCTACGACGCCGCCGATCCGGCGCATCTGAAGCTCGTGCATGAATATGTCGTGCCGCTGCCGGTCTTCACCAACGACAAGGGCAAGACGGCGGTGGCCGCGCAGAGCGAGATCGTGGCGCTGTCGCCGACGAGCTTCCTGATGCTGGCGCGCGACAGCAACAACGGCTATGGCCTGAAGGGCGAGAAGTCGCTCTATCGCAGCGTCAATGTCGTCGACATCTCGGCCGCCACGGATATTGCCGGCAGCCAGTTCGATGCCGAAAAGCCGGTCGCTCCGAAGGGCGTTCTCGACTCGTCGGTCAAGCCGGCCGCAGTCAGCCAGCTCATCGACATCAACGACAGCGCCAATCTCGCGCGTTTCGGGCTGCATAACGGCGCGCCGAACGACCGCAACAACCTCTCCGAAAAATGGGAGGCCATGTCACTCGTCAGCGTGCTCGATCCGAAGCAGCCGGACGACTACTTCCTGTTCGTTGCCAACGACAACGACTTCCTGACGCAGGACGGCTATCAGGTCGGCGGCGCCTACAAGGCGGAGGGTGGGGCCGATGTCGACACCATGTTCCAGGTGTATCAGGTCACGATCCCCGGCCTTTCGGCGAAGTAACGGATTCCGACAGGGATGGACGCGATACTCGCGTCCATCCGGCTAGCGCAGCCAGCGTCCGACGGAATCGCTGAACTGCTCTATCTCTTTGTTTTCACGCAATTCCGAACGGAGAACCGCTCCGCACTTTTCCTGGAATTGCTCTATCCCGCGCGCAGGAACCGGATCGCCTCGTCGCGGCGGAAGAGATAGAGCAGGGTGCGCACCGCCATGCCGCGCTCGCCGGTCAGGTCCGGATCGCGGTCGATCAGATAGGCGGCATCCTTGCGGGCAATTTCCAGAAGATCGGCATGGGCCTCGAGGCTGGCGATGCGGAAGCCAGGTGTGCCGGATTGCCGCGTGCCGAGCAGCTCGCCTTCGCCGCGCAGCTTCAGATCCTCCTCGGCGATGCGGAAACCGTCCTCGGTGTCGCGCATGATCGACAGCCGCGCATGGCCGGTCTCGCCGAGCGGCCCCTTGTAGAGCAGGATGCAGGTGGAGGCCTCGTCGCCGCGTCCGACGCGGCCGCGCAGCTGATGCAATTGCGCGAGGCCGAAGCGCTCGGCATGCTCGATCACCATGATGGTCGCGTCCGGCACGTCGACGCCCACTTCCACCACCGTCGTGGCGACCAGCAGGCGGGTCTCGCCATTCTTGAAGGCCATCATCACGGCGTCCTTTTCAGGGCCGCTCATGCGGCCATGAATGAGCCCGATACCAGGCCCGAGCGCCTTGACCAGCGTGGCATGCCGCTCCTCTACCGACATTAAATCAGATTCTTCGGATTCCTCGACAAGTGGGCATATCCAATAGGCTTTCTTTCCTTCGGATAGCGCATGCTTCAGCCGCGAGACGACATCGCCGGTGCGCTCCGTCGGGATGGTGATGGTCTGGATCGGCTTGCGCCCGGCCGGTTTCTCGGTGAGCTTGGAAACGTCCATGTCGCCGAAGGCGGCGAGCACCAGCGTGCGTGGGATCGGCGTCGCGGTCATGACGAGCATATGCGGCGAGATGCCCTTCGCCGTCAGCCGCAGGCGCTGGTGGACACCGAAGCGATGCTGCTCGTCCACCACCGCCAGCATGAGATTGGCATAGGTCACGCTGTCCTGAAACAGCGCATGCGTGCCGATGACGATCTGCGCTTCGCCGGAAGCGATGCGTTCGAGGATGGCGTCGCGTTCGCGGCCCTTGGTCCGTCCCGTCAAAACCTCGACGGAGAGATTGGCGCTGGCGGCGAATTTCGAGATGGTGGCGTGATGCTGCCGCGCCAGGATTTCCGTCGGCGCCATCAGCACGGCCTGACCGCCGCTTTCGAGAACGGCTGCGATCGCCATCAGCGCCACCAGGGTCTTGCCGGCGCCGACATCGCCCTGCAGCAGCCGGAGCATCCGCTCGGTGCCGGCCATGTCCTTGAGGATATCGGCGATGGCCTGCGTCTGACTATTCGTCAAAGAAAAGGGAAGTGATTCCAATATTTTCCGGCTGATTTCTCCAGTCGGATGAACAGGTTGGCCGGCGACTTTGCGCAACCGCTGACGCACGAGCGACAGCGACAATTGCCCGGCCAGGAATTCGTCATAGGCAAGCCTGCGGCGCGCCGGCGACTGCGGATCGATGTCGGCCGCATCGCGCGGCGCATGCAGCATGTGAAAACTGTCGGATATGGAGGGAAAGCCCTGCTTCTGCGCCAGTGCCGCATCGTCCCATTCCGGCAGCTCCGGCATCCGGGCCAGCGCCGCCTCTATGGTCTTGCGCAGGAATTTCAACGCCAGACCTGCCGTCAGGGGATAGACGGGCTCGACCAGGGGCAGGTTCTGCGCCTCGCTCTCGCGCATGATGTAATCGGGGTGCACCATCGACGGGCGACCGTTGAACCAGTCGACCTTGCCGCTGACGGTGACCGTCTCGTCGAGCGGCAACTGCTTTTCCAGCCATTGCGCCTTGCCGCGGAAGAACACCAGCGCCAGTTCTCCGGTCTGGTCATGCAGGAAAACGCGGTAGGGCACGTTGCTGCGCGGGTTCGGCGGCGGCTGATGGCGATCGACGCGGCCGGTGATGGTGACGATGGCACCCTGCGGCGCCCGGGCGATGCCGGGCTGCTCGCGCCGGTCGATGATGGAATGCGGCGCATGGAAGAGCAGGTCGATGACGCGGCAATCCTCGACCGTTTCCCGGTCGAGCAGCTTCACCAGCAGTTCGGCAACCTTCGGCCCGACGCCGGGCAGCGACGAAATGGAAGCAAACAGCGGATCGAGGACGGCGGGGCGCATGGCCGGCAAAATGCGACGGGGAGGGTGGACTTGGCAAGGGCCGACGGCCGCGACGGCTTCTCCAGGGCCAACACTCCCCGGAAAATTGCACGCTCGGCGCTTTTTTCCGAAAAACCGGTTCCCAGCTTACAAGGCTGGTTTTATAGAGACGCATCAACATAAGGGTGTTTTTGATGACTGGGCTCACTCTCAGCAGTGCCGATCTCGATCCTCGCCGCCGGCGCATCCTGTTTCGCTGCTGGCACCGCGGCATCCGCGAGATGGATCTGGTCTTCGGCCAGTTCGCGGACAATGAGCTGCCGGGCCTGAATGAGGCCGAGCTGGACGAGCTCGAGCGCATCATGGCCGAGGAAGACAACGATCTCGTCAAGTGGATACTCGGGACGCAGCCGACGCCGCAGCACCTGCAAACGCCGATGTTCCAGCGCCTGGCGTCCTACAAGCCCGATTTCGACGAGATCGCGGAAAGGTTCGGAATAACGAGATGATCCCCGGTTTCGACGCGAAGAAACTGCTCGCCGCAAGCGAGCCGCTGACCGTTGGCCATGTGCCGTCCGGCCTGGAGCCCTTTCTGCTGGCCGAGCTGGCAAGAACAGGACAGCCTGTCGCCTATGTCATGTCGGACGGCCAGCACATGGCCGATGTCGAACAGATGCTCGGCTTCCTCGCGCCCGAAATTCCGGTGCTGACACTGCCCGCCTGGGACTGTCTTCCCTATGACCGTGTTTCCCCCAGTTCCGATACCTCGGCCCGTCGTCTCGCGGCCTTGAGCGGGCTGATCGCCTATCATCGCAAGCCGCATGTGGCGATCGTGCTGGTGACCGTCAACGCCATGCTGCAGAAGGTGGCGCCGCAGGATGTGATCGAGAGCCTGGCCTTCTCCGCCAGGCCCGGCAATCAGGTGCGCATGGACGATATAGCCGGCCGTCTGGAGCGCAATGGTTTCGATCGGGTGGCGACCGTGCGCGAGGTCGGCGAATATGCCGTGCGCGGCGGCATTCTCGACGTCTTCGTGCCGGGCACGGAAGAGCCGGTGCGGTTGGATTTCTTCGGCGACACGCTGGAAAGCATCCGCAGCTTCGATCCTGCCAGCCAGCGCACGACGGGGCAGGTCCGCTCCCTCGATCTCAATCCGATGAGCGAAGTGACGCTGACGCCGGATACGATCAGCCGCTTCCGCAAGAACTATCTTTCCGCCTTCGGCGCAGCCACTCGCGACGACGCGCTCTATGTCGCCGTCTCGGAAGGCCGCCGCTACGCCGGCATGGAACATTGGCTGCCGCTCTTCTACGAGAAGCTGGAGACCGTCTTCGACTATCTGAAGGGATTCCGGCTGGTTACAGACCATACGGTGCGCGAAGCCGCCGAGGAACGCTCCAAGCTGGTCTTCGACTATTACGACGCCCGCCTGAATTCCGGGCAGGGGGTCAAGGGGCAGATGGCGCAGGGCACGCCCTACAAGCCCGTCACACCCGGTCAGCTCTATCTCGACGGCAGCACCTTCGGCAAGGCGCTCGATGCCTTCAACGCCATCCGCATCTCGCCCTTCAACGAGCATGAAGGCGAGGCGCGCCGTGTCGTCAGCGTCGACGCCCGGCAAGGGCCGCGCTGGGCGCGCTCCGCCACCGAAAGCGCCGATAGCGAACGCGTCAACGTCTTCGACGCCGTGGTCAAGCACATCGCCAATCGCCGCGCCGCCGGCGACAAGGTGCTGATATCGGCCTGGACCGAGGGTTCACTTGACCGTCTCCTGCAGGTGCTGGCCGAACATGGGTTGGCGCGCGTCAAGACGATCGAAGCTTTCAAGGATCTTGGCGGACTGGCGAAAGGCGAGGCGGCGGCGGCCGTGCTCAGCCTGGAAGCGGGCTTCGAGGCGGGCGATCTCGTCGTCATCGGCGAACAGGATATCCTCGGCGACCGCATGGTGCGCCGTTCCAAGCGCCGCAAGCGCGCCGCCGACTTCATCTCGGAAGTGGCCGGGCTGGACGAAGGCTCGATCGTCGTCCATGCCGAGCATGGTATCGGCCGTTTCGTCGGCCTCAGGACCATCGAGGCCGCCGGCGCACCGCATGCCTGCCTCGAGCTGCAATATGCCGACGACGCCAAGCTGTTCCTGCCGGTCGAAAACATCGATCTGCTCTCGCGCTATGGCGGCGAGGGTACCGAGGCACAGCTCGACAAGCTGGGCGGCGGCGCCTGGCAGATGCGCAAGGCCAAGCTCAAGAAGCGGCTGCTGGATATGGCAGGTGCCTTGATCCGCGTGGCGGCAGAGCGGCTGACGCGGCATGCGCCGGTGCTGACCGCGCCGGACGGGCTTTACGACGAATTCGCCGCCCGCTTCCCCTATGACGAGACCGACGACCAGATGAACGCCATCGATGCGGTGCGCGAGGATCTCGGCGCCGGCCGGCCGATGGACCGCCTCGTCTGCGGCGACGTCGGTTTCGGCAAGACGGAAGTGGCGCTGCGCGCCGCCTTCGTGGCCGCCATGAACGGCACGCAGGTCGCCGTCGTCGTACCGACGACCCTGCTTGCCCGCCAGCATTTCAAGACCTTTTCCGAGCGTTTCCGCGGCCTGCCGATCCGGGTGCAGCAGGCGTCCCGCCTCGTCGGCGCCAAGGATCTGGCGCTGACCAAGAAGGAAGTCGCCGACGGCAAGACCGATATCGTCGTCGGCACGCATGCGCTGCTCGGCTCGGGCATCCAGTTCGCCAATCTCGGCCTGCTTGTCATCGACGAAGAGCAGCATTTCGGCGTCAAGCACAAGGAGCGGCTGAAGGAGCTGAAGAGCGACGTGCATGTGCTGACGCTGTCGGCAACGCCGATCCCGCGCACGCTGCAGCTCGCCATGACCGGCGTGCGCGAACTGTCGCTGATCACCACGCCGCCGGTCGACCGCATGGCGGTGCGCACCTTCATTTCGCCCTTCGATTCGCTCGTCATCCGCGAAACGCTGATGCGCGAGCATTATCGTGGCGGCCAGAGCTTCTATGTCTGCCCGCGCCTCGCCGATCTCGCCGATATCCATGCCTTCCTGCAGTCGGATGTGCCGGAGCTGAAGGTGGCCGTCGCCCATGGCCAGATGCCGGCCGGCGAGCTGGAAGACATCATGAACGCCTTCTACGAGGGCCGTTACGATGTGCTTCTCTCCACCACCATCGTCGAATCCGGCCTCGACGTGCCCACGGCCAACACGCTGATCGTGCACCGCGCCGACATGTTCGGCCTTGCGCAGCTCTATCAGCTGCGCGGCCGCGTCGGCCGTTCCAAGGTCCGCGCCTTTGCGCTCTTCACCCTGCCGGTCAACAAGGTGCTGACCACGACGGCGGAGCGCCGGCTGAAGGTACTGCAATCGCTGGATACGCTCGGCGCCGGCTTCCAGCTGGCGAGCCACGATCTCGATATCCGCGGCGCCGGCAATCTGCTCGGCGAGGAACAGTCCGGCCATATCAAGGAAGTCGGATTCGAGCTTTACCAGCAGATGCTCGAGGAGGCGGTTGCCGAGGTCAAGGGCGTCGACGAAATCCAGGACACCGGCTGGTCGCCACAGATTTCCGTCGGCACGCCGGTGATGATCCCCGACGACTACGTGCCGGACCTGCATCTGCGCATGGCGCTCTACCGCCGCCTCGGCGAGATCACCGAAATCAAGGAGATCGACGGTTTCGGTGCCGAAATGATCGATCGCTTCGGCCCGATGCCGATCGAAGTGCAGCATCTCCTCAAGATCGTCTACATCAAGTCGCTCTGCCGCATCGCCAATGTCGAGAAACTGGACGCCGGCCCGAAGGGCGTCGTCGTGCAGTTCCGCAACAAGGAATTCCCGAACCCGGCCAACCTCGTCGGCTACATCGCCAAGCAGGGCACGATGGCGAAGATCCGTCCGGACCACAGCGTGTTCCTGACCCGCGACCTGCCGACGCCGGAGAAGCGGCTGCAGGGGGCGGCCGTGATCATGACGCAGTTGGCGGAATTGGCGAAGTAAGGGGCGGCTCATCAGCGGCCGATGGTATTTCGACCGCTTTTGGCGCTGAGCGGACTAAATCGGCGGGTGTTTGCGGTCCGCTGGTTTCGTTATTTCTTCTTCTCTTGATCGCGATGCCACTTGATGGCGAAGAACATGCCCGTGCCTAACACGAGAAGCTTGAGCGGAAAGAAGACTATAGGGAACCAATCCCACATTTCGGATATTTCCAGGCTGTTACTTGATGCTATCTATCGTGGGGGAGCACTACCTCAGAACTGCTGCATACACCATCAGCCATGTTGACGCAGATGAGATCATAACATTCCCATCACATGGCATGAGCGGGCTTGCCCCATGTTTCCGGACAGGTTGTTTAACCTAACAAGCTGGTGACCGCTTCTGCCGCTTAGCGGTCTCCAACTCTCTCAAGAAACAACCTGCGACATCCGCTATAACGACTGAAATCCGCGAGCGCTCAATTCATCCCCGCCCGCGCCTCGGCCTTCATCTTGGCGATATCACGCAGGGCGCCCGCCAGCACATCCGGTGTCTGGGCGCCGCTGACGGCATATTGCTGATCGAAGATGAAGAAGGGGACGCCGGTGACGCCGATCTTCTGGGCGGCGTCGATCTCGGCGACCACCAGGTCGCGGTCGGCGTCGGAGGCAAGCAGGGCTGCGATGACGGAGCGGTCGAGGCCGGCGCCTTCGGCGATATCCAGCAGCACGGCATGGTCGCCGACATTGCGGCCCTGCTCGAAATTCGCCTTGAAGAGGGCGGTAACGACCTTTTCCTGCTTTTCGCGGTCTTCCGTGCCCGCCCAATGGATGAGACGGTGTGCGTCGAGCGTGTTCGGGCCGATCTTGATGGCCTCGAAATCGAAGTTGATTCCCACCTCGCGGCCGAGGTCGGTCAGCATCTTGTGTGCCTGCGCGACGCGCTCCTCGCCACCGAGCTTCTGCACCAGCGCCTTCTTCTGATCGACGCCCTCGGGCGGATAATCGGGATTGAGGCGGTAGGGGCGCCAATTGAGGTCGACGCCTACAGTATCCTGCACCTCGGCAATGGCCAGCTCCAGCCGGGCCTTGCCGAGATAGCACCACGGACATACGACGTCCGAGACGATATCGATCGTGATGCGTTCCATGGTCGTATCCTTCCGCTCTATCCGGCTTCTAAGACCCCATCTAGGCCTTTGGCACGGAGGCTTCAACCGGTTACCGAAAAGGAACCGGCGACATTTCCTGCGCGCAAGGCCTATTGCGCCGAAGAATCCCACCAGGTCGGCAGCTGATAGCCGTAGAGCGGCTGTGCATCGGGACGAGCGATGCGGCTGCGCCGCGCCACCCATTGCTGGCCGATATGATAGAGCGGCACCATGTAGTAGCCGGAGATCAGCATGCGGTCGAAAGACCGCACGGCATCACGGAAATCCTCGGCGGAGCGGGCCGCCAGGAAATGATCCATCAGCGTATCGACATCGGGATCGGCGACACCGGCAAAATTGAGGCTGCCCTCGGTCCTGGCGGCAACCGAACCCCAGCGCCCCGTCTGCTCGATGCCGGGCGACAGCGAGGAGGGGTAGGCTTTGAGGATCATATCGTAATCATAGCTGATCGTCCGGCGCTGATATTGCGAATCATCGACCGTGCGGATCGTCACCGCGATGCCGAGCAGCGCCAGCGAGCGGCGATAGGCGATGGCGATGCGCTCCTGATCCGGATTTTGCGTCATGATCTCGAAGCTGAGCTGACGCCCGCTGCCGTCGACCATCTTTTCGCCCTTGATCCTGTAACCGCCTTGCTTGAGGAGATCGACGGCCTTGCGCAGGATGGCGCGGTCGCGGCCGGTCCCATCGCTGACAGGCAGCCTGTAGGTACCGTCAAGCACATCCGGATCGATACGATCCTTGATGGGGCCGAGCATGGCAAGCTCGCGTGCCTCCGCGGGCACGCCGAGCGAGGAGAGGTCGGAGTTCTGCCAATAGCTTTGCGTGCGCGTATAGGCGTTCGAAGAGAGGCTGCGATTGACCCATTCGAAGTCGAAGGCGAGCGTCAGGCCCTGCCGCACCCTTTTGTCGGTAAAGATCGGCCGGCGCGTATTGAAGACGAAACCGAACATGCCGCTCGGCAATTTCGACTTGAAATCATCCTTGATGACGGCGCCGGAGGTCACCGCCGGGAAATCATAGGCCTGCTGCCAATGGCCGGGGCTGCCGTCGGGATAAATGTCGATATCACCCTTCTTGAAGGCTTCGAACAACGTCGTCTCCTGCAGGAAATAGCTGACCGAAATCTCGTCATAATTATCGACACCGACCTTTGCGGGAATATCCTTGCCCCAATAATTCGGATCGCGCTGGTAGATGATGCGCTGGCCCGGATCGATGCTCTTGACCTTGTAGGGGCCGGAACCGACGGGAAGAGCCAGCGTCGTCCGATCGAAACTTTCAGGATCGGTCGTATGTTTCGGCAGGATCGGCAGCGACGAAGCGATGATCAGCGGCGTCTCGCGATTCGCCTTGTCGTTGAAATGGATCAGCACGCCATGCTCGCCAACCTTCTCCATCTTGCCGATCGTTTGCAGCCAGGACGAAAACGGCACACGGCCCTTCTCGCTCAGGAGCTGGAAGGTGAAGATCACGTCTTCCGGCGTCACCGGCTGCCCATCGGACCATCTGGCCTTCGGGTTGAGATTGAACTGGATGAAGCTGCGGCTGTCGTCCCATTCCACCGTCTGGGCCAGCAGTCCATAAAGCGTGAAGGGCTCGTCGCGCGAGCGCTGCATCAGCGATTCGTAGACGAGGTTGCCGTAATCCGGGTCCCACATGCCGCGCGCGGTCGTGCGCATGCTTTTCAGGATGAAGGGATTGAGATTGTCGAAGGTGCCGACGACGCCGTAATTGATACGGCCGCCCTTTTTGACGTTCGGATTGACATAGGGAAAATGCGTATAATCCGCCGGCAGGGCAGGATCTCCATGCATTGCGATACCATAGAGAGGCTGGGCGGCCGCCACGGTGGAGAATGCTGAGAAGAACAGGAAAATAGCGATCCGGAGCGCTTGCATGGCATCCTTTCCGGTAAGGGGCATGATTCTGCGGAACCTTATCATGACAGTGCCGAATCCAACACGCGGCGAGGGGAATTCTTGCGTCTCAACAGAAAAGACCAAAGAAACGCTGGATATCCGCGCCTGTGCGATGTAACAGGGGTGCCGGGTTTCTCGGGTCATGCATTTGCCTCATTCATTCGACAGGTGGACGGCGGTTTGACCCGATTGGCATGGGGCGGCAGACTGTCGTCCCGCATCGGATTTCAGGAGGCGGTTTCGCTATGATGTTCAAGACTGACAACAAAATGCGGGCAGGTCTGTCTGCTCTGGCTCTCATGATCGGCGCAGCGCTTCCAGGGGCTGCCTTTGCCCAGGATGCCTCCAACGCCGCTCCCGCCGATGGCGCCGGCGACCCCAATCAGCCGCGTCTCGGCTGGTACAAGACCTGCACCAAGCAGGACGACGCCGATATCTGCATCGTTCAGAACCTGATCATGGCCAACAACGGCCAGCTCGTGACGGCAGTCGGCCTCATCTCGGTCGACGGCAAGGTCAACCGCAAGATCCTGCAGATCTCCGTTCCGACCGCTCGCCTGATCCCTCCGGGCATCACCATGCAGGTCGATGGCGGCAAGGGCCAGAAGCTCGACTACGCCGTCTGCCTGCCGGACAAGTGCACGGCCGAAGTTCCGGTGACGGACGCCATGATCGCGTCGCTGAAGAAGGGCACCGACGTGACCTTCACCTCGATCAACTTCCGTCGCGCTCCGAACCCGATCAAGATTTCGCTCACCGGCTTCGGCGCAGCCTATGACGGCCCGGCGATCTCCGATTCCAAGCTGGCCGAAAGCCAGAAGAGCCTGCAGGACAGCATGCAGAAGAAGGCTGAAGAAGCCCGCAAGAAGCTGGAAGACGCCCAGAAGGCCGCCAAGCAGCAGTAAGCGACAGCGCTCACAGGAATGCATGAAAAAGCCCGGCACGAACCGGGCTTTTTCTTTGGCTGCTCTTTTCCGAGCATGGTCCGCTCAAACGAAAGGGAAGACGTTGGGAGCGTCTTCCCTTTGCAAACGTTCCATAAAAGCTGGGGCTTAGTGCGCGAAGCTCATCTTGGGCTTGAGCTCGCCCGTGGGGGCCTCATCGAATATCTGAGCGATCTGGGGGTTGCGGAGCGGAACGCCGCTCTCATCGCTGATCAGATTCTGCTCGGACACGTATGCGACATATTCCGTCTCGTCGTTTTCGGCGAGAAGATGATAGAAGGGCTGGTCCTTGCTGGGCCGCACTTCGGCTGGAATGGAATTCCACCATTCTTCGGTATTGGCGAATTCCGGATCGACGTCGAATATGACACCGCGGAAGGGGAACATGCGGTGCCGAACCACGTCGCCTATGTTGAATTTTGCGTAGCGTTCTTTCATGGCGCGACTTCCTTTCAAGCAATCATGTGGTGAATTCCACCGCCGATATCAAGGATTTTGCCCCGATTCCTTCATCCAACCGTCACATTCGACTAACGCCGTTCACCCCCTGGTGGTTCGAATATGCGAAGCACGAATTGTGACATCCGGTGAGGCAGCCGTGACCGAGAAATGCCTGCCTCATGCTGTGCCAGCATGAAAAAGCCCCGGCGAGCCGGGGCTTTTACTTTGGTTCTTATGCCGAGTAGTACATGTCGTATTCGACCGGATGCGGGGTCATTTCGAAACGCATGACTTCCTGCATCTTCAGCTCGATGAAGGCATCGATCTGGTCGTCGTCGAAGACGCCGCCGGCGGTCAGGAACTTGCGGTCCTTGTCGAGGCTTTCCAGCGCTTCGCGCAGCGAGCCGCAGACCGTCGGGATCTTCTTCAGTTCCTTCGGCGGCAGATCGTAGAGATCCTTGTCCATGGCCTTGCCCGGATGGATCTTGTTCTTGATGCCGTCGAGGCCGGCCATCAGCATCGCCGCGAAGGCGAGGTAGGGGTTGGCCGTCGGATCGGGGAAGCGGACTTCGACGCGCTTCGCCTTCGGATTGGTGCCGAAGGGGATACGGCAGGAGGCGGAACGGTTGCGCGCCGAATAGGCGAGCAGAACCGGAGCTTCATAACCGGGGACGAGACGCTTGTAGGAGTTCGTCGACGGGTTGGTGAAGGCGTTTAGCGCCTTGGCATGCTTGATGATGCCGCCGATGTAATAGAGGCAGGTCTCGGAGAGGCCCGCATATTCGTCGCCGGCGAAGGTCGGCTTGCCGCCCTTCCAGATCGACTGGTGAACGTGCATGCCCGAGCCGTTGTCGCCGAAGATCGGCTTCGGCATGAAGGTTGCCGTCTTGCCATAGGCATTGGCGACCTGATGTACGACATACTTGTAGATCTGCATCTTGTCGGCGTTGCGCACCAGCGTGTCGAACTTGATGCCGAGCTCATGCTGGGCGGCGGCGACTTCGTGGTGATGCTTTTCGACGACGACGCCCATTTCGGACAGAACCGTCAGCATTTCGGAACGCATGTCCTGGGCGCTGTCGACCGGCGGAACCGGGAAGTAACCGCCCTTGATGCGCGGACGATGGCCGAGGTTGCCGGTCTCATAGTCGGTGTCGTCGTTCGACGGCAGTTCGCTGGAATCGAGCTTGAAGCCGGTGTTGTACGGATCGGCCTTGTACTTGACGTCGTCGAAGACGAAGAATTCGGCTTCCGGGCCGACGAAGGCGGTGTCGCCGATGCCGGAGGCCTTCAGATAAGCCTCGGCCTTCTTGGCGGTGCCGCGCGGATCGCGGTTATAGGATTCGCCGGAGACCGGATCGAGAATATCGCAGAGGATGACCATGGTGGACTGCGCAAAGAACGGGTCCATATGGACCGTGTCCGTGTCCGGCATCAGCACCATGTCGGATTCATTGATCGCCTTCCAACCGGCGATCGAGGAGCCATCGAACATGACGCCGTCGGCGAACATGTCTTCATCGACGCAGACGACGTCCATCGTGAGGTGCTGCAGTTTGCCCTTGGGGTCGGTGAAGCGCAGGTCTACGAACTTGACGTCGTTATCCTTGATTTGTTTTAGAATTTCGCTTGCCGTCGTCATTAAATTTCTCTTCCCTTGACTTAGATGACGATTTTTGACCGCGGCCGAGAGGCCGGGTGGGTTAGATGGCGTCTATGCCGGTTTCACCGGTGCGGATTCGAATGACCTCTTCGACGTTGGAGACGAAAATCTTTCCGTCGCCGATACGGCCAGTCTGCGCAGCCTTGCGGATAGCGTCGATCACCGCCTCCGCATTTTCATCCGCCAATACGACTTCGACCTTCACCTTCGGAAGGAAGTCAACGACGTATTCGGCGCCACGGTAAAGTTCCGTGTGACCTTTCTGACGACCGAAGCCCTTCGCTTCCGTGACGGTGATGCCCTGCAGACCGACTTCCTGAAGGGCTTCCTTCACTTCGTCGAGCTTGAAGGGCTTAATGATCGCTTCGATCTTTTTCATGAGAAAATATCTCTCCGCTTTTCCTGTTACAGCAGGACTACTCCCCGCTCGCCCAACGTGATGCACGTATCATGCCAGTTCAGAACAGCTCGCTGCAAAAAATCCCGACGAATTGACGCCGAGATCTCGGATTGATGAGGATTTTTCGAGAAAATGGAAGCGATTTCGCATCAAATTGAGCTTCATAAGCAAAATTTTGCAAAAAAGCGCCCGAAGCTTCACAATCGTACCTTTGGGCGACACAAATCCGACATGAAATGTTTTTGTGCAAATGCATTATTATTAGGCAGACAATAGATCGGAAAAACGGTTGTTTTTCAGGCAGGTTTCAGATTCAATGAAAGCTATCATGATGTTACCACTCGCCGATCTGCTTCTCTCGCCCGATGAGATGGCGGCCGTTGACCGGGCCGCGGCCGCCTCCGGCATCGATTCCTACGGGCTTATGGAAAGGGCGGGGCAGGCGGTCGCCGCAAGCGCTCTGCGGCATTTCCCCGAGGCTGGACGATATGTCGTGCTTTGCGGTCCCGGCAATAATGGCGGGGACGGCTATGTGGCGGCGCGCGCACTCCGGCAAAGCGGCGGCGATGTTCGGCTGTTTCATGTTGGCGATCCCGAGAAGCTGAAAGGCGATGCCGCGCGCGCCCATGCGGATTGCCCGGTCGCCGGGACGACGATCTCGACCTATGTGCCGCAGGCTGGCGATGTGGTGATCGATGCCATTTTCGGGGCGGGCCTCTCTCGCCCCGTTCCGGACGAGGTCGCGGCAATGATCTCACAGGTCGCCAATGCCAAGGTTCCAGTCATCGCCGTGGACCTGCCATCCGGTGTTGACGGCAACAGCGGCCGGATACTCGGCGCCGCTTTCCAGGCCGAACGGACGATCACCTTCATGACCCGCAAGCCCGGTCACCTGCTGCTGCCGGGGCGCGATCTCTGCGGCGCATTGGAGGTGTTCGACATCGGCATCCCCGCGCGGATCGTTCGTGCTCAGGCGGATGCCAGGATCGGTGAAAACAAGCCGGCGCAATGGCAGAGGGCGCTGCCGGCGTCGGTCACCGACATTCACAAATACAAGCGCGGCCACCTCGTCGTCTTTTCCGGCGGCGCCACGGCCACGGGCGCGGCCCGCATGTCGGCCATGGCGGGGCTGAAGGCAGGGGCAGGGCTCGTCACCATTGCTTCGCCGGAACAGGCCCTGGCGGTCAATGCGGGCATGCTGACGGCGATCATGCTGCGCGCGGTCGAGGACGAGGCGGCCTTGCGCGCCTGGCTCAGCGACAAGCGGCTGTCGACCTTCGTTCTCGGTCCCGGATTCGGTGCGGGCGAGAAGGCCCGGCAATTCGTGCTGGCACTCGCCGATCGGCAACTGGTGCTCGATGCCGATGGCATCACGTCGTTTCGCGACGATCCGCGGCGCCTGTTCGACGCCTTCGCGGATGGCCCGACGCGGCTGGTGCTGACGCCGCATGAGGGCGAGTTCGCCCGCCTCTTTCCCGATATTGCCACCGACAGCACCTTGAGCAAGGTGGAGAAGGCGAGGGCGGCGGCCGCGCGGGCGCATGCCGCCATCATCTACAAGGGTGCAGACAGCGTCATCGCCGCGCCCGACGGAAGGGCGCTGATCAACGCCAATGCCCCATCATGGCTTGCCACCGCCGGCTCCGGCGACGTGCTCGCCGGTATTATCGGCGGACTGTTGGCGCAGGGAACTCCCGCATTCGAAGCAGCGGCCGCAGGCGTCTGGCTGCATGGCGAGGCTGGGCAGCGCGCGGGGAAAGGGCTGACGGCGGAAGACCTCGTCTCGCATGTTGCTCCCTTTTGAGAGGCGTTATTTCGCGACTTCTTCCTGCAGCGCGATCGCGCCATGCGGCGCATTGACCTTGCCCTCATGGATCATGAAGGCAAAGACGTCGCGCGGCGCGGCCTTGACCTTGCGCTCTCCGTCGATCAGCGGCAGGTCGTCGGGAATCCTGCCTCCGGCCCAGGTTTCCAGACGTTTCGCCCAGGCTTTCAAATCCTCTGGCGGATAACAGGTCTTGATGTCGTCCGAGCCCTTCTGCAGGCGGGCATAGACGAAGTCGGCGGTGACGTCGGCGATCATCGGATATTCGAAATGCTCGGCGCAGACCGGCGCGACATTGTATTTGGCGAGCAGTGCCACGAAATCCGGCACCTTGAAGGAATCGTGCCGAACCTCGACGACATGCCTGAGCGCCAAGCCATCCTGCTTGGCCGGCAGCAATTTCAGGAAAGCCTCGAAATCATCCGGATCGAACTTCTTGGTCGGCGCGAACTGCCAGAGCAGCGGGCCGAGATGATCGCCCAGCTCGCTGATGCCGGACTCGAGAAAGCGCTGCATCGATTCCCCCGCCTCCGCGAGCACGCGCCGGTTGGTGACGAAACGCGTCGCCTTGAGGGAGAAGATGAAACCGTCAGGCACGTCGGCCGCCCATTTGGCGAAGACTTCCGGCTTCTGCGTGCTGTAATAGGTGCCGTTGACCTCGATCACCTTCATCTGGCGGCTGGCGTAGTTCAGCTCGTCCTTCTGTTTCAGCGTGTCGGGATAGAAGGTCCCGCGCCAGGGCTCGAAGGTCCAGCCGCCGATGCCGGTTCGGATCGTGCCTGCAGTGGTCATTCTCTCCTCCATAGATCGGCGAGGTCGGTTCACTCCGCCGCAGCCACCTTCTTGATCGGCCGCCGCTCCAGCAATTCCTTCAGGAATTGGCCGGTGTAGGACCGCTTCTCCTTGACGATCGCCTCCGGCGTGCCCGATGCGACGATCTCGCCACCACCGTCGCCGCCCTCGGGGCCAAAATCGAGAATCCAGTCGGCGGTCTTGATGACCTCGAGATTGTGCTCGATGACCACGACCGAATTGCCCTGATTGACCAGTTCGTGCAGCATTTCCAGGAGCTTGGCGACATCGTGGAAGTGCAGCCCGGTTGTGGGTTCGTCGAGGATATAGAGCGTGCGGCCCGTCGATCGCTTCGACAGTTCCTTGGCTAGCTTGACGCGCTGCGCCTCGCCACCCGAAAGCGTATTGGCCTGCTGACCGACCTTGATATAGCCGAGGCCGACATCCTTCAGGCTCTGCAGCTTGTCGCGCACGGCCGGGACGGCCGCAAAGAAATCGACGCCTTCCTCGACCGTCATGTCGAGCACGTCGGCGATCGACTTGGTCTTGAAGGTGACATCGAGGGTCTCGCGATTGTAGCGCTTGCCGTGGCAGACGTCGCAGGTGACGTAGACATCGGGCAGGAAGTGCATCTCGATCTTGATGACGCCATCGCCCTGGCAGGCCTCGCAGCGGCCGCCCTTGACGTTGAAGGAGAAGCGGCCGGGCTGATAGCCGCGCGCCTTGGCTTCCGGCAGGCCGGCGAACCAGTCACGGATCGGGGTGAAGGCGCCTGTATAGGTCGCCGGATTCGAGCGCGGCGTGCGGCCGATCGGCGACTGGTCGATGTCGATCACCTTGTCGATATGCTCGAAGCCGTCGATGCGATCATGATCGGCCGGGATTTCGCGGGCGCCCATGACGCGGCGCGCGGCCGACTTATAGAGCGTCTCGATCAGGAAAGTGGACTTGCCGCCGCCGGATACGCCGGTGACGGCGGTGAAGACGCCGAGCGGGATCGAGGCCGTGACATTCTTGAGGTTGTTGCCTCTTGCGCCGACGACCTTGATTTCCTTGCCCTTCTTGATCTTGCGGCGCTCATCCGGAACCGGCACGCCAAGCTCGCCGGAAAGATATTTGCCGGTCAGCGACTTCGGATTGGCCATGATATCCTGCGGCGTGCCATGCGCCACCACCTGGCCGCCATGCACGCCGGCGGCGGGGCCGATATCGACCACATCGTCGGCCGTCAGGATCGCATCCTCGTCATGCTCGACGACGATCACCGTGTTGCCGATGTCGCGCAGATGCTTCAGCGTTTCCAGCAGACGGGCATTGTCGCGCTGGTGCAGGCCGATAGACGGTTCGTCGAGAACATAGAGCACGCCGGTCAGGCCCGAGCCGATCTGCGAGGCCAGGCGAATGCGCTGGCTTTCGCCGCCCGACAGTGTGCCGGAATTGCGCGACAGGCTCAGATATTCGAGACCGACATCGTTGAGGAAACGCAGGCGATCGCGGATTTCCTTGAGGATGCGCACGGCGATCTCGTTCTGCTTGTCGGTGAAGGTCTCCGGCAAGGCGTTGAACCAGTCGCGGGCGACGCGGATCGACATTTCGGCGACCTGGCTGATGTGCAGCTTGTCGATCTTCACCGCCAGCGCCTCCGGCTTCAGGCGATAGCCATTGCAGGCCGGGCAGGGGGCGGCCGACATGAAGCGCTCGATCTCCTCGCGTGCCCAGGCGGAATCGGTTTCCTTCCAGCGCCGCTCGAGGTTCGGCACGATGCCTTCGAAATTCTTGTGCGTCGTATAGGAACGGGCGCCGTCGGCATAATGGAACTCGATCTTGTCCTCGGTGCCGTTGAGAATGACGTCCTTCGCCTTGTCGGACAGCTCGGTCCAGCGGCTGCCGAGCTTGAAGCCGTAATGCTTGCCGAGCGCTTCCAGCGTCTGATTGTAATAGGGCGAGGTCGACTTGGCCCAGGGCGCGATAGCGCCGTCGCGCAGCGTACGCTCGGGCTCTGGAACGATCAGGTCCGGATCGATCTTCTGCTGCGAGCCGAGCCCGTCGCAGGACGGGCAGGCGCCGAAGGGATTGTTGAACGAAAACAGCCGCGGCTCGATTTCCGGAATGGTGAAGCCGGACACCGGGCAGGCAAATTTTTCCGAGAACAGCACACGTTCATGCGTCTCGTTCAGCGACTTGTTGGCCGAGCCGCCGGCGGCTGTTTCCTCAGCCGGCAGCGGCTTGTCGGCGAATTCGGCGATCGCAAGGCCGTCGGCCAGGCGCAGGGAGGTTTCGAAACTGTCCGCAAGGCGGCTCGAGACATCCGGCCGGACGACGATACGGTCGACCACGACATCGATGTCATGCTTGTATTTCTTGTCGAGCGCCGGGACATCGGCGATCTCGTAGAACTGGCCGTCGACCTTGACGCGCTGGAAGCCCTTTTTCATGAGCTCGGCCAGCTCTTTCTTATATTCCCCCTTACGCCCGCGCACGAGCGGCGCCAGGATATAAAGCCGCGTGCCCTCGCCGAAGGCAAGCACGCGATCGACCATCTGGCTGACCGTCTGGCTCTCGATCGGCAGACCCGTGGCCGGCGAATAGGGAACGCCGACGCGCGCAAAGAGAAGACGCATATAGTCGTAGATTTCGGTGACGGTGCCGACGGTCGAGCGCGGGTTGCGCGACGTGGTCTTCTGCTCGATCGAAATCGCCGGCGACAGGCCGTCGATCTGATCGACATCCGGCTTCTGCATCATTTCGAGGAACTGGCGGGCATAGGCCGACAAGCTCTCGACATAGCGCCGCTGACCCTCGGCATAGATCGTATCGAAGGCGAGCGACGACTTGCCGGAGCCGGAAAGGCCGGTCATGACGATCAGCTTGTTGCGCGGAAGATCGAGGTCGATGCCCTTGAGATTATGCTCGCGCGCGCCACGTATGGAAATAGTCTTCAGTTCGCTCATCGTCGTATAATGGTCCCTTGGAGTCTGCCTTTATTTAGTGATGACAGCCCGCGAGTCGAGGCTGAAATGAAGGTCAGAGCCAGGTTTTCGATTCGGTTGACACGATCATAGAGACAAACTAGAACAAATAAAGAACAAAATTCCTTGTGGATGACGCTCCCTTGGATGATTGCTGAAATAGCACCGGATGGCGGCAATGGTCTAAGGTGCGCGGATGAAGTTTTGGAGCCGTCGATGGGCGGCAAGCAGGGTGATGTCATGGCCGGTAGTGTGAACAAGGTAATTCTGGTTGGAAATCTCGGGGCGGACCCGGAAATCCGCCGCACGCAGGACGGCCGTCCGATCGCCAATCTCAACGTTGCGACCTCGGAAACCTGGCGCGACCGCAATTCCGGCGAGCGCAAGGAGAAGACCGAATGGCACCGCGTGGTGATCTTCAACGAAGGTCTCTGCAAGGTCGCCGAACAATATCTGAAGAAGGGCGCCAAGGTTTATATCGAGGGCGCGCTTCAGACCCGCAAGTGGCAGGATCAGAACGGCCAGGACCGCTATTCGACCGAAGTCGTGCTGCAGGGCTTCAACTCGACGCTGACCATGCTGGACGGTCGCGGTGAAGGCGGCGGCGAGGGCGGCGGCCGTGGTGGCCGCAGCGGCGGTGACTTTGGCGGCGGCTACAGCGGCGGCGATTATGGTGGCGGCGACGATTACGGCCAGTCGGGCGGCGGTCGCGGCAGCAGCAGCCGCGGCGGTCAGTCCAGCGGCGGCGGTTCCGGCAGCAACTTCTCGCGCGATCTGGACGACGATATCCCGTTCTGATCGAAAGACTATGAGAAAAGGCCCATCTACTTGGTGGGCCTTTTAGTTTTCTCGAATTTATTGTCATCGCAGCTAAACGAGGACGCGAAATTTTAGCGACGTGTAGGCTCTTTTAGCTCTTTCAAAATAGATTCACAAATTTTGATAGTTTGAATGACATTTTCTTCCGTTAAAATATGCGTCCTTGCGACCTCATCGTTCAAATACATGAATAAAATTTTCCTCTGAAGATCTCCTTCAGTGACTATACTTATAGAAGCATATTCACTGTCATTCTTGTCGCGCAAATATTCCGCCTTCAAAAATGTATATCCATATTTTTTGAAGACTGACCTTATTATCTTTGTAAACATCAGAACCTCACGCGTGCGATCGGCTTTGGGATTATCTCAAATAAAAGCTCTTGGGGCCGGCCTTTTTATGCGGCCTGCAATGCCGACCGCACGCCGTCCACGACGAACTGCGCCGCCAGTGCCGCGAGGATAACGCCGAGCAGGCGGGTCAGGATGGCGCGGCCGGTAGCGCCCAGCATGCGGTCGAGCCTGTTGGAGATCGCCAGGGCCGCGAAGACCAGGCAGAGATTGGCGGCGATGACGCCGATCAGCTGCGCCCGGTCGAGCGTCGTCTGCAGCGAGCCGGCCAGCAGAATGGTCGCCGAAATGGCGCCCGGACCGGCGATCAGGGGCAAGGCGAGGGGGAAGACGGCGATGTTGCGGATATGATCCTTGGTGATCGCGACTTCCGTCGTCTTTTCCTTGCGATCCTGCCGCCTTTCGAACACCATCTCGAAAGCGATCCAGAACAACAGCAAACCGCCGGCAATGCGGAAGGCGCCGATGGAGATGCCGAGCACTCCGAGCACGCTGGCACCGAACAGCGCGAAGGCGGCCAGGATGAAGAAAGCGATCAGCGAGCCGCGCAGCGCCACCTGCTTGCGTTCGGCGGCGTTCATGCCGGCCGTGAGGCCGATGAAAAGCGGAGCAAGACCGGGCGGATCGACCGTGACGAGCAGCGTCGTGAAGGCATTGATCAGCGTGTCCACACTCGCCATATGATCCCCAATAGTTATTTCTATGGTTGTTGTTCCCATTGATATGCGAGGAATGAGGTTTCGCAAAGCGCAATGCGGCGAAAGCGGGAGGCACTGCCACGGAAATGTTCGATTTGGCGGGTTAAGAGGGGAAAAGCCTGTTCAAAAGCACCCACCCAAATTGGCGCTGACGGGGCCTTTCGGCTATAAATTTCACAGTGATTCTAAAAGAGATCGTGATCTGTTTTGACTGAGCAAACACCACCCGGCGGCGGGAAGCTCCCGCCAGGCATCGAGCCAATTTCCATCATGGAGGAAATGCAGCGGTCGTATCTCGATTACGCCATGAGCGTGATCGTCAGCCGCGCGCTTCCCGATGTCCGCGATGGTCTCAAGCCCGTTCATCGGCGCATCCTCTACGGCATGTCGGAACTCGGGATCGACTGGAACAAGAAATATGTGAAATGCGCCCGCGTCACCGGGGACGTGATGGGTAAATACCACCCGCACGGCAACCTGGCGATCTACGACGCGCTCGCCCGCATGGCGCAGCCCTGGTCGCTGCGCATGCCGCTGATCGACGGTCAGGGCAATTTCGGCTCCGTCGACGGCGATCCGCCGGCGGCCGAACGCTATACGGAATGCCGCCTGCAGAAGGTCGCACATTCGCTGCTCGACGATCTCGACAAGGAAACGGTCGATTTCCGCGACAACTATGACGGCACGCTGAGTGAGCCCGTCGTCGTGCCGGCGAAGTTCCCGAACCTGCTGGTCAACGGCTCCGGCGGTATCGCCGTCGGCATGGCGACCAATATTCCGCCGCACAATCTCTCCGAAGTCATCAACGGCTGTATCGCGCTGATCGACAATCCGGCGATCGAGCTGCCGGAGATCATGGAGATCATTCCGGGTCCGGACTTCCCGACCGGCGCCAAGATTCTCGGCCGCGCCGGCATCCGCTCGGCCTATGAAACCGGCCGCGGCTCCATCGTCATGCGCGGTGTCGCAACGATCGAGCCGATGCGCGGCGATCGCGAGCAGATCATCATCACCGAAATTCCCTATCAGGTGAACAAGGCGACGATGATCGAGAAGATGGCCGAACTGGTGCGCGAAAAGCGCATCGAGGGCATCTCGGACCTGCGCGACGAATCCGACCGCCAGGGTTACCGCGTCGTCGTCGAGCTGAAGCGCGATGCCAATGCCGACGTCATCCTCAACCAGCTCTATCGCTATACGCCGCTGCAGACCTCCTTCGGCGCCAATGTGGTGGCGCTGAACGGCGGCAAGCCGGAGCAGCTGACCCTGCTCGACATGCTGCGCGCCTTCGTATCCTTCCGCGAGGATGTCGTCAGCCGCCGCACCAAGTATCTGCTGCGCAAGGCGCGCGAGCGCGCCCACGTCCTGGTCGGCCTCGCCATCGCCGTCGCCAATATCGACGAAGTCATCCGCGTCATCCGCCATGCACCCGATCCGCAGTCGGCACGCGAAGAGCTGATGACCCGCCGCTGGCCGGCCGCAGACGTCGAATCCCTTATCCGGCTAATCGACGATCCGCGTCACCGCATCAACGAGGACGGCACCTATAATCTCTCTGAAGAGCAGGCCCGCGCCATTCTCGAACTGCGACTGGCACGCCTGACGGCGCTCGGCCGTGACGAAATCGGCGACGAGCTCAACAAGATCGGCGCCGAGATCAAGGACTACCTCGAAATCCTGTCGTCGCGCCTGCGCATCCAAGCCATTGTAAAAGAAGAGCTTGCCGCCGTTCGCGACGAATTCGGCACGCCGCGCCGCACCGAGATCGTCGATGGCGGCCTCGAAATGGACGACGAGGACCTGATCGCCCGCGAGGACATGGTCGTCACGGTTTCGCACCTCGGCTACATCAAGCGGGTGCCGCTGACCACCTATCGCGCCCAGCGCCGCGGCGGCAAGGGCCGTTCCGGAATGACGACGCGTGACGAGGATTTCGTTACCCGGCTATTCGTTCTCAACACGCATACGCCGGTTCTGTTCTTCTCCTCGCGCGGCATCGTCTACAAGGAGAAGGTCTGGCGCCTGCCGATCGGCACGCCGACATCGCGCGGCAAGGCGCTGATCAACATGCTGCCGCTGGAGCCCGGCGAACGCATCACCACGATCATGCCGCTGCCCGAGGACGAGGACAGCTGGGACAATCTCGACGTCATGTTCTCGACGACGCGCGGCACCGTTCGCCGCAACAAGCTGTCGGACTTCGTTCAGGTCAACCGCAACGGTAAGATCGCCATGAAGCTGGAAGAGGAGGGCGATGAAATCCTCTCTGTCGAGACCTGCACCGAGCACGATGACGTGCTGCTGACGACGGCACTCGGCCAATGCATACGCTTCGCGGTCTCGGATGTCCGCGTCTTTGCCGGCCGCAACTCCATCGGCGTCCGCGGCATCTCGCTGGCGCCAGGCGACAAGATCATCTCGATGACCATCGTCAACCATGTGGATGCCGAACCCTGGGAGCGCGCCGCCTATCTCAAGCGTGCCGCGAGCGATCGCCGCTCCGCAACGGGCGACGACGAGGAAATCGCGCTGGTCGGGGAAGACGTCACCGAGGAGGGACAACTTGGCGATGAGCGCTACGAGGAACTGAAGGCGCTGGAGCAATTCGTGCTGACGGTCTCCGAAAAGGGCTTCGGCAAGCGCTCCTCCTCTTACGACTTCCGCATTTCCGGCCGCGGCGGCAAGGGCATCCGCGCCACCGATACGTCCAAGACCGGCGAGATCGGCGAACTGGTTGCCGCCTTCCCCGTCGAGGACAGCGACCAGATCATGCTGGTGTCGGATGGCGGCCAGTTGATCCGCGTCCCGGTCGGCGGCATTCGCATCGCCAGCCGCGCCACCAAGGGCGTCACGATCTTCTCGACGGCCAAGGACGAAAAGGTCGTTTCTGTCGAGCGCATCAGTGAGCCGGAAGGCGACGACGAGGCGAGCGAGGAGGGAGCCGAGGACGGCCTGCCGAATGGCGAAGGCGACGTTTCCGGCGACAACACCGAGGCTGGCGCCGGCGAAGACTAATTCGTGGCCTTCATCCAGAGAAACGAAAACCGGGCGGCTTGGCTGCCCGGTTTTTTGTTGGGGTTTAGAGCGATTTCAGGAAAAGCGCACAGCGCTTTCCTCCGCAACTGCGTAAAAACAACAAGCTGGAGCGATCAAACATTCCCGTAACGCGCTTGATCGATCTCACCGGCATCGCCAGCACATAAAAAAACCGGATGCTGGGGGAGCATCCGGTTTTAATTGACCCGGCTGGCTCATGGGCCGCGCTCGGGTGGGGAGTTATCCAGAATTTGCCGAATTCAGAGGGCCTTGTGGTGCTTGTTCAGCTTCTTGCTCTCCTCGCTTTCGCGATG
>JASGEG010000431.1:0-2996 GCA_047606605.1 Rhizobium sp.
CGCCTATGAGGAGCATGTGATCGTCCGGGCGATCCATACCGCCATCGATCCGTCCTATGAAACCAATGCGGATCAGCCGGAATACACCAACGAATTCGAGGCGGTGCCGTCGCATGTGCCGATGACGCCGCACCGGCAGACGGAGCGGCCGCGCATCCGCGGCACCCAGGTCGCCATCGTCGCCGGCCCGTCCGGCGAAGAGATCCATCCGGACCAATATGGCCGCATCAAGCTGTGGTATCCCTGGGACCGCCGCGCCAGGAAGGACGGCTCGGACACCTGCTGGGTGCGTGTCGCCCAGAACTGGGCCGGCGGCAACTGGGGCGGGCAGATCATCCCGCGCATCGGCATGGAGGTCATGGTCGCCTTCATCGACGGCGATCCCGACCGGCCGCTGGTGACCGGCGTGGTGCCGAACCCGAGCAATGCCGTGCCTTACGACCTGCCCGGTAACAAGACCCGCATGGTGATGCGCTCCAACACGCACAAGGGCACCGGCTTCAACGAGATGACCTTCGAGGACGATGCCGGCCGGGAGAACATGTTCTTCCATGCGCAGAAGGACCAGACGACGCGCATCCGCAACGACCGCACCAAGCGCGTCGACCGCCACGAAGTCGCCTCCATCGGCGGCAACCGCGCCGTCGAGGTGAGCGGCAACCAGAAGCACGAGATCGGCGGATCGGTGAACACCGTGGTCGGCGGCACCGGGCCGATGGCGATGGCGCTGATGGGCGCCGTGCAGGGGCTTGCAGGACAGACGGCGGGGCTGCTCTCCCAGGCCGGCCAGATCGCCGGCGGCGGCGGACCCGGACTTGCCGCATTCGCGGGCACCATTGCCTCCTCGGCGCTGGGCTTCCTCGGCATGGCGGGTCTCGGCAGCCGCGAGGGCGTCGTCGCCGGCTCCAACCCAAGAGCCGATGCCGGCACGGCTCTCGGCGGCTCCGGCACCGGCGTCGGCGAAGCCGCCGGCGGCCTCTTTCCGCTGCCGGGGATCATGAATACCGTTGTGGGGGGCTATAAATCGGACACGACCGGGATCACGAGCGTCGAGCAGATCGGGATCAGCAAGGTCACCAATGTGGGGCAGACCTCTCTCGAAAAGGTCGGAAAATTCAAGAAGGTGATTGTCGGCGACGAATTCGTCATCGAATGCGGCGCATCCAAATTCATCATGCGCCAGGACGGCACGGTGATCATCCTGGGAACGCATTTCAACTTTACCGCATCCGGGCCGACGCAGATCAACGGCAAGGTCGTCGATCTCAACAAGCCAGGCGGCGGCTTCGCCGAAGCATCGCCGACATCGTCCGATACGACGGCGCAGGGCTGAGGCACCATGTCGGTCGACAACCGCACACCTTTCCCGGCACTCGCCTTCCGGCAGTATAACCTAGCGGGCGATTTGTTGGGCGTCGTTGTTGCGAGAGGGACGTTCAAGCTGACGAATGGCGGCCCGATGGTCATGGATGATGTCCAACGGCCTCTTGTCATGTCGGATGCCTACGACGGTGATCCCCACCAGGCGCCGCAAATGGCTTGCACTGATCTGGCGCCGTTCAAGCCTGGCACGGACGTAACTTTTATCGGCGCGGCCTTTGCCCCGGATGGCGTGGCGACCTCTTC
This sequence comes from Rhizobium sp., assembly GCA_047606605.1. Taxonomy (GTDB): domain Bacteria; phylum Pseudomonadota; class Alphaproteobacteria; order Rhizobiales; family Rhizobiaceae; genus Rhizobium. The sequence goes on from JASGEG010000431.1 coordinate 1,627, forward strand.
GTGGACATGCGGCCTGAAAGTTGGACCCGTTCAAAAGCGCCTGCGCGTTCATGGACCGCGCGTCTGGCGGGTGAAGACCCGCAAGACTTGGCGCGGGCTGATCGACAAGGAAAAAGAGGACGCGCTTGACGGTTGGGAACTGACCGCCGGAGAAGCTGCAACTCACGTCCCGATCGATTGGCGGCTTGCCTTCGGCGGCAGGCTCGAGAGCGGCGAGATATTCGAGCGAAACCCGCTCGGGATCGGGCTTGTCGATCAGGGCCAGTTCCGCGAAAGACCGGAATGGCCGGCGCCGCAGATCGAGGATGTGGATGAGCCTATTCGCTTGGTGAGTGACAGACCGGCGCCAGCGGGCCTTGGTCCGCTTTCACCGTTCTGGGAGGATCGGATACAGAAAGCCGGGACTTACGATGACATCTGGCTGAAGGAAAGGCATCCGTTGCTTCCGCGCGACTTCGATTTCTCCTTCTGGCAGGCAGCACATCCGGACCTGGTGGCGAATCCTTGGCTGCGGGGCGATGAAACCTTTCAGCTCGATCACCTCCTGCCGGGGTTAAGCATGCTCCACGGCCGTCTCCCTGGCATCCGTCTTGAGGTCGAAATCGATCGGGGCATGGGGCCAGCGCGAGGTCCCATGGTGCTCGACGGCGTTCATTTCGACATGCGGCCTGGTGTGGGACGCGTTTTCCTGACGTGGCGGATTGGCTTTCCCTGGCCGGAGCGCCGTGGGCTGCCCAAGCTGAACTATGTCAGTGTTCAGTCGGAGGTGCTCCGATCATGACCGTCTTTTCGCTTAAGATGAGAGGAAGCGAGTAGCTTATGGCCGATGACGTCACAGTTCTCGCTCCGATAATTGTTAGTCCGCCGGTTGCCAATCCGGGTTTTGCGGCCGACCATGGCTTGCCCTCGAATACACTGTTTGAAGCCTACCCGGACGGAAGTGGTTATGTTTACTACGGCTCCTCTGACGCGGAAGATTTGACCAGCCGAGTCTATGACGAGCGTCTCGTTGGAACGGCCGAAGATGGTACGCCCCTATCACTAAAGGAGCGTTTGAAAGAAAAAGAGAAGGAAAAGCCGGCAGGACAGCCTTATCCCACGGCTGCCGATCCGGCACCACCGGAATTCATCCCTGACGACAGCAAAGCGATCGCAGTTTGCCTATCACCAGACGTGTGCAAATCGCCGGACAAACCGGTTCCATATATGTCTTGGGGCAAAGCCTCGGACAGTCAGAACTATTCGCCGGACGTTCGTTCGAATGGACTGGCTATCAAGCGGCAGGATTCCAAGTTCTCATGCTGTTACGGCGATGAGCCCGGCGTGGGGTTAGGATGCAAATCCGGCACAGTGGGAGATGTCGTTGAGCC
>JASGEG010000432.1:0-4723 GCA_047606605.1 Rhizobium sp.
GCCGGCATTGCTGATCTGATCCGCTCGCTGATAGATCGCGGCCAGCGTGATCGCCGCATACTGCTCGCCCAGAACATCCCGGGCCTCCCGCCAAGCACTCGGGCTGATCCCCAGCATCGGCCGTGCGAGCTCCGCTGCCGCCACAAAATCCCGCCAGTGCCGGATTTCGCCGCCTTGCACCAGTTCCCGAATACCTGGGCACGCGTCCAGCACGATGCCTAAAGGCAGCTCTCGCTTCGGCAAGGTCCGGACGTTGTCGATTTCCGCGACGCTACCGTCCGCTTCTGTTTTATCTCTGAAGCCATATTCAGATTCAGATATAGAGTCTGCTTTTGAATTTTGTATGTGACAGCCAGAATGGGACTCATTGGCGTCCGGATTCTGAGTTTCCGTGAAGGATTCCAATACCTCAACGATTTCCGTATAGAGGCCGTGAAGATCGGTGCAGATATCCTCGACAAGCTGCCGGGGGGCTGAGCGGGAGAGCCGGCTGATGATCGTCTGGTAGCTCTGCTGCACCCTACCCCAGTTACCCGGAACACCTTCTCCGATACCTGTATCGATGAGCTTCACGACGTCCCGGCGCAGCAGCGTTAGGCGCTCTTTCGCGACACGAAAGACTTTCTTCTCGTCTCTGACCGCTTCGGCCAAGTCATGAAATTCCTCGGCCCGCGCGACGATCGGCGCGAGATCGAAGCCGTACGCCTGCTCGATCTCCCCACCCCTGCCCTTGCGCGCGAAGCGTTTTCCGTTGGGGCTGTCACGGCGAATGACCAGGCCGCAATCGACGAGCACGGCGATATGCCGGCGCAGCGTCGTCGGCGGCATTCCGTTGGCGCGCGCTGCAAGTTGCTCGTTCGATGGCCATACGATGAGTTCGCCGTCGCCGGCGAGCACTGTCTCCGGATGGAAGGTCAGCAAGGCATTCAGGATCGCGAGCGAGCGGTCCGTCGCACCAAGAAGTTCCCTTGCTTCGCGTATATTCTGGAAGACTTGCCATTTATTGGTGGTGGCATCCGGCTTTACAGCTTTGGCCGACATCTGGCTTGAAATTTGGCCAAGCGACATCGGCCGCCGCCCAAAGGGCGTCGTTGTTAAATGCGTTTGCATTCCTGTTACCTTCAAGCGATAGGTAAAGCAGATCGCACCCGCGGACAGCGTGTTCGGATTTGACAGCCGAATCAGAGAGGGCTATTGTTTCTTCGCTACAAGGAACAAGGCTCTCGGGATGGCACGCCGCTCGGGGGCCTTTCTTTTTCTGCCTCTACTCGCTTCCCTTTCTCCTTGTGACGCCGATCGAGCGGGTCGGCTACGCATCAAAACTTGGCACCTGCCAAGGATTACGAATCTTTATGGGCGCTGTATCGCCGCACCAGATCCGGCAATTCATCTTGCAAGAACTCCGTGAACCCCGGAGCCAAGGTCTGGCTCACTACAATCTTGACCTCACCCGGCTTGAAGCTGGCCGATCCGAGTTTGCGACCATCGCTCCCAGCAACATCGACAGTCTTCACTGGCTGCCGCTTCCGCGCAGTTGCTGCATTTAGCGCCAGAACGAATCGATCGTCAGAGCTCGAAACCTTGGCACCTGCCAAGGTTTCTCGAACCCTAGCTACGGCGGCAGCATCCTCGCAACCTCGTGAAAAACTGACCCAGCGCGTGCGCCCTGCTTTTGGAGCACGGCCGATAGCCCGCATAATATCTTGCGGAACCGCCCGGCAAACCGCCCGGAACCGGGCAAGCTCGCCATCGTCAACCGCCAGCGCCGCCCGGATATCGCGTGCCTTTATGCCGGCCGAAGCCATTCCCGCGGCGAACAGCGCCTTCTCTGCCCAGCTCAAGTCCTGGCGAGCAGAGTTCTCCATACCCTGCGCGATAGCGATCTGCCGATCGTCCAGATCGCCGACCTTCGCCTTGACCTTCTGACCCAGCTCCCGGGCCGCACGGAGCCTCCGATGGCCATAAGCCACCTGATAACGCTTCGGGTCAGTGGGATGACGTCTGACGAGGATCGGCATAAGCTGACCCTCGGATGCAATGAGCGCCTTGAAGGATTCGAAGGCCGCGTCATCGTCGTCTGTCAGGCGATCAGGAAAAGGCGATGGGTCTATGAGCTCGGGTTCCAGCTCCACCTCACCGCCTGCTTCAGCGAGAGCTCTGAGTTGATCCCGTTCTTCACGCAACTCCGCGAGAGTCCGCTGCGTTGCGCCGATAACCCCCGGGGTGCGGGAGGAAGGCGCAGACGTCACGCTTTCCTCTCGCGAGGCTTCGGAAGCGCCTTGCTGCGGAGTGTACGAGGCAAAACTTGCGAGTATGGACCGTTTCCCGGGCGCCTTGCTCATGTGCGACCCCAGCTTCGTTCGACCAATTCCACGATCCGTTGGTTCACTGCGTCAACCGATTCGCGCGCACGCTTGACGGTGCTCGCACCGATGTTTCCCGACTCAAGCTCATAAAGCGTCCGCTTCGCCAGCCCGGCGGTCTCGACGGCGCTGCTTTCCACCGCCGTCGGCGTGAAAACGTCGTCGCCAAACAAGCTGCGCATCATCCCGACGACATGAACCTGCGACTGATCGTTCGGATCGTGCCGCGTGATCAGATAGCGTAGGAAATCCTGCTGCATGCGTGCGCCAGCATCCCTGATCACTCCAATCAGGTCACCCATCATCAGAAGAAACTGGCTCATCGACATCACATCCAGCATCGCCGGATGGACAGTCACGATCAGGCCAGTTGCTGCGTAAATTGCTCCGAGCGTCAGGAAGCCGAGGGAAGGGGGGTGTCCAGGACAACCACATCATAGTCATCTTCAACCTCGGCGATCGCCAAGCGGAGCCGCTCGAAGAATATCTCGCCGGACCCTATACGCCTGTCGGCGAGTGCCCGGGGGGTCTCATGCTCGTACTCCATGACTTCGATATTACCGGGAATAAGGTCAATTCCCGAGAAATACGTCCGTCGGATGATGTCTCGCATCGGTCTGCGGTGCTCGTCATACCGCAGCGCACCGTAAATGGTTTCATTGTCCCCCACATCCATTTCAGGCTGCGCCCCGAACATCGCCGATAGCGAGGCCTGCGGATCGAGGTCGATTGCCAGCACCCTGAACCCGTGCAGAGCGAGATAATGTGCAAGGTGAGCGCTCGTCGTTGTCTTCGCGCTACCGCCTTTGAAGTTGGCTATCGCCAAAATCTGCAAATGCTCACCAGGACGGCGGCGGGGCAGGAAACGGCGAGCGTCTGACGGCCGCGCCTCAGCAAACATGATGCGAAGCTCGTTGATCTGGTCGAGTGTGTAGGCCCGGTGGTTGGGGTCGGTTCCGGTAGAGGGCGAAATGACACCCTAAGCCCGCGTTTCGAGAGGGAGGATCATGAACAGGCAAGGATTGCCCCGATCCCAAAGCGTAGGGGATTCCTCGACAGGCAGGAAACCAACGGATTCATAGAAAGCACGGGTGGCGGCATAGTTTTCGTCGGACTTGCTCGCTGCGATCGTCTTTACCGTCAAAAATCGGGCATTTATGCTCACCGCCTGCTCTTTTGCCGCCGCTATCAATGCCTGGCCTACTCCCAGCCGGTGCCAACCCGCTTTGACACCCATTACATAAACCTCGGCTGCAAACTTTGAAGTTAGGTTCACGGACAGGAAGCCGATAGCCGTTCCGTCGGGAGCCAAGCAGGCGAGCATCGGTAAGGCTTCCGCTTTTTGCATGTATGCAGCAATAGACGCTGGAATGCCGAACCATTTCGGCAAGTCGTTCAAGGTCTCCTGGACGATACGAGCTTTATGCTCGGTAATTGTTCGAATGCGGCTCGCAGCAGCCTTTTTCACGATAGAGGCGACGAAAAGTCCCTTGTTTCCGGTGTAATAGTCCCAGTCGTTGTCAGTTTCAGAAGCCAGCCGTTGTTTCAGCGCGCCGTATGTTGCGGCATCTTCAGGATGTGCTCGCAGGTGGTCTCGAAAAAACAGTGGTTTCTGATGTGTCGGCGTGCCTGAAGCACACAGGTAAACACGCTCGCCAAAGGAACCTCTGCCTGTAGTGAACGCCCACATGCCGTCGTTATATTTGTTGCCATGATAGGTGTAGCCAGCCAGCTTTAGCTTCTCGATTCCTTGTGGAATCAATGCCTCCGATTTCAAGACAACATCGACATCGATCTTAGGTTTTGCGCACAAGCCTGGAACGGAAGTGCTGCCGATATGCGCGATGTCCGCAACCATTTCATCGAGTAAACCGCTAAGCTTAGATTTGATCTGTTCAAACTCCGCTGGCCAGGCCGGATCATAGTCGAGGACTACAATCGCTTTGTATTTTCCGGTTTGGATCAGATCTTCGGTCATGCGACATCCTCTTGCCGTGATCGTTGCACAACATTGGCGACGGTATTCTTGCTGATGCCGAGATCGCGTGCGATCCAGCGATAGCTACGGCCTTCCGCAATCAGCGCCAAGACTTTCGGCGCAAGCCGATCTGACTTGGGACGTTCTCCAGCTTGACGGCCAAGCTTCCTGCCGCGCGCCTTCGCGGCGGCGAGACCGGACTTAACCCGCTCGCTAATCAGGTCGCGCTCAAACTCGGATATACCGGAGAGGAAGGTCGCAAGCATCCGGCCATGTGGTGAGGACAGATCGAACGCCATTCCGTTCATTGCGATGACCGAGACTTTCCAGCTTTCCAGTTCACGAAGCGTGTTGAGAAGATCCACCGTTGAGCGGCCCCAGC
>JASGEG010000433.1:0-9052 GCA_047606605.1 Rhizobium sp.
GGATTGTCACCCCGTTGATGGCTGCGTTCAGATCGATGGCGGCGATGGCGTAAGGGTCTACGTCGGCCGCGATGACGTCCTTCGCTCCCGCCTTTGCTGCGGCAATGCCGACGATGCCCGATCCCGCGCCCAGATCGAATACACGCCGGCCGATGGCGATCTCGGGTCGATCCAGAAGATGGCGCGCCAATGCCAATCCTCCACCCCAATGATGCGCCCAGTAGGGCGAGCCGAAGGTGGGGTCCCGTTCGGCGAGCCGCCTCAGCCCGCTTTGCGGACCGGCTTTGTGGAGGCGAATCTCCGGGATGGATGGAACGGGTTGCACGGGAAGATTGGCGGCGATGAAGCCGCGAATCGTATTGGCCGGATCACCGGGGCGGGTCTCTCCGGCAAGTCGCAGAGCCATCAGGCGCTCGGCGGCATGGATACAGCAAGCATTGAGGTTTGCCGAGTTCGACAATCCCATTTGCTTCGTTGCGATGTTGCAAAGCCGGTCCGCCATCGTATCTTTGGTCGTTTCCGCGAGCATCAGCATCGCGTGAATCGCCGCGGCATAGCTGTCATATTCCTCGCGGGCTTCCGCTCGTGCGCGGATACCGATCGGGTCCCATTCGTGCAGGAGGATTGCTCGGATCTGCGCAAGATGTTGATTGCGATAATGTCGATCTTGTTTTTGGGGCATTCGCCGGCCTGAAAAGAGAGGTGCGACAAGGTGCTGGGGTAATATTCAACCTTGGTCGTCGGATTTGATATCTCGATATTCTCAAGAGATTTCAAAAGCTTATTTGGTCACTCCGTCAAGGTTTTACAATCCTTGCGGGTCTCGCAACGATCAAGGGTGTCGCCAAGACGGCCATTTTGGGGTATTGATTTTGGCATGATGAGAACAGTTGCAGCGACGCACTGTTGACCGCAAGCGGTTTGTTTCAGCCGCCTTGTTTCCTTTCAACGTTCCATCGGAAATTCCAAAGCATGTCCACTGCCGACAAGCCTGTCGCGCCGCGCAAGCCGCGTGCCCGCCGGCGCAAGACCGCGTCTGTGGGTGATACCCCGCTCGACTACATGCTGAAAGTCATGCGTGACGATGAGGCGGACCAGAAGAGACGGGATGAAATGGCGAAGATCGCCGCATCTTATGTCCACCAGAAGCCGAGCGAGCGCCAGGGTAGCGGCGCCAAAGGTGGCCACAGTTTTACGATCGACTTGACCAACGCCACGGATGAACAGCTTGCGACACTCGAATCCCTCTTCGGTCCGCTTGCCGGAGCCGTCGGCGATGATGGCGGCGATCCACGCGGAGAAAGCGAGGCGGAAGGCTGAGGCCGAACGCGCGGAAACCGTAAGGCGGATCGCCGACGAGGCGGAGAAAATTCGCCAGCGTTGCCAGTCGCTTGCCGGCTTCGTTCGTGAGGCCTGGCATGTGGTCGAGCCCGCGGTGGACTATGTGCATGGCTGGCATATCGATGCCATCTGCCGACATCTCGAGGCGGTGACATCCGGCGACATCACGCGGTTGCTGATCAACGTCCCGCCTGGAACGATGAAGTCGCTGCTCTGTGGCGTCTTCTGGCCGGCCTGGGAATGGGGGCCGAAAGGCAGGCCGGAACTGCGTTATCTCGGTTCCTCCTATTCGGAGCATTACGCCAAGCGTGACAACAGGCGGATGCGCGATCTCGTCGCTTCCGAATGGTATCGGACACTCTGGGGCGACCGGGTGAAATTGACGCGTGCGGGAGAGATGGCCTTCTCCAACACGCGTATGGGCTTTCGCCAGGGCGTGCCGTTTTCCCGGCTGACCGGCGGACGTGGTGACCGGGTGATCATCGACGACCCGCATTCGGTCGATGGCGCGGAATCCGAAGCCGAGCGGGCATCGACCGTCCGAACGTTCCGGGAATCCGTGCCGACACGGCTCAACGATCCGCAACATTCGGCCATCGTCGTCGTGATGCAGCGACTGCATGAAGCTGATGTGTCCGGCACCATCCTCAGCCTCGGGCTTGGTTACGACCATCTCATGCTGCCGATGGAATTCGAGCCGGAACGCCGCTGCCGGACATCGATCGGCTTTGCCGATCCGAGGACGGAGGAGGGCGAGCTGCTGTTTCCCGAGCGCTTTCCCCGTGGGGTGGTGGAACGGGACAAGCTGCCGCTTGGCTCCTATGCCGTGGCCGGCCAGTTTCAGCAGCGTCCGTCCCCGCGTTCCGGCGGTCTGTTCCAGCGTGGCGATTTCGAGATCGTCGATGCCGTGCCGGCGGCGGCCAAACGCTGCCGCGCGTGGGATTTCGCCGCCTCCAAGGCGCGCCCGGGCCGCCAGCCGGACTGGACGGTCGGGCTTCGTATGGCCGAGTTTGGCGGCATTTTCTATGTCGAGCAGATCGCCCGCGGACGCTGGTCGCCGGCGGAGGTCGAGCGCAACCTGAAGAATATGGCGACGCAGGACGGGCCGACGGTAACGATCCGCATGCCGCAAGATCCGGGTGCGGCCGGCAAGGCCGATGCCGAAACCAAGATCAAGCTGCTCGCCGGATTCCCCGTGAAGGTCCTGCCGGTGACCGGTGACAAGGCGACACGCGCCAAGCCGGCTTCGGCACAGGCGGAGGCAGGGAATATCCGGTTGCTGCGTGGCGATTGGAACGAGGCGTTTCTCGATGAGATCTGCGCGTTTCCGAATGCGCAGTTCGATGATCAGGTGGATGCTTTTGCCGATGCGTTGAACGAGCTCGCATTGGGCTCTTCCTTCAGTTTCAAGAATTTCTAGCGCCTTTCCAGGCCTCTTCCTCACAGATATGCCAAAGGATATTCCATGGGACATGTACTCTCGATGGTTCGCGACGGGCTGGTGAGCCTTGCGTCCCGCATGGGGACGGAACGCGACAAGGCCGCGTCGGTATTCTATGCCCAGCCGATCCTGACCGACGAGCAGATCGTCGCGGCCTATCGCAGCTCGTGGCTGCCGCGCAAGATCGTCGACATTCCGGCACTGGACAGTTGCAGGAAATGGCGCAACTGGCAGGCGGAAAGCGATCAGATCGGCTTGCTCGAGGCGGAGGAGCGCCGGCTGAATCTGCGCGGGAAGGTGCTGGAAGCCTGCAAGAAGGCACGACTTTTCGGCGGTGCGGCGCTGTTTATCGGGTGCAGCGATGCCGATCCATCCCGGCCGCTCGATGTCGAGCGCATCGGCAAAGGCGGTCTGAAGCATTTGACGGTCCTGACACGCCGCCAACTTGCCGCCGGAGAGCTTGAGCGAGATCCGACCTCGGAATGGTATGGTTGCCCGAAACTCTACATGCTGACCGGCGCCAACGGAGCGCAGGTCGCCATCCATCCGTCGCGGCTGGTCATTTTCAATGGCGCCATGGTGCCGGACGCGGATATGGGCGGAGCGCTGGGACAGGGGGGGCTTGGCTGGGGGGAAAGCGTGCTCACCGCCGCCTTCGATGCCATCAAGAATGCCGACAGCACCGCCGCCAACATTGCCAGCCTCATCTTCGAGGCGAAGATCGACATTATCAAGGTGCCGCAATTCTCGGCCAATATCGGCAACCAGGCCTACGAAGATGCCGTGCTGCGCCGCTACACGCTTGCCAACACCATCAAGGGTATCAACGGCACGCTGATCCTCGACGCCGAGGAGGACTACGACAGCAAGAGCGCATCGCTGTCGGGCCTGACGGATATACTGATGGCCTTCCTGCAGATCGTGTCGGGTGCTGCCGATATCCCGGTCACGCGTTTGCTCGGCCAATCGCCCGCCGGCCTCAACGCGACGGGCGATGCGGACATGAAGAACTATCATGACCGTATCCAGGCGATCCAGGAGCTCGAATTCACGCCCGCCATGTCGCGTCTCGACGAATGCCTTATTCGCTCCGCCACCGGGGCGCGCGACGCTGGCATTCATGCCGTCTGGGCGCCGCTCGAGCAGATGAGCGAGAAGGACAAGGCCGAGATATTCAAGACCAAGGCCGACGCGGCGCGAACCTTGTTCGGTTCATCCTCGGAACAAGAGATCATCCCGCGCCGGGCCTTGTCCGACGCGCTGGTGAACACGCTCGTCGAGGATGGTTCGCTGCCGGGGCTGGAAGCGGCGATCCAGGCGCTGAATGCGTCTGCTCCATCCGAGGATGTGGAGGCGGCCGTCGAGGAGGCACACCTAAGTTCTCCCGCATTCGAACGGTCTGCTTCATCGGCCGTCTCGCCGTAGAGCACGAACGCGCTCTCAACCAAAGTCGATTTCGACCAGGGATATTTCATCATGAACTTCACAGACATTGTCACCGTCGCGGGAACGCGGCGGACGGGCGACGGCTATCTTGTTGCCGATGCCCGGATCGCCCGAACGGGCATCCAGAACTATCTCGGCGCCGAGATTGGCCGGCCGGAGATGCCGACCGTGCGGGTCTATCGTCCCGGTGCGGAGGTCTTCTCGGAGGACACCTTGAGGAGCGCTGCTCACCGGCCGGTGACAAATGAGCATCCGCCGGAGATGGTGACCTCCGAAAACTGGAAGAAATATTCCGTCGGCCAGACCGGCGACGAGATCGCCGGCGAGGGGATCTTCATCCGTGTGCCGCTGATGGTCAGCGACGAGGCGGCGATCCAGGATATCGAGAGCGGCAAGCAGGAGCTTTCCGCCGGCTATGTCTGCGATCTCGATTTCACGGCCGGCCTGACGCCAGCGGGCGAAGCCTACGACGCCGTCCAGAAGAACATTCGCATCAATCATATCGCCATCGTGCGCCGTGGCCGTGCGGGTTCGAAAGTCCGCATCGGCGATGTGGCAGCACCGTGGGGCTGCGCTCCTCTCGCAGCCCCACGCTCCAATTCCGATCATCATGAAAACAAGGAAGGGATGATGCCCACAAAGACAATTGCGGTCGATGGCATCGGGGCCGAAGCCAACGATCAGGTCCCGGAACTTGTCGCAGCCCTGCAGCGACAGCTTGCCGATGCCAAGGCCCAGATCGCGGCGGCCGACGCCGCCTATCAAAAGGCGCTTGCCATTCGCGATGCCGAACTCGATGCCGCCAAGGCGAACCTCGTGACCGATGCGGAGATCGAGCGCCGGGCCGAAGCGCGTGCCGATCTCATCGGTCTCGCCAGGGCGATCGTCGGCAATGTGAAGACTGCGGGTCTTTCCGATGCGGCAATCCGCAAGGCGGTCGTCGTCGCGAAAGTCGGCGAGAGTGCGGTCGAGGGCAGGTCGGCGGCTTATATCGACGCTCGCTTCGACATGCTGGCGGAAGCTGTCCGCGAACCTCCGGATCTTTTCGCAGCCGCCGTCAAGGACGGCATCACCACGCCCCAGACGTCGATGTCGGCGGCCTTCAGCTCCTATGCCGCCATGGTACGCGACCTGCAGTCCGCGCATCTGCCGGCCAACCCCGTTTAACCAGGTCAACGAAAAGGAGACGCTTCAATGGCGACTTATCAGACCACCTATGGAAACGCTCCTCAGAAGGGCCTGCACGGGCAGATCGCTTCCGAGGAAAAATCCAACAAGATCAGCCGCACGGTGGAAAACGCCGCCGGCATCAAGTTCGGCCAGCCGGTCCAGCGCGGTCTCGCCGATCATGGCGTGGCGCCCTATGCCGCAGGCGGCAAGTTTCTGGGCATCGCCGTGCTGACGCCCACGGTCCTACCCAACGCCGTGCAGGTGGACGGCTATGCGCAGTTCGTTACCGGCGCCTTCCTGACCTCCGGCCAGATGTATGTGCGGGCGGGCGGCACGGTCGCCGATGGTGACGCCGTCTATTACAGCCCGGCGGCCAACACCTATGTCAACGCCGCCGGCACCGGCATCGTTGGCCCCATTCCCGATTGTTTCTTCGACACGAGCGGTGGCAACGGCGATATCGTCGAGATCTCGCTCAAGCACAGGAGCGCTTAATCCATGAACCAGTTCGTTCGACAGCATTTCGCCGATGCCCAGGCGGCCTATTCCTTCGTGATCGCGCAGGGCCGCAATATCGAGACGCGCATCTACCAGCGCCGCTATCCGACCTTCAACTACGGTCTGCATGTGCCCGTCGTCACCGAGGGCAATGAATGGGCCGCCGGCACGACCTTCTTCACCGTCGACAGCGCGGGCGAGGCGAAGTTTCTCTCCGGCGCCGGCACGGACATGCCGTTCAACCAGTCGACCCGGGACAGCGCCAGCCATGATTTCGCGATGGTCGGCTCGGGTTGGGAGTGGAATCTGGAAGAGGTCAACCAGGCCGCGCTCTACAATCTCGATCTCAACGCCTCCAACGCCATTTTCGCCGCCGATAAGATCGAGCGCCTGCTGAATTCCGTCGCCATGACCGGTTCCACGGAAAAAGGCTGGACCGGTTTCGTCAACGATCCGAATGTGTCGCGTGTCGATGTTGCCGCCGATGGCGCCGGCTCCTCGACATTCTGGTCGGCCAAGACCGCCGATCAGATCCTGCGCGATGTCAACGATCTTATCGGCGGCGTGCGCGAGAGCACCGGCGAAGTCGAATGGATCGACAGCCTGCGCCTGCCGCCGGAAGCCTTCCGCCTGATCGCAACCAAGCGTCTCGCGGATGGCGACGGCTATATCACCGTGCTGGAATTCCTGCGGCGCGGCAATGTCTACACGGCCGAGACCGGCCAGCCGCTCGACATCCAGCCGCTGCGCGAGCTTGCGACGGCCTCGCAGGATGGCGGCGGCCGCATGGTGGTCTATCGCCGCGACCCTGAAGTGCTGCGTTTCCATCTGCCGATGCCGCGCCGCGTGCTGCAGCCGCGCCAGAAGTCGATCATGAGCTTCCAGACCGGCATCATCGCCCGCACCGGCGGTACGGAAGTGCGCCTGCCGGCGGCCATGGCCTATGGCGACGAGATCACCGCCGCGGCGTGACGATCGTCTTCCTCCCTCCGTTCCGGCGGAGGGAGGAGCCACCCCTTTTCGCTGATCGACGGGAACTCTCATGTCCGCAGCTTTCTACGGCACGCTCGATGCCGCCGACATCTACTTTGCCGAGCGGGGCAAGGCCGCCTGGGCCTCGGCCGGCGATGAGGACCGCCAGGCGGCGCTGGTGCGTGGATCACAGGCTCTCGATGGCCTTTACGAGCCGCGTTTTCCCGGCCTGCGCGCCGGCGGTTACGATCAGACCCTGTCCTGGCCGCGCAAGGCGGCCGTCACGGCCAATGGCGAAGCGATCCCCGACGATATCGTGCCGCTGCCGGTGACCTATGCCGCCTATGAGGCAGCGGCTGTCGAGCTCGCCGAGCCGGGCAGCCTGACGCCGGTGATCGTTGCCGCCCGAACCGTCAAGCGCGAGCAGGCCGGGCCGCTGGAGATGGAATATGCGGTTGCCGCCTCGAGCGCCGACATGATCGCGGCCGCCCGGCCGGTGCTGACCGTGCTGGACGGCCTTCTCTATCCCTTCCTGCGTCCGGTTCTGCCGGGCATTCTGGTGGTGTGATGGCCGCTTTCGACTATGACAGAATGCGGGCGACGGCCGAGCGGCTGATCGCGAAATTCGGCCAGACGGGTAGTCTGCGGCGCATCGCCAATGCCGGTCCCGACTACGATCCGGTGCAGACGAGCGCGGCATTTGCCTGTTTACTCGTCGATCTTGATCACAGCGAGGCGCATGTCGCCGATACGCTGATCCAGCGCGGGGATCGCATGGTCTATCTCTCGACGGAGGGGCTTTCGATCACGCCGACATTGGCCGACAGGCTTGTGATCGGCGGGGTCGAGCATGCGATCGTCGATGTCCAGCCGCTGTCGCCGGGCGGAACGGTCGTGCTTTGGCAATTGCAGGTGCGGCGATGACGGTGCTGGCACGCTTCAGGGTGATCCTGACGCTCTGGCTGCTGGTCCGCTCGATCCTGCTGCTCAACCGGCTTTCGGCCACGAGAGATGGCGAGGCGCCTGTGCCGCGCCGAAGCGCGAAATCGGCGATCCGCGCCCGCTATGGCGGCCGAACCTTCCTGAACTTCGAACCGCGCGCGTCCCCGGTGGAAGGCCCTCGGCGATAGCGCGGCATTCCATAGGGGCATTCGATATGGCTTCTTCCAATTTCTCCGCCGATATCGCTGCCTGGGCCGAGCGGACCAGGAAGCGCATGGAGGAGGTGGTGAACCTCTCCACGCAACGGCTGGCCGAGGCGATCGTTGAGGCGACGCCGGCTTCTTCCGGCGAGCTTGTCAATTCCTTCCAGGTCTCCGCCTCGCCGCTGCAGGGCGGGGATGCCGGGAGATCTGATGGTCAGTCTGTCGATCTGGCCGGTCTCTCCGTACCGCTGGGCGGCATGATCTATATGGGCTTCAACGCGCCCCATGCCGCCGAAGTCGAATATGGCAGGGATGGGCAGGCGGGGCAGGGCATGGTGCGGCTTGCCGCGCAGCAATGGCCTGACATCGTCGAGCGCGCCGCGCGCGACACGATGGACTGATCCCTCGAAATCTCAACAATCTAGACAAGGTGACGCATGGCGACGGCGACGGACGCTCTCATTCTGGTTGCGCTGCTGGATCATCTGGCCACGCTCCAATTTCAGCCGCCATTGCCGGTGGCGCAGCCGGGCATTGCCTTTCCGCCTGCGGGGCAATCCAAGCCCGACAACTATCTGGCCGTCAGCTACCTGCCCAACCGCCCCCGGCAGGTGACGCTTGGCGATGATCCGCAGCAGAAGCTCGGGCTTCTGCAGGTTTCCGTCTATTGGAAGGCCGGCGGCGGGCTGATCAAGCCACTCGATGCCGCAGGCCTGGTCATCGACCATTTCAACAACAAGACGCTGTTCGCCTCTGGCGTGAAGATCACGATCAGTGGTGAGCCGTGGGCCGCAGGCCCGATCCAAGAGGATGACCGGGTGCAGATACCGGTCACCATTCCTTACACCGCCTTTGAACCGGAGACATGATCCATGGCGAATAAAAGCACGAAAAAGGGCTCGAAAGTCTACGTATGCGAGACGCCCCAGAATACCGACCTGACGGCCACCGCCTATGCCGCGCTGACCTGGGTGCAGGTGGGCAAGGTCGGCAAGGTCGGCGATTTCGGCTCGGAATCCACCATCAACAACTACAATAC
>JASGEG010000434.1:0-4133 GCA_047606605.1 Rhizobium sp.
CGAGCGATCAAGGCCGGTGGGGGCGTGGCCGCCCTTCCTCCCGGCCGGACGACATCTCATTTTAAGAAGCTTTGCGAACTGAATTTAAGACGCCGTTAAGATTTACTTAAACGCCTTACCTAACAATTATGGGCGTAGAAAGCCTTTCCCTGCCTTCCCGATCCTTTGAATCTTTCCCGAAATGTCGATCCTTCATACCTTCAGCATCAAGAGCGGCCGTCTGGTGGAATTGACCTTCAGTTCCGGGACGCGCAGGCGCAATCTCGTGGCCTCGGGCCGCAGGAACAGGCAGGCGAAGTCTCGTATTCTTGTTCTGGCCGGGATACTCGCGATGGCTTATCTCGCCATATGCGGAAAGCTTGTATATTTCGATTCCCAGCCGACGGCCGAAACGGCCAACATCCCATCCGGCCCGGCGATAGCATGGCGACCCGATATTGTTGACCGCAATGGCGAGCTTTTGGCGACCGATATACGGACAGTATCGATGTTCGCGGAGCCGTTTCATATTGTCGATGTCGATGAAGCGGTGGAGAAGCTGTCCGGACTGTTCCCCGACCTCGACAAGAAGGCGCTGTATCAGAAGCTTTCCGACAGGCGGTCCCATTTCGCATGGTTGCGGCGTCAGCTGACGCCAAAACAGCAGAACGAGGTTCTGGCCCTCGGAATCCCGGCCATCGGCTTCCGCCCCGAGGTGAAGCGCTTTTATCCCGGCGGGCGCACCGCCGCCCATGTGCTCGGTTATGTCGACATAGACAATCGCGGCGTTTCCGGGATGGAGAAGTATCTCGACACGCAGGGTCTCTCGGACCTCACTGCCGCCGGCATGACGAGCCGCGACAGCCTGCAGCCCGTCCGTCTGTCGATCGATCTGCGCGTTCAGAATATCGTCCATGATGTCGTGTCGGATGCGATCGGCCGATATCAGAGTCAGTCGGCCGGTGCGGTCATCCTCGATATCCATACCGGCGAGGTGCTGGCCATGGCATCGGCTCCCGATTTCGATCCGAATGACCCACAGGCGGACGTCAAGGGCTGGCTAAATCGCATGTCCGACGGCACCGACGAAATGGGTTCGGTGTTCAAGACATTCTCGATCGCGATGGCCATCGACACCGGCACCGTCAAGCTGACCGACACGTTCGATGCGAGCGCGCCCCTGCATTACGGCGGCTTTACCATCCACGACGACCGCGACGTTCCGCGACGCGTGCTGTCGATCCCCGAAATCTTTCGCTACTCGTCCAACGTCGGCACCGCCAAGATGATGGACAAGGTCGGGATGGACATCCAGAAAACCTACCTGACCCGCTTCGGCCTGCTCTCGAGGATGCAGACGGAGCTCCCCGAGGTGAAGGCTCCGAGCCAGCCGAAAGTGTGGAAGAAGATCAACTCGATCACCGCCGCCTTTGGCCATGGCGTCGCCACCACGCCGATGCAGACGGCAGTTGCTGGAGCTGCTCTCATCGATGGCGGTGAGCTGATCGAGCCCACCTTCCTGCCACGGACACCGGAGGAAGCTGAGAAGACCGAAAAGATGATCGTCAAAAAGAGCACCAGCGACGTCATCAGATATCTTTTCAGGCTGAACGGCGAACAAGGCACGGGCAAGACCGCCGATGTCCCCGGCTTCCACGTCGGCGGCAAGACGGGCACGGCCAACAAGGTGATCAATGGCGTTTATTCGCACAAGCTGAGCTTCAATTCCTTCCTCGCCGCTTTTCCGATGGAAAACCCGAAATATGTGGTGTTGTCCTTCATCGACCAGCCGCTGACGGGCCTGCACAATTTGAACCTCGCTGCCGAAACGGCGGCCCCCATGGTTCACGACATCGTCAGCCGCGCCGCGCCGCTGCTCGGTGTCGAGCCGAATTTCGGACAGAACCTGCTGACCGCCTATTGACCTCCAGGATGCCGCCGGGCGGCAGGATGCTCCTGGCCGGGCCTGTCGGAAAATCATGACCGATTCGGGCCACTATCATGCGTGTTGCCGAAGTGCCCGCCCATGTCGTGCAGACGTGCCGATATGGTGTGTTCCCCAAGCCCCGCGAATGCGGAATAAGCGCATTCCGCGACGTTCAGAAGGAACTTATTAACCGTCTTTGCCCTATTCGATTTGGGAAGCCATCGGCAATATCAATGACTGGGTTGCAGGTCTCATGCGTCTTTCCCGAACGAACATTTCGAATGCGGTAAATGGCTTCCAGCCGGAGGGCGAGCCCGATCCGGATCAGGCCGCGGAAGAAGCCCGCCGGGCCGAGCAGATCGCCGCCCGCCGCGCTTTCCTGGAAGAAAAGATCCGCGTCGCCCGCGAGGCCAAGCATCAGGCCGAGGAGCGCCGGCGCGCCGAGGAACGGCGGCTTGCCGAAGAGGCGCGGCTGCGAATCGCCGCGGCGCCCAAGCCGGTCGTCGAAGCCTTGCAGGCGAGCACTGCGACAAATACGGCTCTCATGCCGGTAACGCCGCATGGCATCTCCGCCGAGGAGCTTGCCTCCCCCGGCTGGCAGAATGCCTTCCTGATGGGGCCGAACGTCCGCTTCACCCGGACGCGCGAGAACGAGATCGTCAGCCGCCGTCCGCCGGTCGAGGCGGCACCTTCGATCGCGCCTGCGCCGCAGGCCGTCAACCATGCCGCAATGCGGGTCATAGAGCCGCCGGTGATGGCGCAGCCGGTCGCAGCTCCCGAGCCGCAACAGGCGCCGTCGGTCGAATTCCAGCTGCCGCCCTGGGAGGACATGCCGTTTCCGGCCGAAGCCTATCATCCCGCCGTAATTCAGAAATCTCCGGTCACCACGCCGGACGCATTGGAGATGACCGTCATCGCTACCGCATTCCATAAGGCTCCGGCGATCGCGCTGGATGCCTCGCCGTCCTTGCCGAAAGTTGCAGAATCCGCCGCCGCGCCCGTGGTCGAGTCGCGGCTCGCCCATCTCTCCGATTTCGCCTTCTGGGACGCCATGCCCTTCGACGGCGAATTCGTGGCCGCCATCAAGGGCACGCCGGCCCAGCCGGTGCTCATTCCCGAAGTCGATATCCAGGCCGAATCGATCATCGCGAAATTCCGCGTCGTCGAATGCCGCCGTCCGGCGACCGTCGCGGAGATGCGGCAGGACATCGTCGTTCCGGTGGATGCCGCTCAACCGGCCCCTGTCGAGCCGCAACCCGTTGCAAAGGTCGCGCCGATCAGCGCAGCCGTATCCGCCGCCGCAGTCGTGATGGATGAACTTGTCGCGCTGGAAGCCATGGCGCTGACGCCAGTCTTGCCCGCCGTACCCGCCGTGGTCGCGCCGGCCGTCGCCGAGCCGGAACCCGTCGTGCAGGCCGAGCCGGTCGCCTTCGTTCCGCCGGCCTTCGTGACCGCCGTTTTCGCCGACCAGGCCGACAAAGCCGTCGAGACGTCGGTTGCACCGGTTGCCGGCACGCCGGCGCCGGTCATGGTGGTCGCTCCGATGCCGGTGCGGACCTCCGCAGCCCCGGCCGTTGCTCCGGTTGTCGAGGCAAAACCCGTCATGGCGGCTGTCGAGGCTGCCAAGCAGCGCCTGATCGATCCGCCACCGTCGCAGGTCACGCCGCGCCGGCCCAATGCCATGACCCCGCCGGAATGGCGGCCGATCGCCCGCAGCGGCGAGGGCGACTATGAACTGCCGCCGCGCGAGCTGCTGCAGGAGCCGGTCGCCCGCTCCGGCGTGATCATGACGCAGGAAACGCTGGAGCAGAATGCCGGCCTGCTGGAAAGCGTGCTGGAGGATTTCGGCGTCAAGGGCGAGATCATCCATGTCCGCCCCGGCCCGGTCGTCACCCTTTATGAATTCGAGCCGGCGCCCGGCGTCAAATCCTCGCGCGTCATCAACCTCGCGGACGATATCGCCCGTTCGATGTCGGCCTTGTCGGCCCGTGTCGCCGTCGTTCCCGGCCGCAACGTCATCGGCATCGAACTGCCGAACGTCAATCGCGAGACCGTTTATTTCCGCGAGATGATCGATTCGCCCGATTTCGAGAAGAGCGGCTACAAGCTCGCGCTCGGCCTCGGCAAGACCATCGGCGGCGAACCGGTTATCGCCGAACTCGCCAAGATGCCGCATCTGCTCGTCGCCGGCACCACCGGCTCGGGCAAGTCCGTCGCCATCAACACG
>JASGEG010000435.1:0-6933 GCA_047606605.1 Rhizobium sp.
ACGCCAGGCCGTCAATCGCTTTCCGCGCCAGGCCCTGCATGCCTATATGCTGCAATTCGAGCATCCGCGCACCGGCGAAGTCATGCATTTCGAAGCCCCCCTGCCGGACGATATGGAAGAGCTGGTCTCGGTGCTGAGGGGATAGGACAGGGATCGGCAGCCGCGGCGAACACGCGGCTGGACGCTTGCCTTTCCCAAGCTTATAATGGTGACGGAACCGAATTCCGGCGCACCCTTCGGTTGATCGAAAACGCAATGACGTTTTCAGGGGGGGGTGGGATGGCTGCATCTCGCGATGCCGGAACATTCGGGCTGACGACCCCAAGGGCAAGAGCACGGCGGACCAAGCAGTCACGCCGAGGTAACACCTGCGTGACCGCCTTCTTGAATCACTGTTTCGCCGTACTTATCTACATATTGGTTTAGTGCGGGGTCTTCAGACCTGCACGCCTTGGTCTGCTTCGTAAAGGGCGCGCAATACGCCTCCAGAAGAGGCCAGATCTCGAATAGGAGGGTGCAATTCATGGCCCGGAATACCTTACCGACCATCGCTGCCGGCGAAGCCGGCCTCAACCGTTATCTCGACGAAATCCGCAAGTTCCCCATGCTGGAACCGCAGGAAGAGTACATGCTCGCCAAGCGCTACGCGGAACATGCCGACCGTCAGGCCGCGCATAAGCTCGTCACCAGCCATCTGCGCCTCGTGGCGAAGATCGCCATGGGCTATCGCGGTTATGGCCTGCCGATCGGCGAAGTCGTGTCGGAAGGCAATGTCGGCCTCATGCAGGCCGTCAAGAAGTTCGATCCGGAACGCGGCTTCCGCCTGGCGACCTATGCCATGTGGTGGATCAAGGCCTCGATCCAGGAATATATCCTGCGCTCGTGGTCGCTGGTGAAGATGGGCACGACCGCCAACCAGAAGCGTCTGTTCTTCAACCTGCGCCGCCTGAAGGGCCGTATCCAGGCCATCGACGACGGCGACCTGAAGCCGGAGCATGTCTCCGAGATCGCGACGAAGCTGAACGTCTCCGAGGAGGAGGTCATTTCGATGAACCGCCGCCTGTCGGGCGACGCGTCGCTGAATGCGCCGATCAAGGCATCCGAAGGCGATTCCGGCCAGTGGCAGGATTGGCTGGTGGATGACCACGACAGCCAGGAAGACGTGCTGATCGAGCAGGATGAACTCGACACGCGCCGCCACATGCTCGCCCGCGCCATGGGCGTCCTGAACGACCGCGAACGCCGCATCTTCGAGGCTCGTCGCCTTGCGGAAGATCCGGTGACGCTGGAGGATCTCTCCTCCGAATTCGACATCAGCCGCGAGCGTGTCCGCCAGATCGAAGTCCGCGCCTTCGAGAAGGTCCAGGAAGCCGTGCAGAAGGACGCGCTGGAGCGCGCCAAGGCATTGCGCGTGGTCGACGCCACCGCCTGAGGCCTTTCACACAGTCAACAAAAAGGCGGACCGCAAGGCCCGCCTTTTTTAATGTCCGCTTTCCCGATGCGGATTACTGACCGCTCGAAGCCATGCCGCCGAGCGCCTGCCATTCGGCGATCGCCTTGTTGAAGGCATCGCTGCCGGCCGGGCCCTTCTCCATGGTCAGCAGGGCGCGGCGGCCGTTGCGGTAGACCACGGGAATGTCGATCCAGTTGCGGCTCTTCAGGAGATCGAGATTGGTCTTGCGCGCATCCGGGAAGTCGTTGAGCGCGACCATGTAGACATCGTCTGTCACCTTCGCCGGCACGGCGATCAGCGCATCGCCGCGATCCTGCTCGGTCGCCTTCAGCGCGATGCGCTGCACGTTGTCGATCGCGCCGCCCTCGAAATTCGGCGGCACCTGGAAGGCGAGCTCCACCAGATGGCTTGCCGGCAGCGACGAGTCGGAATTACGCGACACGGTGATCGTCGCCGTCAGGCCACGCTCGGGCACATTGATGAGCCCCTGGACCGAGGGTTCCGGCCGGCCGTCTGCTCCCTTGCCTTCCTGCAACGACCAGGTGACGGTTCCCTGGAAGGCCGTGGGCGAGGTCTGGCCGAGGCGCTCTTCATAGAGGAACACCTTCTGACCGTCGGTAACGGGTGCGGTCTGCTGGGTGCCGGCAGATGCCTGCTGATCGGCAGCCGGCGGCGTGGCGGCTGGCGGTGTCGCGGCAGGCGCCTGCGCCTGCGCCTGACCGGCATCCGCACCACTGGCGGCGGGTGCCGCCGGTGCGCTGGCCGCGGGTGCGGCGGAAGCGACATTCTGTTCGGCGACGGACTTGCCTTCGGCAACGCCCGACGGGCCGCCCGCAGCCGGACCTGCATCCTCTTCGCTGCCGTTCGCGAGCAGGCGCTGGGTAAATTTGGTGTTGACCGTATTCGGATCATTGTCGAGCGCGGCAACATTGGTATTGCCCGCTGCCGGCTGCTGTCCGGCGCCGTTGCTGCCCTGCACGGGCGCCGTCGCCGGTGGCGGCGAAGCATTCGGCGCGGAACCGTTGCTGGCGGTATTGGACGTCGAGGGCGTCCCGTTGGCGGTCGTCTGCGGTGCGGAGCTGATAAGGTCCGTCACCATCTTGTTGAGCGCTTCGCGGTTCAGCCAGGCGGCATAACCGCCGCCGGCAACCGCCGCGAGGCCGATCAGCGTCGCGATAACGCCGACGACACTGACGCGCCGGCGCTTCGGCTCCATGCGGAAGCTCTTGCCCTGCAGCCGCGCCGCCATGTCCTGATCGAGATCGGGCGGGACCGCGGAGCCGCGCTCTCCGTCCGCCGCAAGCTTGTCGAAGCCGGCAAGCTCCTTCAGCTCGCGCCAGCCATCGCTTTCGGCATCGTCCTTCGACGTCGCCTTCGGCGCGGCATGGACGTCGGCGAAAAGATCGACGTCGTCAAAGGCGTTGTCCGGCATCTGCCGGGCGGGCTGAGCCGGTTTAGCGGCCTGCGCCGGCTGCAGCTCTTCGAAAACATCGGCGTCCCAGGCAAAGCCCTTATCCGCCTCCTGCGTCTTCCCTTCCACGGGATGCCCGAAGGGCGTCGGCGTGAAGGCCGCGGCCGGCATGACCGGCTCGGCATCGGCAGGCTTCGATTTCGCACCGACTTCGGCCCAGATTTCCTCGACCTGGCTGATGACATCGACCGGCGAGGCGTGGATCGCATGAGGCTGCTGCGGCGCTACGTGTTCGGGTTCGGGCTCCACTGCCGGAGACAGCTCTTCCGCAGCGTGCTGCGGTTCGTCCTGATGAACCTCTTCATGCACTGGCTCGACATAAGCCTCGGCGTGATGCACCGCCGCAGGCTCCTGCTCTTGCGGTTCCTCGTGCCATGCTTGCTCGGGCTCGTGACGATCCGCCGCCTCGTGATGAACAGGGACAGCCTCTTCGTGAGCAGGTTCTTCGTATTCGGAAGCGTAAGCCGCAACTTCCTCTTCCGCATGGGTCTCGGCAGCAACCGGCTCGGGCTCGTCCACCGGATGCTCTTCGACGACATGGGGCTCTTCAGGAGGCGCTGCCTGCGGCTCCGCCTGGACGACAGGCGCTTCGGCAACAGGCTCTTCGGCCGCCGGCAAGGCTTCGGCATGTTCCGCCTCGACCTCGACGATGGCGGCCTCGAGCTTCTCGAGCTGGCGGCGTAGCATGTCTTCCGGCGGACGCGGCTTCATGCTCTCAAGCTGCCTGGTAACGGCACCGCGAGCTCGCTCGTAAACCTTGACCCGCATCTCGGGAGTGTTTTCGGTGAGGCCGTCCACGGCCCGCCGAATGACTGCTACAAAATCCGCCATCAGTACTTTCTCATGATGCCCGGCGTGCGGCCGGACCGGGATTCGTCATTGATCCGCGACATTAGCCCTCAAACGGATCGGTCACAAGTATGGTGTCTTCGCGCTCCGGGCTGGTCGAAAGCATCGCCACCGGCGCGCCGATCAGCTCTTCCACCTGGCGGACATATTTGATCGCCTGCGCCGGCAGATCGGCCCATTTGCGGGCGCCGACGGTCGATTCCTTCCAGCCTTCGAGCGTGATGTAGATCGGCTCGACGCGGGCCTGCGCCGCCTGGCTCGCCGGCAGATAATCGATCTCCTTGCCGTCCAGCCTGTAGCCGGTGCAGATCTTCAGTTCGTCGAGGCCGTCGAGCACGTCGAGCTTGGTGAGCGCGATGCCGGTGATGCCGGAGGTCTTCACCGTCTGGCGTACCAGCACCGCATCGAACCAGCCGCAACGGCGCGGGCGGCCGGTGTTGACACCGACTTCGCGACCAACCGTCGACAGATGCTTGCCGATCTCGTCATGCAGCTCGCAGGGGAACGGGCCTTCGCCGACGCGCGTCGTGTAGGCCTTGGTGATGCCGAGGACGTAGCCGAGCGCCGTCGGACCCATGCCGGAACCGGCCGCCGCCTGTCCCGCGACCGTGTTGGACGAGGTCACGAAGGGATAGGTGCCGTGATCATTGTCGAGCAGCGCCCCCTGCGCGCCTTCGAACAGGATGCGTGCGCCCGCCTTGCGCTGCTCGTCGAGCAGGCGCCAGACCTGGTCGATATAGGGAAGGATGTGATGCGCGACCGAGGTGAGTTCGTCATGCAGCGCATCGAAGGAAATCTCGTCGAGGCCCATGCCGCGGCGCAGCGCGTTGTGGTGCGTCAGCAGGCGGTCGATCTTGGCGGGCAGCGTATCCGGCTCGGTCAGATCGACGACGCGGATGGCGCGGCGGCCGACCTTGTCTTCATAGGCCGGGCCGATGCCGCGGCGGGTGGTGCCGATCTTCGTGCCGCTGTTGGAGGCGGCATCCTCGCGAAGCGCGTCGAGGTCGCGGTGCAGCGACAGGATCAGCGGCGCGTTCTCGGCGATGCGCAGCACGTCCGGCGTCACGGCGATGCCCTGGGCACGCAGCTTTTCGACTTCGGCCACGAAATGATGGGGATCGACGACGACACCGTTGCCGATGACGCTGAGCTTGCCGCGCACGAGCCCGGAGGGCAGCAGCGCGAGCTTGTAGCTGACACCATCGACAACCAGCGTATGACCGGCATTGTGGCCACCTTGAAAGCGCACGATCACGTCGGCGCGCTCCGAAAGCCAGTCGACAATCTTGCCCTTGCCTTCGTCACCCCATTGCGAACCGATCACAACTACGTTCGTCATTGCTCCATTCCTGCTTCTCGCGCGCGAAAGCGCGCCTTGCTCAAACCCGCGCATCTATAAAGGTTTGTTTTTCGGAAAGCGACTCCGTTGTCTCAGGAGATTCGGCTTTTTACGTGACGAATCAGCGCCCCCAACAGGATTTTCCCGCCATTGGGCATGGATGTGCGGCAAATGGCGGGGTCGCGGCCCATCTCCTGCCGGCGCGGAACATCGTTTCAGCCGAGTTCCAGCGTCGTGACGGCAAAGATCCGGTTGAGCGGCATTTCAGGCGCTTCGCCCCGATACATCCGCGCCGTTTCGAACACCGGCGACAGCCCGCAGGCCTCGGCAAGCCTGATCGCCTCGGCATGATCGACCGGAACATCCAGATAGACCGGCTCGCCGCCCGCCTGCGACAGAAGATTCGCGAGCAAGGCCGACGCGACCTCGGGACTGTTGGCGAAAAGCGGACCGATCTTGTGGCCCTCGAAACAGCGCCGGATCGTGCCGTAGCCGCGGATTCGCTTGCCGCTGCCGGCCATGACGGATGTCCGCAGCCGGGGTGCGCCGCACCAGGCGGAGAGAAAGGAATAGCGCAATCCCGGAAAGATGCCCGCGTCGTAACGCAGGAGCCCTTCAAGCTTGCCCTGCGTGACCGGGGCGACATCCACACTCGCCGCCATATCGGGCACCCTGGGAATGCCGCCATAGCGCACGGTGCGATAGGCGGACTGGAAACCGTAGCGGCGATAATTGTCCTGCTGCGCGACGACACCGTCGAGGCCGATCGTGCGCTCGCCGGCAAAGCTCATGACCTTGTCCCAGAGCGCCTTGCCATATCCCCGGCCGCGAAATTCCGGATGAACGATATAAAGGCCGAGAAAGGCAAAGCTCTCGCCATAGCGCACCAGCGAGATGCAACCGACCGGCACCTCGCCGAGGGCCGCCACGAAGAAGCCGGAAGGGTCCGCCTCCCAGAAAGCCGGGGCATCGTCGACACCGGGATTCCATCCCTCCTGCCGAGCCCATTCGAGCGCAAGCTCCAGTTCCCCTGCCCGCATTGTACGCACGGCGAAAGTTGACTTCATGCCATCGTCCTGCATCGTCCGTTCCGCTTCGTCCCCCGCCGGAACGATAGTACCGGCGCATCTTGCTGCAACGCGGCGACAATCACAAGCGGAACGCGGTGGCATGCCTACTGCATAATTCCTTAAATCGGATCGATTTAAGGATAAAATTATGCAGCAGATTTAAAGTGTTACAGCGTCCTTTGCGCGTCACATGGGACGCGGCGCTGTAATGGCTTCAGCCCTCGGCTGCATTCGGAGCATAGGCCGCCGGGTCGACGGAGGCCGGCCGGCCTTCAAGCGACAATCTGGCAAGACGCGCCGGCGTCTCGCTGATGACCTTGCCGCGCCGGACCACGAAGAGCCGGCCGGCGCGCATGCGGACGGCCTCGATCGAATCGCGGGCCTGCAGGACGACGAGATCGCCGTTGCAGCCGACCTCCAGCCCGTATCCGTCAAGCCCCATCACCTTGGCCGGGTTGGCGGTGACGGCATCGAAGCAGAAACGCATGGCCTCGCGCGAGGTGAGTTGCCCCACATGCAGCCCCATATGCGCGACATCCAGCATGTCGGCGCCGCCGAGCGAATACCAGGGGTCCATGCAGCAATCCTGGCCGAAGGCGATATTGATGCCGAATTCGCGCATCTCCTTGACCCTGGTCAGCCCGCGCCGCTTCGGATAGGTGTCGTGCCGCCCTTGCAGCATGATGTTGATCAGCGGGTTGGGGATCGCATGCACCCCCGACTCGGCGATCAGCGGCAACAGCTTGGAGAC
>JASGEG010000436.1:0-5039 GCA_047606605.1 Rhizobium sp.
GTTCGAAAGCCGCGGTGGATTTCTGTCGCCGGACGGCCGCTGCCGTGCCTTCGATCATCGCGCCAACGGCTACGTTCGGTCGGAGGCGGCAGGCCTCATCCTGCTGGCGCCTTTGGAGAAAGCGCTCGCGCAGGGATGGCCGGTGCTCGCCGTTGTCGAGGCGACCTCGGTCAATCAGAATGGCGGGCAGAATGGCGGGTCGGTCGGCGTCACTTTCCCGAGCGCCGAGGCGCAGGCCGCGCTGATTGCCACCAGTCTTGCTCGATCCGGCCTGTCCCCGGACGCCATCGGCTTCGCCGAGGCGCATGGAACCGGGACCAAGGCGGGCGATCGGGCGGAGCTTCTGGCGCTCGGCGAGACGCTGGGCCAGCCGCGCCGCAATGGGCCGCTCCTGGTCGGTTCGGTCAAAACCAATATGGGGCATGCCGAGGCGGCGGCGGGAATTTCCGGCTTGATGAAATCGGTTCTCAGCATGCGCCGCGGTCTGGTTCCGCGTCATTTGCACTGGCAACGCAGCCCCGACGCTTTGTCTCTTGGTGATCTCGGCCTGCGATTGCCGCTGGAGGCCGTCGCATGGCCGCAAGGGCAGCCCTATGCGAGCGTCAGCGCCTTCGGCTTCGGCGGCACGAACGCCCATGTCATTCTCGGCCCGGCGCCGATGCCGCGTGCTCCCGCCATGCGTCGGCGGTCTGCGCCGTTGCCTGCGCGGCACGAGGCATTGCCGCTTGTCGCGCTGCTGTCGGGGCCGACGCAGGACCATCTTCCGCTACAGGCCGCCGCCTTTGCCGATTTTCTCGAGACGCAGCCCGAAGCCTTCGAGGCTGCCGCGGCCTGTTCGGCCATGGCCGAACAGCGCGATTGGGGGCGTTCCGGTCTTGCCGTCGCCGCCGAAACCTCTGTGGAACTGGTTGCAAAGCTGCGGGACTATTGCCGTCGTCCTCGGGCGAAAGCCTGGATACAGGGCGAGCACCATGTTTCGGCAGCGGGGGGAATGGCCTGGGTCTTTTCCGGCATGGGGCCGCAATGGCCTGATATGGGGGCGGCACTTGCGCGGGCATTTCCGGTCTTCGCCGACGCGCTTGAGGAATGCGATGCCGTTTACCGGCGGATCGGTGAACGGTCGTTGTTCGACCAATTGGCAGAACATCCGCGGGACGCGGAAGGCTTGCCGGCGCGTCTCGGCCAACCCGTCAATCTGTTTTTTCAGATCGCGCTGGCCCGCCTTCTCATTTCCTTCGGCCTCCGTCCGGATCGCGGTGTCTGCGGCCACAGCGTCGGCGAAATCGCGGCCTTCCATGTCGCCGGCGCCATCGATCTGGAGACGGCCGTCACGCTGATTTTCCATCGCGCCCGCTTGCTCGGCCAACTCTCCGGTCGCGGCGGCATGGCGGCGGTCAGTGCCGGCGCAGAGGTGGTCGCCCCGCTTGCGCAGGCGCGTGGCGTGTATCTTGCAGCCATCAACAGCGCATCCGCCGTCACGGTATCGGGAGAGGATTCCGAGCTTGCCGCCTTGCTGGACGACTTTCAGCAGATGGGTATCCATGCGCGGATACTCGATGTCGATGTGCCCTATCACAGCGCCTTGACCGAGCCGCTCGAGGCGGAGTTCCGCGCCGCCCTTGCCGATCTCCGTTTCAAGCCTGCCTGCCTGCCGCTCTATTCCAGCGTGACGGGAGGTGTGATCGAGGCGGTGGAGGCTCTGGAATTCGGGCACTATTGGTGGCGCAATCTTCGCGAGACGGTGGCCTTTCTTCCGGCCTTCCGTCATCTGGTGGCCGAGGACGTGGCGGCCGTGCTGGAAGTCAGCGCGCATCCGGTTCTCGCCGCCTACATGCAGGAAACGCTGGCCGCATCGAATGTCAGCCTGATCCGCACGCTGCGCCGTAATTATCCCGAACCTCTGGCTTTTGCCGAATGCCTGGGGCGGGTCCAGGTCAGCGGCGCCGGTCAGCCGGATTGGCCGGCTTTGCTCGGCAGCCCGGCCGAACCGGACGCGCTTCTGTCGCCGCTTCCGGGGCTCCAATGGCTGAAGGCGCGCTATTGGAGCGAAAGCGCTGACAAGCAGCATCTGCGTCTGGCGATGCCGGCCTCCGCCTTTCTCGGTTATGCCCGGCCCGGAAGCGTCGATGTCTGGGATGTCGATGACGTCGATCTGACAGGCTTTGCCCTGATGGATCATGTCGTCCTGGGGCGGCCGCGCATGCCGATGGCGGCATTTGTCGAGATGATGCATGCGGCATTGCGGCAAGCCATGCCGGAGGGAACCGTCGGCCTGTTGGGGCTGCGTCTGCATCGCGGCATGATCCTGTCGGAGGAGGCCGATGTCAGGCTGACGACCCGGCTTGACGCGAAGAACGGCATGATACGCATCTGGAACGGCCAGGATGAGTTGGTGGCTGAAGCGCATTGCGTCGCGTTACGGCCGCGTATCGCCGAGAATGGCCGGGGCAGGGGGCAGCTTGCCGGCCTCGCGCAAAGCGAGGATTGGACAATACAGGATGGGGGCGACTATTACCGAAGCCTGGCGGCGCTCGGATTTGAATATGGACCGGCCTTCCGCCGGTTGCGCTGGGTAAAAACCGGGCCGGCCGGCGCCATCGGATCGATCGACGGTGCCGCGGCAGACGGTTGTTTCATTCCTCCGGCGGTTCTGGACGCCGCCTTTCAGGTCATGCTGGCCCTGGAGCCGGCACTCGGGAAGGCAGGCGGGCAGGAAGGTTCCTGTGAGCGCCTTCCCGTCGCGATCACGGACGTGACCTTGAACCGGGCGGTCCGCGACGCCGATTTTCCGCTCACCGCAGCAGCCAGCCTGCTGCGCCGGGACGAACGCGAATCCGTCGCCGATCTGGAACTGACGGCTGTCGACGGCACAATTGTTGCCCGGTTTCGCGCCGTTACCATGCAGGCGGTTCAGATGCCGTCGGCGCTTCGTGGCGGCAAGCGGCCGGCGGATCTCGCCTTTTGCGTCGCGTGGAGGCCGGTGGACGAACGCGCCTTCCCGCCGCTGGTCGTGAAACCGAGGCGATGGCTGATCTGGCGTGATCGCCAGGGCGCGGCGGCGGCATTTGCGGATTATCTGACCGCGCAGGGAGAGGATGTCCTTCTGGCCGACGCGGCCGCATGCCGTGCCGATGCCATCAGGCAGCTCCATGCTTCCGATCATGCCAAGGTCCTGACGGTGCTGGATTTCCAGGCGCTCGACTGGCGGGGGCTGACGCTGGCCGACGAGCTTCAGGCATTGACCTCGTTTGGGCAGCATTGCGCCGAACAGGCTGACGCCGCCGCCGGCGCCGAATTCTGGCTGATCACGCGGGGCGCCCACGATCCGGATGGTCCCGAGCCTGTCCAGTCCGGCTTGTGGGGATTGGGCCGGACGCTGATCGATGCGGAAGGAAGCGGCTGCTGGCGGGGTCTCGTCGATCTCGAGGACGGGGACGCGGCCTCCTGGTCGCAAGCGCTTTTCACTCTCGTCAACACCCCGACCGGGCAGACGCAATTCCTGCGGCGGGAGGGATTCTGGTGGCGGCCCGAGCTTGTGCAGGCGCCGGCTACCGATGGTGGCGGTCCGGTCTGGCTGCGGCCCGATGCGAGCTATCTGGTCACGGGTGCCTTCGGCGCGCTCGGCCGGCTGAGCACGGACTATCTCATCGACCGCGGCGCCCGCTTTCTGGTGCTGTGCGGACAGGCGCCGTTTCCGCCGCGCTCCGGCTGGAGCGAGGAGGCCGACCCCGTCTTGCGCGAGCGCATCGACTGGCTGACGGAACTGGAAGCCCGCGGCGTCAGACTATTGCCTTTGGGCTTCGATCTCACCGATGCCGAGGCGTGCCGGGCCGCCCTGCTCGGTCTTTCGCAAGCGCGGTTTCCCGCCGTTCGTGGCGTCGTGCATGCCGCCGCCGCGATTGCCGACCGTCCGCTTCGCGAGATGCGTCGGCGCGATTTCTCCCATGTCTTCGGCGCCAAGGTGCTGGGTCTGTCGAACCTGATCGACGCCCTCGACGCGGTTGATCCCGAGGGCGCCGCCCTTGATCTTTGCCTGGTGCATTCCTCGATTTCCGGATTGTTTCCGGCCTATGGGCAGTCGGCTTATGCGGCTGCGAACGGCTATCTCGACGCTTTCGTCCGGCGGCTGGAGATGCGGGGCATTCCGGCGCTCAGCATCGGCTGGGGGCCATGGTCGGTCGGCATGGCCGCCGACGAGCGCCTTGCACATTTCTTTTCCCTGCAAGGTCTGCTGCCCATCACGCCCGAGGAGGGCAGACGTCTTCTGGCCGATCTCATCGGCCGCCCGCAAAGCATGCTGTATTGCGCCGGCATCGATTGGGCAAAATTCGCACAGAGCCATCGGCGGCATGCCTGGATGTTTCCGACACTGGCGCCGGACGACCGCACCCCGCAGCCGACGGCGGCAACGATCTCGATGGACGAGCGGGCGGCTCTGAGCCGGGAGGAGCGTCATCGGCTTGCGCTCGGTGATCTCGCCGATTGCGCGGCGCAGATCTTGGGCCTGCCGGCCGCCGCCTTTGCCGAACAGGACGTGCTGGTGCGCAAGGGCATCGATTCACTCATGGCGGTCGAGTTGCAGCTGCTGCTGCGCGAGCGCTGGGGGCGGGAGCTCCCTCTGGCGGAGCTTCTCGGGCGTTCCAGCCTTGGCGAGCTAGCCGGCCGGATCGCCGCCGACGCCAACGGATAGTCTCCCGGCGAGACCGGGAGGATGCAGTCATCGAATACCGACGGAAGGGCGCCGCTCCGGTCGGCAGAGCTGGTTTCAGCTATCGAGGCGATCGATCCACATATGAGGAGGCTATCATGTCTGAGAATATGCAGTGCCACATGAACGTCCAGAACAATTCTGGTGGAATCCTGACCTTGAACAGCAACTCTCTTTCCTGGGGAAAGTGGGTCACCAATCCACCCACGCAGATTGCAAACGGCACGACTGCAACCTTCTATGCCGAAGGCGCGAAGGGGTCGGCATAGAAGGTTGCAGTCGTGCCGTTTGCAATCTGCGTGGGTGGATTGGTGACCCACTTTCCCCAGGA
>JASGEG010000437.1:0-15729 GCA_047606605.1 Rhizobium sp.
CCATATGCGATCCCAGATCTTTTGACCGCGCTGCAAAGGCGAACCCATACGCTCCCTGAGCAGGCTCGGACTGTAGCGCGACAACCAGACGATCATGGCCAGACTGCCGATCGCAAACAGGGCGATCATGATCCAGGCGCCGGGAAAGGCGAGCGTGCCGGCCGGCCAAAACAGCAGCGCGGCCATGAAGACCAGCCATGCCAGAAGCTGAAGCAGATAGGAGGTCATGATGCTCCCCAATGGAAGAACCCGGCAAATGGCCGGCCTGCGGGAGCGGAAGGAGAAGGTGCTGGACTGTTCATGGACCCGACCCCCGGCATATCCCGTCGCGATCAATCGTTCAGCGACCGCGCGAGCTGTAAATGCTTTTCCAACACCGGCAATGTTTTCCTGGCGAGCGCCGATACCGGCCGATCGCCCTCGCCCGCCTTTTCCTTGAAGGCCGCGATATCCTTTTCATGGTCGGAGACCATATAGGCAACGAAAGCCTTGTCGAAGTCGGGGCCTGTCGCGCGTTGCAGAGTGTCGATCTCGCCCTGCACTTGCGGGCTGATGCCGCTCGTCACCTTGACGTCCAGATCGGCGGGGGGCGCGGTCGGCTCCTTCTTGCCCCGGCCATGGTCATCGATCAGCATCTGTGCGAAGGAGCGCACGCCGTCGCTTGCTCCCTTGCGTACCGCAAGCTGGCCAAGCGCGATTTCGGCATTGTCACCCTTGATGGCATCGCTGAGAAATTGCTTGTCGCTCTGGGCAAGGGCGGCTGAAGCGATAAGGCAACCGGCCGCCACCGCACCGACGAATAGGACTTCGCGCCACATGTCCGCACCTCGCGCTGATTGACCCGCGTGAACAAGGAACAACCGCTTTCGCGGACTATTGTTCCGGCGAAATTCCGCTGCCCGACGCGATAATGTCGTCGCCGTCGTATCAGAAATCGAAGATGCTGAGGCCGGTCGTCATCTCGTCCAGCCCGAGTGGCCTGGTCACGGGCGGCTCGGCGCGCGAAAGACAGCCCTTGCGTTCGCACAACCGACAGGCCGGCCCCACCGCCACCGGCGGCTGACCCGATGGACCGAACTGACCATAGACGAGATTGGCGCCGACCACGCTGTCACAACCAAGCAGCAGGGCGGTGCGGCGAACACGCTCGCCGAACGGTGCCCGCGGCCCTTCCTGCGTGCGCGCGACCGTCAGAAAGGTCGAGCCATCCGGCATTTCGACGGTCTCCGACAATATCTGACCCGGCTGCAGGAACGCGGCATGGATATTGAGCTTCGGACAGCCGCCGCTAAAGGACGAGCGCGGGAAGCCATGCGCGCCCATCCTGCGCAGGCGATGACCGGCCGAATCGATCTCCATCAGAAAGAAGGGCACGCCGGATGCACCCGGCCGCTGCAGCATCGTCAACCGCGCCGCCGCCTGCCCGAAGGAGGCGGAGAAACGCGCGCACAGCATATCGATATCGTATTTGACGCCCTGCGCCGCCTTGAGGAAAGCCGCATAGGGCATCACAAGCGCAAGGGCCGCCAGGCGGCCAAGCTCGAAGCGGGCGATGCGCCTTGCCTCGGGGGTCGACAAGGAAAGCTCCTCCAGCTCCGCACCGATCGCCTCCTTGAGGGCGATGCCCGCAACCTCGATGGCGATCTCATGCGTCTGATCGGCCGGCGACAGGCGCTCGGACAGAAACAGGCGCATCGAATGCCGGTCGAACCGCCGGCGAAGATCGGGCATGACATGCACCGGCAGAATGCGCACGCTGATCCCACACTCGGCGCGCAGCCAGTCCTTCAAGGCGAAAGGCAGATCCTGATCGGCCGGCAGGCCGGCGGCGAAGCTTTCGGCCGCCGTCTCAAGACGCGGGAAACAGGCCGAACGGCTCTCGAAGACGTCGCGGGCCTCGTCGGCCGGCAGGCGGGCGCCGCCGATGGGCGGCATCGCGCCGGCTTGCGTGGTCAAGGTCATCAGGTCGGAGAGGCGGGCCGCCTGCTCGCGATAGGCGCGGTAGAGCTTGACGACGCCGCTTGCCGCATTCGGCGCGATCTCGGCCAGCTCGACCAGCTCCTGATCGCCAGGCAGCTCGCCGGCCAGCAGCGGATCGGCAAAAATCTCCTTCAACTGCCCGAGGCCGTCGCCCGCCTCGCTCCTGAGCTCGTCGAGATCGATCTTGAATGCGGAACTGAGCTTCAGCAGCAGCTGTACGGTCAGGGGCCGCTGGTTGCGCTCGATGAGGTTGAGATAGGAGGGCGAGATTTCCAGCGCGTCCGCCATGGCCGTCTGGGTCATGCCGAGCCCGTTGCGCACGCGCCGGACCTTCGGGCCGGCGAAAATCTTTCTCTCCACCATCAATGCTCCTCCGCCTGCAAAATTTTACAAATTTTGACAAAGTGACCGCCACCCTTCGTCAAGGATTTGCAACGTGACCCTTTTCCGGACGCTATCCGAAAGGTTTCTCTGGCATTTCGCCGCCACTTTGTCGATCTTGTCAATGCGTCACCCGAGTGACGGGCATTCTGTATGGAGGAAATCGTGACAGAATTTGACAATCTGATCCGCAATGCACCAACCGGCCGCTTCGACGGCATCGAACGTCCCTATTCGGCGGAAGACGTGCGGCGGCTGCGCGGTTCGGTGGAGCTGCGCTATTCGCTGGCCGAACTGGGCGCGAACCGGCTCTGGGCGCTTCTGCATCGCGAGGATTTCGTCAATGCGCTCGGCGCGCTTTCCGGCAACCAGGCCATGCAGATGGTTCGCGCCGGCCTGAAGGCGATCTATCTTTCCGGCTGGCAGGTCGCCGCCGACGCCAATACCGCATCCGCCATGTATCCGGACCAGTCGCTCTATCCGGCCAATGCCGGGCCGGAGCTTGCCAAGCGCATCAACCGCACGCTGCAGCGCGCCGACCAGATCGAGACATCCGAAGGCAAGGGGCTTTCCGTCGATAGCTGGTTCGCCCCGATCGTCGCCGATGCCGAGGCCGGTTTCGGCGGGCCGCTGAACGCCTTCGAGATCATGAAGGCCTATATCGAGGCCGGCGCGGCGGGCGTTCATTTCGAGGATCAGCTCGCTTCCGAAAAGAAGTGCGGCCATCTCGGCGGCAAGGTGCTGATCCCGACGGCGGCGCATATCCGCAATCTCGACGCGGCCCGCCTGGCAGCCGACGTCATGGGCGTGCCGACGCTCGTCATCGCCCGCACCGATGCGGAAGCCGCCAAGCTGATGACATCGGACATCGACGAGCGCGACCGGCCCTTCGTCGATTACGACGCCGGACGCACGGTCGAGGGCTTCTATCAGCTCCGCAACGGGCTGGAGCCCTGCATCGCCCGCGCGGTCGCCTATGCGCCGCATTGCGACCTGATCTGGTGCGAGACCTCGAAACCCGATCTGGAACAGGCGCGGCGCTTCGCCGAAGGCGTGCACAGGCATTATCCCGGCAAGCTCCTTGCCTATAATTGCTCGCCCTCCTTCAACTGGCGGAAAAATCTGGACGAGGCGACCATCGCCAAGTTCCAGCGCGAGCTCGGCGCCATGGGCTACAAGTTCCAGTTCATCACGCTTGCCGGCTTCCACCAGCTCAATTTCGGCATGTTCGAACTGGCGCGCGGCTACAAGGATCGGCAGATGGCGGCCTATTCCGAGCTGCAGCAGGCGGAATTCGCCGCCGAGCAGAACGGCTACACCGCCACCAAGCATCAGCGCGAAGTCGGCACCGGCTATTTCGATGCCGTGTCGCTCGCCATCAGCGGCGGCCTGTCATCGACCACCGCCATGAAAGCATCGACCGAGCACGAGCAATTCCGCCCGGCCGCAGAATAACCCGAAGCTCAAGGAGGAGAACCATGGCTTCCATCGTACGTGTCCGCGAGCGCGCGGAAGAACAATCCACAAGCCTGACGCCCGATCAGCAAAGCACGATCCGGGCCCTGGCCAACGATCTGCACCGGCTGAACCACTCGGTCATGAAGGCCGTCGAGGCCGGCATCTCGGTCGAGCTCGTCCGCTCGGCCCGCCATCACGGCGGCGAAGGCAACTGGGGCGACCTGATGATCCCGGTCGTCATGGCCCGCAGCCAGGCGTAAGCCTGCCACCAGCAATACGACGCTGCCGCATGTCGGACATGACCTGCGGCAGCATTGTTTTAGGGGATATCATCCATCATCGGTGTCGCGCGCGGACGCGCTCTGCCGGGCGAGCCAGGATGCCAGGTCCGCCTCGGCGCGCTCGATCGCGCTGTGGTTCAGGAGCTTGCGCAGGAAAGCCACGGCCACCGCCCGTGCGCGCAGATTGAACCGGCCGTCATCGGGATCATGGCCAAGCGACCGATAGACGTCCAGCTTCTCATAAAGCTGCTGCAGCCGGTTCTGCACGCTGCGCACCGACAGATTGCGCCGCTCGGCAATGGCCCGGTCGGTCAGCCCGAGCGCGATGTCGACGAGAATTTCATATTCGGCGTCGGTGAAGCCATTGGCGTTGCCGAGGCTCTTCTGCTGCATGCCGCGCACTTCGCGGTCGATCACGCATTGGCTCTCGATGAAGATGCTGCGCAGCGCCAGCCGCAACCGGTCGTCGGACGCCGATTTCAGAACATAGCCGTAGACCGCCCCCTGCGGCACGATGCGCGACACGCCGCGGACATAGGCCTCGTCGGAATAGTTCGACCAGAACAGGATGCGGGTCTCGGGTCTTTCCTTCCAGATCGTCCGCGCCGCCTCGATGCCGTTGCGCGGGCTCATCTGCAGATCCATCACCACATGGGCCGAACGATAGTCGCGGGCGAGCCTTTCGCCGGCATGGCCGTTCTCGGCCTCCAGCACGGTCTCGCATTCCGGAAGCGCCGCCCGGACCGCTTCATTGAGATAGGAACGATGCAACGGATCGTCCTCGATGATCAGCACCTTCATGCCGCTCCTCCAAACGCCGCCAGAGCCCGGCCGGCAAGCGTCACGGTGACGCTGGTGCCGCCTGCCGCACTCGCGGGCCTGACGGCGAAGCGCGCGGAAATCAGGCGAGCCCGCGTCTTCATGTTTTCGATCCCTCCTCCGCTTGTCTTGTCTGCCGCGTTGAGGCCGATGCCGTCATCGCTGACCTCTATGATCAGAGCTCCAGCCGCCGCCTCCAGGCGAACCAGAACGCAACTCGCCTGCGCATGGCGGATGGCGTTGTTGATCGCCTCCTGCGCGATGCGAAACAGCGCGATGCTGACGGGTTGTTCGAGGCAATCGATCGCGCCGTTCGTCTCGTCGGTCAGCTTCCAGCGCATCGTCGCCCCGCTTTCCTGGATCGAGCGCTCCAGATGGTTTTCGATCGCCTGTGCGAAGCCGAAGAGCTGCAGGACCGATGGCTTGGCCTCTTCGATGATCTGGCGGAGATCGTGCATGCAGTGCTGCAATCCGCGAAACAGCGGCTCCAGCGCTTCGCCGGTGACATCGGGCATGCGCGCAAGCCGCTCCAGGCGCCGCGAAAGCCGCGTCAGATCCGCCAATATCTGGTCGTGAAGGTCCATGCCGATGCGCTGGCGCTCGGCCTCCAGCGCCTCCGTCAATTTCAGCGCTCCCAGCCGCAGGCCCTCCTCGCGGGCACGCGCCTCCGCCTCCACGATGGCCGAGCGCTTCGCCTGCTCGGCCGCACGGATGGCGAAGAAATGCGGCGCCAGCAGATCGGCGATGGCGCGTGCATTCTCCACATCCTGCATTCCATACAGACCTGCCCGGTAGCTGGAACAGCTCAGGGCGCCGATGACATTGCCCTGGACCTTCAGCGGCACATGCAGGCGGCTTCTCAATTGCTCGCGGATGATCGGATGCGAGAAGGCGCCCTCGAAATGAAAGCGCGGGTCGCTCATGGCGTCGTCGGTCAGCAGATGGTCGACTTCGCCCCAAAGGAGGGTGCGGATGGGACTGTCATCGACCGGCGCGGGATGGCGCTTGCCCCAATCGGTCTCAAGGCCGCTCTCATAGGCGCTGTGATATTTCTCATCCACCATGATGATGCAGACGTCGAAATGGTCATAGGGGATGACATGGCTGATCTCGTCGGCGACCGAACGGATGACCGAATGAAAATCGAGCTGCCCGGCCAGCAGCCTGGAAATGCTCAGATAATGGTCGAACAGCGACCGCGACTCCGACATGTGCAAGGCCGGCCCTCCCAGGCAGCGCGCCGGCCTCTCCCCAGGCCGGTTGCGAAACGCAAAATCCGAGTGTCATTAAGCGCCGATCGGCATCGTTCGTCTTGCGGAAAGGCGCATTTTTTCTGCGGGTTCCCGCAACGTCCGTCCCGTTAAGCGCCTGTACAACCGAAAGAATCTCGGACATCCTATCTTTACTGACGGGGCGACCTTCAGTGCAAATATTATTTTCGGCCGTTGTTGAGGAGCATGGTCGAAAATCCTGACCTGGGAGTGAGATTTAGGTCTTTTTGGGAGGAAGGAATATGAATATCGCCAAGATGCTGCTGGCATCCGTCGTGATTGCCGGCGTTGCAGCACCGTTGTCCGCGCTTGCGGACACGTCATCCAAGAAAATTACCCTATCCAACAATTATGCCGGCAAT
The DNA here is from genome assembly GCA_047606605.1 of Rhizobium sp. Lineage (GTDB taxonomy): Bacteria > Pseudomonadota > Alphaproteobacteria > Rhizobiales > Rhizobiaceae > Rhizobium. The sequence continues at coordinate 6,553 of JASGEG010000437.1, forward strand.
TCCTGGCGCCAGGCCATGCTGACGAGCTGGCAGAAGGTGACCGGCGAGGCCGTGAAGACCGGCGTGGTCGCCGCGGCAGACTCGTTTACGACGGCCGAGAACCAGGCAACCGAGCAGGCCGCGCAGATCCAGAACATGATCCTGCAGGGCTATGACGCCATCGTCATCGACGCGGCATCGCCGACGGCGCTGAACGGCGCGGTCAAGGAAGCCTGCGACGCCGGCATCACCGTCGTTTCTTTCGACGGCATCGTGACCGAGCCCTGCGCCTGGCGCATCGCCGTCGATTTCAAGGGAATGGGCGAAAGCGAGATCGAGTATCTCGCCAAGAAGCTTCCGAAGGGCGGCAACATCCTGGAAATCCGCGGCCTTGCCGGCGTCTCGGTCGATGACGAGATTTCGGCCGGCATTCATGCCGGTGTCGCCAAATATCCGCAGTTCAAGATCGTCGGCTCCGTGCATGGCGACTGGGCGCAGGACGTCGCCCAGCGCGCCGTCGCCGGCGTTCTGCCAAGCCTGCCCGAGATCGCGGCGGTGGCGACGCAGGGTGGCGACGGCTATGGCGCCGCCCAGGCCTTCGCGGCCGCCAAGCGCCCCATGCCGACCATCGTCATGGGCAACCGGCAGGACGAGCTCGCCTGGTGGAAGAAGGAAAAGGATGCGAACGGCTATGAGACCATGTCGGTCTCCATCGCCCCCGGCGTCTCCACCCTCGCCTTCTGGGTCGCCCAGCAGATTCTCGACGGCAAGCAGGTGAAGAAGGATCTGGTGGTGCCCTTCCTGCGCATCGACCAGGCCAATCTCGAAACCAACCTCGCCAATACCCAGCAGGGCGGCGTCGCCAATGTCGAATACTCGCTCGAAGACGCCCAGAAGGTCATCGACGCGGCGAAGTGATCTGGAGCCCGCAGCCGTTTTCGGCCGACGCCATCCACGAATGGTGCGGCCGGAAACGATGTTCTTACGCCCGCAGATCCCTTGAATGCAGCCAGAAGCAGCGAGGCCCATGACAGAAGAAGCATTGACGAAACCTGTCGTTTCCGCGCGCGGCATCAAGGTGCAGTTCGGTGCCGTCAAGGCGCTCGACGGGGCCGATCTCGTCATCAACGGCGGCGAATGCATCGGGCTGGTCGGCCATAACGGCGCCGGCAAGTCGACGATCGTCAATGTCATCAATGGCGGCCTCAGCCCGCACGAGGGCACCATTGCCTATGATAGCGACGCCTCCGCCCATGGCATCAACGCAGCGCGCCGCCACGGCATCCGTTGCGTCTTCCAGGAACTGTCGCTGTCGCCGAACCTCACGGTCGTCGAAAACATGCGGGTCGTGCATCGCGACCTCAATGACTGGAGCTGGCGCAAGCGGGCCGCCGGCATCGTCCGCGCCAAGCTGGACGAGATTTTTGCCGGTCACCGCATCGACGTCTTGCGCACAGTCGGGGAACTTTCCATCGCCGAGCGGCAGATGGTCGAGATCGCTATCGTCTTCTCGGCGGTCGAGCAGACGCCGAAGCTGGTCATTCTCGACGAGCCGACGTCATCGCTCGATGCAGGGCTGGCCGCGCAGCTCATGACCTATGTGCGCAAATATGTCGATGCCGGCGGCGCCGTGCTGCTGATCTCCCATATTCTCGGCGAGATCCTGTCGACCTCGGATCGCATCGTCGTCATGAAGGACGGCAAGGTCGTCGCCGACCGGCCGGCCGGGGAATTTTCCACCAATAGCCTCGTCCAGGCGATGGGCAGCGTGGTCCGCGATAGAGACTTTCGGCGCGGCAAGGAAAAGACCAGGGACACGTCACCGATCCTCTCCCTGCCCGCCAGGGGCGGCAAGGGCATTGCCTTCAATGCCTATCGCGGCGAAGTGATCGGGCTTGCCGGTCTCGGCGGCCACGGCCAGACGGAGATGCTGCTCGATCTCTATCGCACGCTCAGCAGCGACTGGCTGCCGGGCCGGCAGGGCCGCATCGCCTTCGTCGCCGGCGACCGCAGCCTCAACGGCACATTCCCGCTGTGGAGCATCCTGAAGAACCTCAGCATCGCCTCGCTTTCCGATCTTTCGAAGCGCTTCCTGGTCGACAGGACCCGCGAGGACAGCCTCGGTGCCGACTGGAAGAGCCGGATCGAAATCCGCACGCCCAGCATGGCAAACGGCATCCTGTCGCTGTCGGGCGGCAACCAGCAGAAGGTGCTCTTTGCCCGCGCGCTGGCGACGACCTCCTCCATGGTGCTGATGGACGACCCCATGCGCGGCGTCGATATCGGCACCAAACAGGAGGTCTACAATATCCTGCATCACGAGGCGGGAAACGGTCGCACCTTCATCTGGTATTCGACCGAGATGGACGAAATCCGGCTCTGCGACCGGGCCTATGTGTTTCGCAGCGGCGCCATCGTCGACGAACTCGTCGGCGACGCCATTACGGAGGAAAACGTGCTGGCAGCTTCATTCTCCGGAGAAAGCGCATGATCCGCCTATCCTCCAGCACGGTGCGCCTGATCATCCCGGCCCTTTCCCTCGCCGTCCTGCTCGTCGCAGTCTTCTATCTGCAGCCGCGCGCCATGAGCTATGTCGGGCTGAACCTGCTGTTCAATCTCGCCGTGCCGATCGCGCTTGCGACCATCGCCCAGATGATGATCATGTCCGTCAACGACCTCGACCTGTCGATGGGAACTTTCGTGAGCTTCGCGGCCTGCGTGGCGGCGACCTATCTGCAATCCCAGCCGCTCATCGGCATTCTGATCCTCGCTGCCGCCGTCGCCGCCTATGCGCTCATCGGCGTGGTCATCTATGTCCGGGACCTGCCCTCGATCGTCGTCACCCTCGGCATGAGCTTCGTCTGGGGCGGGCTTGCCGTGCTGCTGCTGCCGGCACCCGGCGGCGCGGCGCCCGACTGGGCACGCTGGCTGATGACGTCGAAACCGCCGCTGGTGCCGATGGCGATCGTCGCCAGCATCGTCATCGCCGTTGCCGCGCATGTCCTCGTCATGCGCTCGGCATTCGGGGTGCTGGTGCGCGGCGTCGGCGGAAACCAGCGCTCGGTGGAGCGCGCGGGATGGTCGATCCTCACCCTGCGCGCCGCCGCCTATGGGCTCGCCGGCTTCTTCGCAGTGCTGTCCGGCATTGCGCTGGTCGGCCTCACCACCTCGGCGGATGCCAATATCGCGCTGCGCTACACGCTGTTGTCGATTGCCGGCGTCATCCTCGGCGGCGGCGAATTCACCGGCGGCCGCATATCGCCGGTCGGTGCCGTCATCGGCGCGCTGACGCTGACGCTCGCCGGCTCCTTCCTGTCCTTCCTGCGCATTTCGCCGGACTGGCAGATCGGAGCGCAGGGCGCCATCCTGATCGTCGTGCTCGCCTTGCGCCTGCTGCTCAATCGTCTTGAAAAGCGGGGGAAACACGCATGAATGCCCTTCACGCGCTGCAACGGAAGCCCTGGATCTGGTCCTTCGGCGCGGCAGCCATCGTCTGGATCATCACCGTGCTGTTCACCGGCGGCGCCAGCTCGCTCGGCCTGTCGCAGGCGGCGCTGACCTTCGCGGCCTTCTCCGTCATCGTCGGCATCGGCCAGATGTTCGTCATCACCCTCGGACCGGGCAATATCGACCTTTCCGTCCCCGCGACGATGACGCTGGCCGGCACCCTGGCGCTCAAGCTGATGAATGTCGAGGACAGCATGATCCTGCCGGGCCTGCTGATCTCCATCCTGATCGGCCTTGGCATCGGCATCGGCAATTATGCGCTGATCAAGCTGCTGCGCATCCCGCCGATCATCGCCACCCTGTCGATGAGCTTCATCGTGCAGTCCACCGCCATCTGGAGCAATCGCGGCCTGCGCATCAAGCCGCCGGAACAACTGGCCGAGTTCACCACATCGAGCCTTGCCGGCATTCCCAACATCGCCATCGTGGCGCTGCTGCTTTCCATTCTCGCCTGGATTCTGCTGGAAAAGACTATCTACGGCCGCTGGATCGCAGCCATCGGCCAGAGCATCTTCGCCGCCCGCATGGCCGGCATCCCCGTCGACGGCACCCGGCTGGTGACCTATGTGCTCTGCGCCGTGCTCGCCTCGATCTGCGGCTATCTGCTTGCCAGCTTCTCCGGCGGCGCGGCGCTCAACATGGGGGCGGAATATCTGCTGATGTCGATCGCCGTCGTTATCATCGGCGGGACGGCGGTCGCGGGCGGGGATTCGAACGTGCCGGGCATATGGGGCGCGTCGCTCTTCATGTTCCTCGTCGTCTCCATGCTGAACACCTATGGCTTCGGCGCCGGCTCGCGGCTCATCCTCACCGGTTTCATCATCATCGCCGTCATTCTCGTCGCAGGCGGCCGCCCCCTCGGCGGACGCTGATCCGATCGGCGAATGCTGATCCCTCTCGACAGCACAGGAAACATCGCAATGGCCAAGGACGAGCATCCGCTTTACGAAATCCACGACCCCCGCTTCCGGCATCTCATCGTTCCAAGCGCCGCGCTGGACGAGCTCTATTCCGGCTGTCGCTGGGCGGAAGGCCCGGTCTGGTTCGCCGATACCGGATGCCTGATCTGGAGCGACATTCCGAACGAACGCATGCTGCGCTGGGTGCCCGGCGGCGGCGTCTCCACTTTCCGCGCCGCCTCGAATTTCACCAACGGCAACACGCGCGACCGGCAGGGACGGCTGGTCTCCTGCGAGCATGGGACGCGGCGCGTCACCCGCACCGAGATCGACGGGTCGATCACCGTGCTTGCCGATCGCTATCAGGGCAAGCGGCTGAACTCGCCCAACGACGTCATCGTCCGTTCCGACGGATCGATCTGGTTCAGCGACCCGACCTACGGCATCCTGTCCGATTACGAAGGCTACAAGGCGGAACCCGAACAGGCGACGCGCAATGTCTACAGGCTCGATCCCGCAAGCGGCGAACTGGAGATCGTCGCCGACGATTTCGGCCAGCCGAACGGCCTGGCCTTCTCGCCGGACGAGACCAGGCTCTATATCGCCGATTCCGCCTCAAGCCACGATGTCAACGCGCCACGCCATATCCGCGTCTTCGACGTCATCGACGGGCGCAGGCTCGCCAATGGCCGCGTCTTCTGCAACATCGATACCGGCCTTCCGGACGGTTTCAGGGCCGACGTCGCCGGCAATATCTGGACGAGCGCTGGCGACGGCGTGCATTGCTTCGCCCCCGACGGGGCGCTGCTCGGCAAGATCAAGGTGCCGCAGACCGTGGCCAACCTCACCTTCGGCGGGCCGCGCCGCAACCACCTCTACATCACCGCAACCAAGTCGCTCTATTGCGTCTATACGGCGGCAACCGGCGCGCAGGTGCCATAGAGCGATTCCAGGAAAGATGCGCGACGGTTTTCCGCCCGGAACTGCGTCAAACAAAAGCACAGGGCGGCTCAGGACACCTTGAACGGCCCGACCTGGATGGAGCGCATCAGCGTTGCACGCGCGGCGCCGAGATGGGCCAGCAAGCTCGCCTCCACCGCCTCCGGATCGCGGCTGCGAAGGGCGGCGATATAATCGAGATGCTGCGTCAGCGCCCTGGTGTTGCGCTGCTTCTCGTCATCGATATTCCACCGGTAGGTGTAGTGGAAAATGGCGGAGACGACGCTGTAGAATTCGGTGATATACCTGTTGTTCGCGGCATCGTGCACGAAGCGGTGCAGGCGTTCGTCGAGCGCCGGGAATTCAGGATAGCGGCGATCGATATCCGCCAGCAATTTCAGATGCTCCGCCTCGATGGCTTGCAACTCCTTCCAGCAGGGGTCGCCGGCCGGCCGCTTGATGAGGTGGCGGGCCGAGCGCAGCTCGAACATTTCGCGCACCTCGTAGATCTCCTCGGCGAAATTCGGCGTGATGCCGTGGAACACCCAGGCGCTGTTGGGGCGGCGCTCGATCAGCCCGAAATGCTGGAAATGCGTGAGATATTCGCGGATGGTGGTGGTCGAGGTGCCGAATTGCCGCGCAAGCTCGGCGCTGTTCAGCAGCTGTCCGGCACGAAAATCGCCCTGCAATATCCACTCCATGAAGCGGCGCTCGACGGCGGTTCCCGCCGATATGGTCTGCGGCTCCGGAAAATGGTCGTCCGGCTCCGGACGGCGCCGCAGAGAATGGCCGGCCTCGTCCGGCTGCACGATCCCGGCCTCCGTCAGGGACGAAAGCACGGAGCGCACCGTCGTGCGGCTGACCGCCAGTTTCGATGCCAGTTCCGAATTCGACGACAGCCTTTGGCCGATCTCAAGCTCCTCGAGATAGGACAGGCAGCGGTTGTACGCGCCCTTGTAGACTGCATTCCCCTTCATTCCAAATCATCCCCGTTCGCGATCCACCCGCAATATATAGTCGATTTATTTATATAAAAAACAGTTGACTCACGAAATCCCCGCTGTCTTATATATATAAGAGACAGCGAGAGGGAGGATCTGAGCTTGTCCGGGATTGACCTTGCCAATAGGATTCCGCGTTGCGCCTTCATCGGGAAGACTGACGCGTGAGCGACCGCATCATCCAGTTCGGGACCAGCCGCTTCCTGCAGGCGCATATGGCATTTTTCGTCCACGAGGCGACAGAAGCCGGTCAGACGGTCGGTCCCATTACCGTCGTTCAGGTGTCGGGCGACAGCAGCCGCAGCGGCCGGGTCGCCGCGTTCGGCCGGCCCGAGGGCTATCCGGTCATCATCCGCGGCGTGGAGGACGGCAAGACGATCGACCGCACCGTGCAGGTCAAAAGCGTCGACCGCGGGCTTTCGGCCGTAAACGATTGGGCCGAAATCACCAGGCTCTTCGTCGAGGAGGCGGATTTCATCGTCTCCAACACCGGCGACACCGGCTACCGGACCAGCCCGGATGAAGACCACTTTTCATCGGACGGCCGCGCGCCCAAATCATTTCCGGCAAAGCTGGCATTCCTGCTCTGTCGCCGCTGGCAGGCTTGCGCGCGGCCGCTCGTGGTGCTGCCCTGCGAACTGGTGACCGGCAACGGCCAGCATCTCAAGCAGGCGGTCGTCGAAAGCGCGCGGCTGAACCATCAGCCTGCAGCGTTCTTCGAATGGCTCGACCGCGAGGTCGCCTTCGCCGACACGCTGGTCGACAGGATCGTCTCCGAACCCATCGAGCCGGTCGGCGCCGTCGCCGAACCCTATGCGCTCTGGGCGATCCGGCAGGCGCCGGGCGTCCGGCTGCCCTGCACGCACGACCAGATCGTGCTCACGCCCAATCTCGAACCCTATGAACGCCTGAAACTGCATATTCTGAACCTCGGCCACACGTTTCTCGCCGAGATCTGGCAAGCGGAAGGCCATGCGGGCGACCAGACGGTGCGCGGCATCCTCGCCGATCGGAATGTCCGGGAGCGGCTCGAAGCCCTCTATGCCGGCGAGGTCGTTCCCGGCTTCGCCCTGAAGGGCATGGGCGATGAAGCCAAAGCCTATGTGGCGACCACGCTCGACCGCTTTTCCAACCCATTCCTCAACCACCGCATCGCCGACATCGCCCAGCACCATGCCCAGAAGGTGGAGCGCCGCATCGCCGCCTTCCTCGACTGGGTCGGAAAGCCCTCCGAGGATTACGCGGCGCCCATCCTGCGGGCGCTGGCCGCACGCTATCCGGCATCCGGAGGAGCGGCATGAGCTATCAATTCGACTTCGCTTCGCTCCTTCCCTACTGGAAGGAGTTCGCGCTCGGCGTCTGGCTGACGCTGCAGCTCTCCGTCCTTTCCACCGTCGTCGGCTTCGTCATCGGCACGCTCTGTGCCATCGGCCGCGCCGACGGGGGTCCCTGGGTCCGCGCCATCGTCGCCTCCTATGTCGAGGTCATCCGCAACACGCCGCTGCTGGTGCAGGTGTTCCTGGTCTATTTCGGCATCGCCACGCTCGGCGTCCACGTCTCGGCGAACCTGGCGGCGGTCATCGCGCTGGTCGTCAATGTCGGCGCCTATACCTGCGAGATCGTTCGCGCCGGCCTGCAATCCATTCACAAGGCGCAGCTCGAGGCGGCGGAATGTCTCTGCCTGTCGCGCCGCCAGACCTATTGGCACGTGGTCATCCGCCCGGCCATCGAGCGGGTCTATCCGGCGCTGACCAGCCAGTATGTGCTCCTGATGCTCGCCTCCTCGATCACCTCGCAGATCTCGGCCGAGGAGCTGACCGCCGTCGCCAACCGCATCCAGTCGGACACGTTCCGCAGCTTCGAGACCTATATCGTCGTCGGCGTTCTCTATCTCTTCCTGTCCTTCGTCGTGCGCATCGCGCTCTGGCTGCTGGGCCTTGCGATCTTTGTCCGCCGGCGCAAGCTCGGCACGGCACTGTAAAGGACGCGACGATGACAACATTCGGTTTGGTTCATCTGGAATTCCTGAGCTGGGCAGCGCTTTGGACCATCGGGCTTTCGGCGATCGCCTTCGTCGGCGGCGGCATCCTCGGCTTCCTCGTCGCATTGGCGCGCATCAGCAGCGTGACTATGCTGCGGACGCTGGCGGCGGGCTATATCCAGCTCGTGCAGGGCACACCGCTTCTGGTGCTGCTGTTCCTCATCTATTTCGGCATCGCCATCCTCGGCTTCGATCAGGTTCCCGCCATCGTCGCGGCCGCCGCGGGCCTGACCATCTACGCCTCCGGCTTTCTCGGCGAGATCTGGCGCGGCTGTATCGAATCCGTGCCGAAGACGCAGTGGGAGGCGGCCGAATGCCTGGCGCTGTCGCGCTGGCAGCGCCTGATCAAGGTCATCCTGCCGCAGGCGCTGCGCATCGCCACGCCGCCGACCGTCGGCTTCCTCGTGCAGATCGTCAAGAACACCTCGCTCGCCTCCGTCGTCGGCTTCGTCGAACTGTCGCAGGCCGGCAAGCTCATCAACAACTCGATCTTCGAACCCTTCACCGTCTTCATCGTGGTGGCAGTATTCTACTTCGCCATGTGCTTTCCGCTCTCTCTGTGGAGCCGCAATCTCGAGAGGAAGCTCAATGTCGCCAATCGTTAAGCTCGCCAACGTCCACAAGGCTTTCGGCGCCGTCAAGGTCCTGAACGGCGTATCCTTCGAGGTCGGGCGCGGCGAGGTTGCGGCCGTCATCGGCCAGTCCGGTTCCGGCAAGTCGACGCTGATGAACATCCTCGGCTGTCTCGACCAGCCGACGAGCGGCGATTACCGCATCGACGGCGAGCCGGTTTCCGATATCGACAGCGACG
>JASGEG010000438.1:0-20683 GCA_047606605.1 Rhizobium sp.
AGCTCGACGAGACCGCCGCAGAGAACGACCTGTTCGCCGAAGAGGTCGGTTTCGCACTCTTCGCGGAAGTTGGTTTCGATGATGCCGGAACGGCCGCCGCCGACGCCGCAGGCGTAGGAGAGAGCGAGTTCAAGGGCGTTGCCGGAAGCGTTCTGATGAACGGCAACGAGGCAGGGAACGCCGCCGCCCTTCTGGTATTCGCCGCGAACCGTGTGGCCCGGGCCCTTCGGAGCGATCATGACGACGTCGACCGAAGCCTTCGGCTCGATGAGGCCGAAGTGAACGTTGAGGCCGTGGGCGAAGGCGATCGCAGCGCCGTCACGGATGTTCGGTGCGATGTCGGCCTTGTAGATGTCGGCCTGGAGTTCGTCCGGGGTCGCCATCATCATCAGATCGGCCCAGCCGGCAGCTTCGGCAACGGTCATGACCTTGAAGCCGTCGGCTTCGGCTTTCTTGACGGTCGGAGAACCGGCCTTCAGCGCGATCACAACGTTCTGCGCACCGCTGTCCTTCAGGTTCAGCGCATGGGCACGGCCCTGCGAGCCGTAACCGATGATGGCAACCTTCTTCGACTTGATGAGATTGAGATCGGCATCACGATCGTAATAGACGCGCATTGTTTGTCCTTCCCTTTGCTTGTCTGGATATGAATTGAACTTCTTCAGACGGTCGCTGCCGCTTCCGCCAAAACCTTTTCCGAGCCGTAGAGCTTGAGGAAGGCGCTCACCGCCTTCTCCGCTTGACGGCTGGTATCCTTCAGGCCCGGTTCGCCGAGCAGCATGCGCACATGAAGATCGGAGACGACGAGCCCGTAAAGCGTATGATAAGCCTCGTCGGCATCGGTGAAGCGCAGCAGCCCTGCCCGCTTGCCGGCATCGATCAGGCCGCTGGCGCGCTTGTCGATCTGACGGCGGCCGCGCTCGAGCAGCAGCTTGCCGAGCTTCGAGCCGTCGCGGTTCGACTGGCCGATCGCCAGACGGTTCAAAGCCAGCGACACGTCGCCCGCCAGAACCTCCAGAAGATCACGCGCGAAAACGACGAGATGATCATGCAGGCTCGCCACCGTCAGCCGCTCGCCATTGCGCTCGAAGGTACGCACCTTGCTGGCCTGGTAGGTGATCATCGCCGACAGCAGGCCGTCGCGATCGCCGAACCACTTATAAAGACTTTCCTTGGAGCAATTGGCGGCGCGCGCGACGCCCGAGGTCGTCAGCGCCTTTTCGCCACCATCGACGAGCAAACGCAACGCCTGCTCCAGAACGGCGTTCTGGCGCGGCGAAAACTCGCTCGACTGTCCTGCTTCACTCAGCACGATGGCCACTCCCACATGAGTACCGTACGGTACGGTTCGTGGCGCGTTATGACTTAGCGCGAGGTCTCCGTCAAGCCAAAATCGTTGCTGCACCGCGCCAAAAAATAGAGGAATGGAAAGCCTATTCCGCCGCGACCGGACTGCGCTTGCCCTCGATATCCCTGAGCGGCGACAGGCCGTAAAGGCGGCTATATTCGCGGCTGAACTGCGAGGGGCTCTGATAGCCGACGCGATGACCGGCGGAGCCGACATCGAGCTGCTCGACGATCATCAGCCGCCGCGCCTCGTGCAGGCGGAGCTGCTTCTGGTATTGTATCGGCGTCAGGGCCGTGACGGCCTTGAAATGATGATGCAGCGAGGAAACGCTCATGCCGACGCGCTCGGCCAGTTCCTCGATGCGCAGCGGCTGAACGAAATTGCCGCGAATCCAGGCGACGGCGCGGGCCACCCTGTTGCTCTGGCTCTCCGCCATGGCGACCTGCAACAGCCGGGGACCGTTCGGGCCGGTCAGCAGACGATAGAGGATTTCCTGCTCGATCAGCGGCGCCATGGCCGGAATATCCTCCGGCCGGTCGAGCAAGCGGAGCAGCCGCAACGAGGCGTCCAGCAGTTCCGGCGATGCCGTATTGACCGCAAGCCCGCGCATGGGTTCCGATGTCATCGCCTGGCGCGGAATGTTGACGCGCGACAGCAGTTCGTTCAGCCGCTCGCTGTCGAGCGTCATGGCAAAACAGAGATAGGGCGTCCCACCGCCGACATTGGTGACCTGTGTCGAGACCGGGAGATCGAGAGCCGTCAAAATATACTCGCCGACACCGTAATGATAGGTATCGGCGCCGACCGTCAGTGTCTTACCCCCCTGGACGACAACGGCATAGGAGGGGCGATAGGCCCCATGTTGCCACACAGTCACGGCCGACTGCCGGTATAGATTGAGACCGTCGATCGGTGTCCGATGCTCACCGTCCCCGGTGGCGAAACGGGCGACGATGGAGGCGAGTTCCTGGTTGGGATTGAAGGGCAGTGTCATGCGCAACCAACTATTCGAGAGGCTTGTCGAGGCTTATCTAGGTGACCCGCCAGCGCCGCAAAAGGGCTGGTGCGCAATTAGATTCGCAGGATCGTACATAAAGCTTGCAGGATCGCTCTAACGCTCCGGCCCTGTCCCGATGCATAGTCGGCCACCTCGATTTCCACTCCTCACCCAAAGCCAATCCCACAAAAGAGGACATATCCCATGGCTATTGCAAAGGGCTACGCCGCCACTGACGCGTCCAAGCCGCTCACTCCGTTCACCTTCGAGCGCCGCGAGCCGAACGAGGACGATGTCGCCATCTCCGTCAAATATTGCGGCGTCTGCCACTCCGACATCCATCAGGCCCGCAACGAATGGGGCTTCTCCAAATATCCGATGGTTCCGGGCCATGAAGTCGCCGGCATCGTCACCGCCGTCGGCTCGAAGGTCACGAAGTTCAAGGTCGGCGACCGCGTCGGCGTCGGCTGCTTCGTCGATTCCTGCACGACCTGCGCCACGCGCGACCTGGACTACGAGCATTACATGCCCGGTCTCGTCCAGACCTACAACGATGTCGAAGCGGACGGCAAGACGCCCACCTATGGCGGCTATTCCGACTCGATCGTCGTCAAGGAAGGCTACGTCCTCTCCTTCCCGGACAATATTCCGCTGGATTCGGGCGCTCCCCTGCTCTGCGCCGGCATCACGCTCTTTTCGCCGCTACGCCACTGGAAGGCCGGTCCCGGCAAGAAGGTTGCCATCGTCGGCATGGGCGGCCTCGGCCATATGGGCGTCAAGCTCGCGCATGCCATGGGTGCCGATGTGACGGTCTTGAGCCAGACGCTGTCGAAGAAGGAAGACGGCTTCAAGATCGGCGCCGACCATTATTACGCCACCAGCGATGCCGAAACCTTCACCAAGCTCGCCGGCAGCTTCGACCTGATCATCAACACGGTCGGCACCGCCATCGACTGGAATGCCTATCTCAACCTGTTGAAGTATGACGGCAGCATGGTGCTGGTTGGCGTTCCCGAACATGCGGTCCCGGTCCATGCATTCTCGCTGATCCCGGGCCGCCGCAGCCTGTCCGGCTCCATGATCGGCTCGATCAAGGAAACCCAGGAAATGCTCGACTTCTGCGGCGAGCACAATATCGTCGCCGAGATCGAGAAGATCAGCATCCAGGAGATCAACGAAGCCTATGAGCGCGTGCTGAAGAGCGACGTCCGCTACCGCTTCGTCATCGATATCGCCTCGCTCGCCTAGGCGTCGCTATGAAAAGCTTACAAGGAAGGGGCAGCCGCTTGGCTGCCCTTTTTCATTCCTCGCGCATGGTTTCCCTCTGCGTGATCAGCCGGGCGCTGTGCTGGCGGCTGATATAGATCCATAGCCAGCTCCAAGCGACGGCGATGCGCCAGCGGGTGCCGATCAGGAAGTAGATATGGGCAAGGCCCCAGACCCACCAGGCAATCCAGCCCTTGAGCTTGAGCCAGCCGAAATCGATGATCGCGGCGCTCTTTCCGATCGTGGCGAGACTGCCCTGATGGCGATAATGAAACGGCCCTGGCGCCGGCTTGCCCGCCAGTTTCGCCCGGATCACGCTCGCGACATAGGCGCCCTGCTGCTTGGCCGCCGGCGCGATACCCGGCACGGGACTGCCGTCCTCGCGCGTCACCGCCGCCGTATCGCCGATGATGAACACATCCGCTAGACCCGGCGCCCGCAGTTCCTTGTCGACGATGGCACGCCCGGCCCGGTCGGCCGGGATATCGAGCCATTTCGCCGCCGGCGACGCCTGCACGCCGGCTGCCCAGACGATGGTGCGGCATGGCACGAAAGTATCGCCGATGGTGACACCCTCGGCGGTGCAGGAGGTGACCGGCTTGCCGAAACGGAGTTCGACGCCGAGCTTTTCCAGTTCCGTGCGGGCATAATCGGAAAGCTCTTCTACAAAGGCCGCCAGCACGCGCGGTCCGGCCTCGACGAGAATGATCTTCGCCTTGCTGGTATCGATGTTGCGGAATTCCTTCGGCAGCGTCTTGCGGGCGAGCTCGGCGATGATGCCGGCAAGCTCGACGCCGGTCGGCCCGGCGCCAACGATGACGAAGGTCAGCAACGCCTCGCGGACGGCGGGATCTTTCTCCATCTCCGCCTGTTCGAAGGCCAGAAGCACGCGGCGGCGGATCGTCGTCGCATCCTCCAGCGTCTTCAGCCCCGGCGCCACCGGCTCCCATTCGTCATGTCCGAAATAGGCATGCGTCGCCCCCGTCGCCAGCACAAGCGTATCGTAGCCGATCGTCTCGCCATTCTTCAGCGTCACCGTATGCGCCTGGCTGTCGACATCAACGACCTCGGCCAGCAGCGTCGTCACCTCCGGCCGGTCCCGGAAGAAGTTGCGGATCGGCCAGGCGATCTCGGAGGTGGCGAGCAAGGTGGTCGCCACCTGATAGAGCAGCGGCTGGAACAGATGATGGTTACGCCGGTCGATCAGCGTGATGCGGACCGGCGCGCCCTTCAGATCGTTGGCAAGCTGCAGCCCGCCGAAACCGCCCCCGACAACGACGACATGATGATCCTGCATGACAACACCCCGCATCTACGACATCCAAGCAAACGTAGAGTTGAGGGCGGCGGCCAGCAACCGTATTTTATGCATGGCACCTGTGCGACCCCGCCCCATACGAGGCAATCGGGATACCATCGTCGATTTCAAGGATGCACGGCCTCCGCGACGATAAGGACCTATTGCGCATAGCCGACGGGAATGGAGGCGCCGCTTTTCAGCTCCTCCATCGAGATCGAGGCGGAGACGTCGAACAGCTCCACCTTGCGCACGATCTTCTTGTAGATGACGTCATACTGCTCCACCCGCGGCAGCACGATCTTGAGGATGTAATCGTGATTGCCCGTCAGCCGGTGCGCCTCGACGATCTCGGGAATATCGCCGATGGCCTTGCGAAACCTCTCGATCCATTCGTCGGCGTGATGCGCGGTCTTGATCAGGGCATAGACCGTGGTCGGCACGCCCATCTTCTCGCGGTCGAGCACGACGATGCGCCGGGCGATATGGCCGCTTTCCTCCAGCTTCTGGATGCGCCGCGAACAGGCGGAAACCGACAGCGCCACGCGGTCGGCAAGATCGGTCACCGAAATGCCGGCATCGGCCTGCAAAAGATCGAGAATCTTTCGGTCGCGTTCATCGAGCATGCGCGGAAACCTTCTGAATTGCGCGGAAACTTTGCGTACTTTAGCATACCGGCGCAAAAGTTTGCATAAAAGCTCTCAAGACGGACAAAGATTGCAAACATTTGGCGGCCGATATGCTCCACTATTTCATTCTCAACGACGAACAATGGAGAACAGCGCAATGCGTACCATCGGCCTCATTGGCGGCATGAGCTTCGAAAGTTCGGCGGTCTATTATCGCCTCATCAACGAAATGGTTCGCGACAGGCTGGGCGGCCTCGCCTCGGCCGAGCTGCTGATGTATTCCGTCAACTTCGAGGAGATCGTCGCCCTGCAGAAGGCCGGACGCTGGGATGACGCTGCCGACCGTCTCGGCAATGCCGCGCATCGCCTGCAGACCGCCGGCGCCGAATGCGTGCTGATCTGCACCAACACCATGCATCTGATCGCACCCGAAGTCGCGGCCCGGATTTCGGTTCCGCTAATCCATATCATCGATGAAACGGCTGCCGCCCTGAAGGCCGCCGGCCGCAAGAAGCCGTTGCTTCTGGCGACGCGCTACACGATGGAGCACGGTTTCTATGCCGACCGCATGGCCGGCAACGACGTTTCCATCATGGTTCCCGCTGCCGACGACCGCATCGTCGTCCACGACATCATCTTCAATGAACTCTGCGCCGGCATCGTCAGCGACGACTCCCGGCGGAAGCTGATCGCCATCATCGAGCGCGCCAAGGCCGACGGTGCCGACAGCGTCATTCTCGGCTGCACCGAAATCTGCCTTATCCTCGACCCCAACGCATTGATCCTGCCCGGCTTCGACACCACGACGATCCATGCCCGCAGAGCCGTCGATTTTGCCCTCGGCGCGGAGAAGGCCGCAAACAGGCGCGCCGCATAGCAAAACAAGCAACTACTTGACTCAGTCAAATAAATAACGGACATCGTCTCCCATAACACAGGGAGGCGATATCCATGCCCGACGCTATCACGACAGAATTCGCGGCCATCGACGCGGTCCGCCGCTTCAACCGCTTCTACACCAACTTCCTCGGCCTCCTGAACAGAGCCTATCTCGGCAGCCCCTACACGCTGACCGATGTCCGCGTGCTGTTCGAAATCGGCTCGCATGGCGGCATCGCCGCCTCGACGCTGACGCGCGACCTCCATCTCGACCCCGCCTATCTCAGCCGCATCCTGAAACGCTTCCGCGAGGACGGCCTGATCGAGAGCAAGCCCGATCCGAACGATCTGCGCAGCCAGATCATCACGGTCACCGGCAAGGGACAGGAGCAGTTCCGCGAATACGTCCGCCGTTCCCGCGCCGAGATCGCCGGGCATTTCGATGGCCTGGCCATCGGCGGCCCGGAGCGCGTCGTCGAGGCCATGCAGGCCATCCAGGCGACGCTGGAGAGCGATCCGGCAGTCAAGCCGCCGGTGGTGATCCGCTCCCCTCGCCCGGGTGATATCGGCTGGATCGTCCAGAGCCAGACCCGCGCCTATACGGAGGAATATGGCTGGGATCAGCGCTTCGAAGGTCTGGTCGCCGAGGTCGCCGGCAAGTTCCTCTCCAATTTCGATCCTGCGAAGGAGCGCTGCTGGATCGCCGAACGCGGCGGCCTGAATATCGGCTCCGTCATGGTCGCCGATGGCGGCGACGGCGTTGCCAAGCTCCGGCTGCTTTATGTCGACAAGACGGCGCGCGGTCTGGGACTGGGCAAAAGGCTGGTCGACGAATGCATTCGCTTTTCCCGCGACGCCGGCTATCGGCAGCTCTCGCTCTGGACCAACGATATCCTCGATTCCGCCCGCGCCATCTATATCAAGGCGGGCTTCCGCCTGGTCTCGGAGGAAAAACATCGCATGTTCGGCCCGGAACTGAACGGCCAAATCTGGGTGCTGGATTTGTGATCCGCCACCGGCACGCGAATATGGACAGGCACCGGATCAATTCGTAACATCGGTACAGCCTTGATTTGCAAGGAGTATCGCCTCTCATGACCGCCACGACCGAAATACGGATACTGCCGATCGCCGATGAATATGTCGAAGGCTACCACAAGGCCCTCGACACCGTTGCGCGCGAGCGAAAATATCTGTCGCTGCTGCAGGCCCTTCCGCTGGAGGAAACCCGCGCCTTCGTGCACAAGATGATCCGCAACGGCAATCCGCAGCTTGTCGCCCTTGATGGCGATACCGTGGTTGGCTGGTGCGATATCAACCGCCATGTCTTCCCCTCCCACGCCCATGGGGGCAAGCTCGGCATGGGGATCATTCCGTCCCATCGCGGCAAGGGACTCGGTCGGCGCCTGATGGAGGCAACCCTTCGGGCCGCCCGCGACGCGGGCTTCGTGCGAGTGGAACTCAGCGTCCATGCCGACAATGCCCGCGCCATTGCGCTTTACGAAAGAGTCGGCTTCGTCCGGGAAGGTCTGGCGCGCAAATCCGCCTGCATCGACGGGCGCTACATAGACGCGATCCACATGGCGATCATCTATCAATAAACCTGCCGGCACGGCACGGCGAGCATCGCGGTCTTGTGCAATGCAAAATTCCGCTTGATTTGGAAACGATCATTTCCTAAATTGCCAGCATGACAACCGACACGCTCGACATTTCGCCCAGACATCGGGGCCGCCCGCGGGAATTCGACATGGACGCCGCCCTTGACGAGGCGCTGCGGGTCTTTTCCGAGCGCGGCTATTATGCCGCCTCGATCACCGAATTGACGGAGGCCATGGGGCTGACGGCCGGCAGCGTCTACAAGGCCTTTGGCGACAAGCGCGGCGTCTTTCTCGCGGCCTTCGATCGCTATCGCCGCGTGCGGCAGCGACTGATCGACGAATCGCTGTCGAAAGCGGCCAACGGCCATGAAAAACTGCGGATACTGGTGAGCTTCTTCGCCGAGGCATCCTGCGGCGACATCGGCCGCCGGGGCTGCCTCGTGGTCGGAAGCGCCACCGAACTCGCGCTCTTCGATGCGGAAGTCGCAAGCCGCGTTTCCTCCGCTTTCGATTTCGACGAGCGGCGCATTTCCGATCTGATCCGCCTTGGCCAGACGGACGGCTCGGTGCCGGGTCACATCGATGCCGACAACATGGCCCGTACGCTGCTTTGCCTGACGAAAGGCATGCGGCTCATCGGCAAAACCGGCCGGGAGCCGGAACAGATGCTCGCCGTCGCCGAAACCGCAATGACATTACTGAATTGACTTTTCGCATGGGCCGGCGAAATCGCCTCCCCGCTTGCATCAAGGATGAAGACATGCCTGCAACCGCCGCCGCTGCACGGGAGAGCGCCCCGCTCCCCGAAAAGACCATTTCGCCGCTGATGACCTTCATGTTCGCCGCCGCCTGCGGACTGGTGGCCGCCAATCTTTATTACGGCCAGCCGCTGGCCGGTCCGATCAGCCAGGCGCTCGGCTTTACGCCCGCAGCAACGGGCCTGATCGTCACGCTGACGCAGATCGGCTATGGCCTCGGTCTCTTGCTGATCGTGCCGCTCGGCGATCTCCTGGAAAACCGCAGGCTGGTGTTGACGCTGGTCGGTCTTGCCGCCGTCGCGCTGGTCGGTGCGGCCTTCGCATGGTCGCCATCGCTCTTCCTGCTCGCCTCCCTCTGCATCGGCCTCGCCTCGGTCGCGGTTCAGGTACTCGTGCCCTTCGCCGCCCATATGGCGCCGGATGCCAGTCGCGGCGCGGTCGTCGGCAATGTCATGAGCGGCCTGCTCGTCGGCATCATGCTCGCCCGGCCGGTCGCGAGCTTCCTGTCGGAGCTATTGTCCTGGCATGCGGTCTATATTCTCTCCGCCGTCGTCATGGTCGCGCTCGCCGTCATCCTGCGTTTCGCGCTGCCGGTCCGCGTGCCGCATACGAAGCTGCATTACGGCCAGTTGCTGTCCTCCATGGGCCATCTCGCCCTGCATACGCCGGTTCTCCAGCGGCGCGCGCTGTATCAGGCCTGCATGTTCGGCGCTTTCAGCCTGTTCTGGACGACGACGCCGCTGCTGCTGGCCAGCCCCGCCTTCGGCCTGACGCAGAACGGCATCGCCCTCTTCGCGCTTGCCGGCGCTGCCGGTGCCGTCGCCTCGCCGATTGCCGGCCGCGTCGCCGACCGCGGCTGGACGAAGCTCGCCACCGCCTTCGCCCTGGTGATCGCGATCGTCGCCTTCCTGATCAGCCATTTTTCCGGCAGCGGCTCGCTGCTGGCGCTGATCACGCTGACGCTCTCCGGCATCCTGCTCGATTTCGGCGTCCAGACGAATCTCGTCCTCGGCCAGCGCGCCATCTTCGCACTCAGCGCCGAACATCGCAGCCGCCTGAATGGCCTCTATATGGCGACATTCTTCGCCGGCGGCGCGATCGGCTCGGCGCTCGGCGGCTGGGCCTATGCCACCGGCGGCTGGAATCTCGCCTCATGGATCGGGGTCGCCTTCCCGGTCGCCGCACTTCTGCTCTTCCTGACCGAACGGCGAAAATGATCAGGACGGCTGCGGGACGATCATCCGCAGCCAGTCATGCTCCTTGAGACCAGCGGCCGCAAAAGGATCGACCAGGGTGCCGGAGACGATCGACGCCAGGATCTGCGGCCCCGGCGGTATCCTGGCGATGGTGGCGACCAGGCGGTCGCGGACCCAGGCAAGTGCGGCCGAATCCGACTGATAGAATGGCGTGAAGGCCAGCGACAGTAGCTGGAACAGCCGCACATGCAGCCGCCGTGCCTTCGCATAGGCGGCAAGCGCGGTACCGATATCCTCGCTTCCGGCCAGCGCATGCGCAAGGGCCGCCACATCCAGCAGCGCCATATTGGCGCCCTGCCCGAGCTGCGGGCTGGTGGAGTGGGCGGCATCGCCGACGAAGACGATACGGCCGCTATAGGGCGTGGCGACCGTGCGATGCGCGTAGCGTGCCAGCGTCAGTTGATCCCAATCGCGGATCTGATCGAGCAAGGGCTGGCATTCCGGCCAGTAGCCGCGTACCGCCGCCTTCCAGCGCTCCAGACCCTGCCGGCGCACCTCGTCGGCATCCGCGACCTTCAGGCTCCAGAACAAGGCCGCCTGCTTCGACACATTCGGCCTGCGCCGCCCGATCGGCAGCACGCCGATCATCACCCGCGCCTGATCGTAACGCTGCGTCAGCGCCGTCTCGTCCACCAGCCCGTCCGGGCAATCCAGCGTCGCCCAGAAGGCGCCGTAAACGAGATTGCGGGTGGACGGCGCGACCGGTGAATCAGCGACCAGCTCCGAGCGCGCACCGCTGGCGTCGACGATGAGATCGTAAGGCCCAAGCCGCTCGCCGCCCTCGACCACCAGATAGGTCTGAGCGCCCTCGTCCAGCGTGGAAGTCACCCTTCGGCCGGTGAAGATAAGGTGCCGCCGTGCGGAAACTTCGTCGTAGAGCGTATCGAACAGAGCGGCGCGATGAACCGCGAGCCCGTAGCGCCCGCCGGCCAGCGCATCGTAACGCACATCGAGAACGATGCGGCCATGCCTGGTCTCGGTGCCGAACAGCCTGTCGATGCGATTGCCGGCCGCGTGAATGGCAGGACCGAGCCCCAGAGATTCAAGAACCGTGAGGCCGGTCGGCTGCAGCATCAAGGCAGAGCCGACGGGCGCGGGATTGTCGAAACGCTCGACGATCTCCGTCGTATGGCCCGCACGCGACAGAAACAGGGCGGCGGCCAGCCCGGCCGGTCCCGCCCCGACGATGGCGATTTTCAGAGATCTCACGGAAGCCGCTCAGTCCTGCGATTGATCGAAATGGATACGGGCGGTGCGCACGGCGTCCTGATTGGCCTCGGCCCAATTGAGAAGCTGCGCCAGCGGCTCGTAGAGCGAGTAGCCGAGATCGGTCATACGGTATTCGACGCTCGGCGGCTTGGTCGGAAAAACCTCGCGGCCGACATAGCCGTCGCGCTGCAGCTCACGCAGGGTCTGCGTCAGCATACGCTGTGAAATATCCGGCACCATGCGGCGCAGCTCGCCGAAACGATAGGGCCGCTGCGCCAGCGCCTCCAGAAGCAGCACCGACCACTTGCCGCCGATCTGCGAAACCAGATCCCGCACCGGGCAATCCGTAAACGTGACCTTGCTGATATCGACGGCACGCAACGGTGGTTTCGTGCTGCGCAGATTGACGACGGCGCTAGTGCTCAAGACGGTTCCCTTTTGGTAACGTAGGGCTGAAAAACTGCCTCCTTTACAGATCGAAGTCAAATCCCAATCTAGTGCTGGTCTCTTTTTGAGAGCAGCCAGCCCCTGCAACTCCGCGGCGGTCAAACAAGGATACATGATATGAGCAGCACCCTTCTCGTTACCGGCGCCGCAGGCCAGCTCGGCCAGCGCGTCATTCATCACCTGCTGGAGACATATAAGGTCGCGCCCGGCCGCATCATTGCCGCCACCCGCAACCCCGAGAAGCTTGCCGATCTCGCCGTCAAGGGCGTCATCACCCGCAAGGCCGATTTCGACGATGCCGCCGGCCTGTCCGCCGCCTTCGTCGGCGTCGATCGCCTGCTGATCATCAGCACCGACGCGCTTGCCGTTCCCGGCCAGCGCCTGAAGCAGCACACCGCCGCCGTCGAGGCCGCCAAGCAGGCCGGCGTCAAGCATATCCTCTACACTTCCATGCCGGCGCCCGATAACTCGCTCGTCAGCTTCGCTCCCGACCATCTCGGCACCGAAAACGCCATCAAGGCGAGCGGTATCGGCTACACGATCCTGCGCGACGCCTGGTATTTCGACAATTTCCTCTGGGCCCTGCCGCATAATCTCGAAACCGGCAAGTGGTACACCGCTACCGGCAATGGCCGCGTCAGCAACATCAGCCGCGACGATTGCGCCCTGGCCATCGCCGCTGCCCTTGCCTCCGACACAGCCGAAAGCGCGACCTACACGCTGACCGGCTCGACCGCCCTCACCACCCAGGACGTTGCGACCGTCGTCACGGCCGTCTCCGGCCGGCCGCTGGAAGTCGTGCAGGTCAGCGACGAGCAGCTCGCTGCCGGGATCATCGGCGCCGGCATGCCGAAATTCGTGGCCGACATGCTCGTCTCCGCCGATGCCAACACCCGCGCCGGCAAATTCGACATCCTCACGAATGATTTCAGCAAGTTGACCGGCAAGGAGCCGCAGACGGTGCGGGCCTTCTTTGAAGAACACAAGGCGGCGCTGCTCGGCTGAGTATTGGGATGGTCAGGCGCGAGTATCTTTGCCGCACCTTGTGCCTGGCCCCTCACCCCAACCCTCTCCCCGCATTGCGGGGAGAGCCAGAGTTGTGACCCAAGCGGTTTCCGCTTCAGTGGAGGCCTATTGCGTTGCGAGGTCGCCCCTTCCCCCGCGATGAGGGGCCAGGCACAAAGGCGCGGCAAAGCCAAGTGCCTGTCCAGCAGCAAATGCCGCTTATCAAACCGCCTGCCCGCAGGCCCGGCAGAACCGCCGCACCGTCTCGGCCATGCCATATTCCAGCGCATCGGCCGTCAGCCCATGCCCGATCGACGCTTCGGCAAGTGCGGGAATGCGCTTCAGCAGCGCTGGCAAGTTGGCGACGGTCAGATCGTGACCGGCATTGACGGCAAGGCCATTGGCAAACGCCGCATCGGCCGTCTTGCCCAGTGCCTCGAGAATGACGGCGGCCCGTTCCGGCGCGTCATAGCAGCCGCCGTAAGGGCCGGTGTAAAGCTCGATACGGTCGGCACCGGCTTCCCTGGCGATTTTCACGGCTTCCGCATCGCCATCCCCATCCGCAAACAGCGAAACGCGGCAGCCGATCGTCTTGTACTGGGCGACGACGCCGGCCAGCAGATCACGGTTCTTGCGGAAATCCCAGCCATGGTCCGAAGTCGCCTGCGCGGGATCGTCAGGCACCAGCG
Source organism: Rhizobium sp. (assembly GCA_047606605.1). Lineage (GTDB taxonomy): Bacteria > Pseudomonadota > Alphaproteobacteria > Rhizobiales > Rhizobiaceae > Rhizobium. The sequence continues at coordinate 13,382 of JASGEG010000438.1, forward strand.
TCACCTGCTCGGGCTCGACGGAGGCGCAGAGATCGAAGAATTCCTGGCTCGGATAGCCCTCGATATTGAACTCGGCCTGCGGAAACTCGTCGTCGATCAGCGCGCGAATATCCGGCAGGTCGGAGAAGCGGATATGCCGCTGATCGGGCCGCGGATGCACGGTCAGGCCGCTCGCGCCCGCCGCCAATGCAATGCGCCCGAGACCGGTCACGCTCGGCCAGGGCAGATCGCGCCGGTTGCGCAGCATCGCGATGGCGTTGAGGTTCACGGAAAGCTTGGCGGGCATGATCGAAATCCATGATTATAGAGGATATTGGCGCCCTTTTATGCCATTGCGGGCCGTAAGACCAACGAGATTCGAACATCGATCCATGCAAAAGATTGATGGCCCTCACACGCAGGCTGCAGGGACGATCTAGCGGACGATCGTCAGCGTCTCGGCGGCGCGGGTGATCGCCGTGTAGAGCCAGCGCTCGCGCGTGTCGCGGAAGGCCCAGCTCTCATCGAACAGCACGACATTGTTCCATTGCGAGCCCTGCGCCTTGTGCACCGTGAGCGCATAGCCGTAATCGAATTCGTCGTAACGCTTGCGGGTCGACCAGGGGATTTCCCCCTCGACCTCCTCGAAGGCCTGCTTCAAGAGCTTGATCTTCGCCGCGCCCCGATCCATGTCGTCGTCTTCGGGCCGCACCAGCAGATTGATGCCCGGCTTGGTCGTTTCCTTGGACGAGGTCATGACCTGCCAGAGCGAGCCGTTCAGCAAGCCCTTGGCGGGATCGTTGCGCAGGCAGACGAGCTTGTCGCCGGACTGCGGATATTCCGTCGTGAAGCCCTTGAGCTCGCGCAGGCGCTGATTGTAGCGCCGGCGGGTGCGATTGGTGCCGACCAGCACCTGATCCGCCTCCATCACCAGCGGCTGCGTGACCTCGTTCTTCGAAATCACCTGCGCCGTGCCATAGTCGCCATGCATGATCTCCTTGCCCTCGCGCACATGCATGGCGAGCTGGATGATCGGATTGTCGCGGGCCTGACGATGGATGTCCGTGAGCAGATAGTCCGGCTCCTCATTGGTGAAGAAGCCGCCGCCCGAAACCGGCGGCAACTGGCCGGGATCGCCGAGCACCAGGATCGGCGTGCCGAAGCTCATCAGATCCCGGCCGAGCGCCTCGTCCACCATCGAACATTCGTCGACGATGATCAGCGCCGCCTTGGCGACCGGGCTCTGCCGGTTGATGGTGAACATCGGCGCGATCGAGGTCTTGCCGGTTTCCTCATCCTCCACGGCCTCCTCGCCGCGCGGGCGATAGATCAGCGAATGGATGGTCTTGGCGTTGGACGCGCCGCGCGAGCGCAGCACCTGCGCCGCCTTGCCGGTGAAGGCGGCAAACAGCACGTCGCCGTCGACATGCTCGGCGAAATGGCGCGCAAGCGTCGTCTTGCCCGTACCGGCATAGCCGAACAGACGGAACAACGGCGAGCGCCCCTCCTTCAGCCATTTGGCGACGGCCTTGAGCGCTTCATCTTGTTGTGGCGCAAATTGCATGGGAGCGACTTGGCAGGATTCGGCGGGCGGACGCAAGCGGTAAAACCGCTTACCGCCGCGGATCGTTTTCCAGCCGGATCGGCTTGCCGTGCGGCGTTGCTTCCGCCGCGCGCTGCCAGCTCCTCTGCAGGTCGAGGATCGCCTCGGCATCGGCGACACCCTTCGCCACCAGCAGGCCGGACAGCGCCGCCACCCAGCAATCGAAATAGTCGCTGCCGTCTTCGGCCCGGCCCGGCTTGTGCAGTTCCGACGAGAGACACTCGGCCCATTCGCTCCAGCCGAACAGCCCCCTCTCGTGCAGATGCACGGTCATGGCGAAGGCCTCCGCCGCCCAGGGTTCGGGAAAGACCGGCGCGCCATCGGCGGATATCGGCAGCTGCGGCGATCGCGCCAGCGGCGACGCGGTCTCACACGCGCTCAAGATAGCTCTCCCAGGCATCGATGGACACGGTCAGCGACGGATCGGCGCCCTCGCCCCAGATTTCCGGCGCGTCGAAAACGACCGTATAGACCCATTGCGGGCTCTCCCCCTTGCCATGGGCATTGTCGTCGGGGAAGACGAAGGAACCCTGCACGGCCTCCACCACGCCGGTCTTGGCGCGGGCATAGCGTGGCAGGCGCGTATGCCCCGTCGGATTGAAATTCTTCGTCCGCACGCGATCGCCGACCGCAAAGACCGGCGCGATCTCCACGGGCCGATCACAAGGGCCGCCCTTGGCGAGAACGCCGGCAACCATATCCGCCTTCAGCACCCGCTTCGGCACCGTTCCTTGCTGCGACGCATGGCCGGATCGCAGCTCCTCACGCGTTGCAAAGCCGTGGCGCTCCAGCAGCGTCTCGACGGCCCGCGTCCAGATCTCGTAATAGCTCGCCGCAAGATATTGCGCCGGCGGGATGTTTTCGCGCGCATGCCGGCTCTCGTCGATGGTCCAGGCGCCGAAGGCGCCGCAGGACAGCGTGATGCCAAGCGCCCGCTTTTCCCATTCGGCATGGAAATAGGGTTCATTCGGTTCGGGCGCGACCGGACCGAAGCCCATCTGGCCGCCGAGGTCATGCGGTCCGTTCATGATGCTGCCTCCGGTGTCCGGGCGACCGCCGTGCCGATCATCGCGTCGCGGCTGACGAGATCGGCGAGCGCCGCCTCGCTGAAGCCCTCCGTGCCGGCGGGACGCTCGGGAATGACGAGATAGCGCAGCTCCGCCGTCGAATCCCAGACGCGGACTTTCTTGTTCTCCGGCAATGTCAGGCCGAATTCCGCCAACACGCCGCGCGGATCGATGACGGCGCGGGAGCGGTAGGCCGGCGCCTTGTACCAGACCGGCGGCAGGCCGAGCACCGCCCAGGGGTAGCAGGAGCAAAGCGTGCAGACGATGAGATTATGCGTCTCCGGCGTATTGAACACGGCGCGCATATGCTCGCCCTGCCGGCCGGTGAAACCGAGGCTGGCAATGGCCGCCGTCGCGTCGCGGCGCAACCAATCGGCAAAGTCCGGATCGCTCCAGGCCTTGGCCACCACCTGCGCCCCATTGCGCGGCCCGACCTTCGTCTCATAGGTCTCCACGATCGCATCGATCGCCGCAGGATCGATCAGCCCCTTTTCCGCCAGCAGCGTCTCCAGCGCCTTCACCCGCGCCTGCATGTCGGAATAGTGGTTGTCGTGATCATGGTGATGGTGGTCGTCATGATCGTGCATCATGGGTCTCCCTGTCGAATGAGACTCAAGTCTAAGCCGCGGCCATGGCATCGCCAAGCATCTTCTTCACTGTTTCAACCAAGTTTGGATGCCACAACCCACTGCCTTTGTTAGCCCTTTTGACTAGTCTGGCGACCATGAACATTCTGATTCTCGGCGCAACTGGTTTCATTGGCTCTGTGGTCGCGACACGACTGCGCGCGGACGGGCATGTTGTCACCGGCCTCGCCCGCAGCCCCGACCGGGCACGCATCAAATATCCGTCGGTCGGTTGGATCAAGGCCGACCTGGCAGCAATGACGAGCCCAGCCGACTGGCAGGCGCTGCTGGCCGGCCAGCAAGCCGTGGTCAACTGCGCCGGTGCGCTTCAGAACGGGCTTTCGGACGATCTCGTCGCCACGCAGGAAAAGGCGATGCTTGCCCTTTATGTTGCGGCGGAGAGAGCGGGAATCGAACGTATCGTCCAGATTTCCGCGCGCACGGACGGCGGCGGCGAGGAGCGACCGTTCCTGGCAACGAAACGCCATGCGGACGAGGCTCTGGCGGCAAGCGGGCTCGATCATGTGATCCTGAGGCCGGCACTCGTGATCGGCCGCAATGCCCATGGCGGCACGGCTCTGCTGCGCGCGCTTGCCGCCATGCCCTGCATCCTGCCTCTGATCCATGCGCAGAGCCCGATCGAGACCGTCGCCGTTGACGATGTCGCGACAGCCGTTTCGAAAGCGGTGGCCGGCCAGCTCCCGCGCGGCGCCGACATCGATCTCGCCGGCAATGACCTGCGGACGCTTCGCGACCTTGTGGCCCTTCATCGAAGCTGGCTCGGCCTGTCACCGGCGCGGGTGATGACGATGCCGTCCGGCCTGGCGAGACCGATCACCTGGGCGGCGGATATCGCCAGCAAGCTCGGCTGGCGCTCGCCGCTTCGCTCGACCGCGATGGCGGTGATGTCGGAAGGCGTTCTTAGCCGCCGGGACATGCAACACCGCCCCGACTGGCCTCTGGCAACCGCGGCCGAGATATTCGACGCCAACCCGGCCGGCATTCAGGACGTCTGGTATGCCCGTCTCTACCTCCTGAAGCCGTTGATGATCCTCGGCCTGGCCTTGTTCTGGATACTGTCCGGCATCATCCCGATGCTGGGCCCGACCGCCGCGAGCCGGCATTTTCTGCCCTTCATGTCGCAGGATCTGGCGAACGCCTTGACGATCGGCACCAGCCTTCTCGACATCGCCCTTGGCGCGGCCCTCCTCCTGCGGCCCTCGGCGCGCGCAGCGCTGTGCGGAATGGTCCTGGTCACGCTCGCCTATCTTGCCGGCGGAACGATATTGGAACCATCCCTCTGGCTCGATCCGCTCGGACCACTCGTCAAGGTCCTGCCATCGATCCTGCTGACGGCCGTCACGCTTGCTGTATTGGAGGAACGCTGATGCTGTTGGAGGAGCTCCTTCGCCTCGCCCATGTCATCGGCGCCACCGTGCTGTTCGGAACCGGCGCGGGCATTGCCTTCTTCATGGTCATGGCACATCGCACGGGCGATCCCAAGCTGATCGCCCATGTCGCAGGCACGGTCGTCGCCGCCGACACGGTCTTCACCGCGACCGCCGCGATTTTCCAGCCGATAACCGGTTATTATCTGGCACAGTCGATCGGATGGTCGCTTGAGGAAGGATGGATCGCCCTGTCCCTGGTGCTCTACGTCCTGACAGGTATTTTCTGGCTGCCGGTGGTCTGGATACAAATCCGGCTGCGCAATCTTGCGCGAGCAGCGGCGGCAGCGGGATCGCCGCTGCCGCCCGCCTATCATCGGCTCTACCGCATCTGGTTTGCCTGCGGCTTTCCCGCCTTTTTCGCCGTCATCGGCATAATCTGGCTCATGCTCAACAAGCCGGGCATAGCGCTATTTTAGCATCGGCCAGAGGCTGAGAACCAGCAGGACCGCCATGGTGATGTTGAACCATTTCAGCCGCACCGGATCGGAGAGCCAGTCGCGCAGGGCGGAGCCGAAGCCGGCCCAGGTGGAAACGCTGGGAACGTTGACCGCCGCGAAAGCGAAGCCGACGAGCAGGACGCTGATCAGGTAGAGCTGCGGATTGGTATAGGTCGCCATGGCCGTGACCGCCATGACCCAGGCCTTCGGATTGACCCATTGAAAGACGGCAGCGCTCGTGAAGCTCATCGGCTGCGCGCCGCTTTCCTTCTCGCTGAGGCTGCGCGAGGTGGCGATCTTCCAGGCGATCCAGACCAGATAGGCGCCGCCGGCGAATTTCAGGGCTGTGTAAAGCAGCGGCACGGTATGCAGCAGCGCGCCAAGCCCGAGCCCAACGCCGAGCAGCAGCGACAGGAAGCCGACGCCGATGCCGAGCATATGCGGGATCGTGCGACGGAAGCCGAAATTCACGCCCGATGCGAACAGCATCATGTTGTTCGGCCCCGGCGTGATCGAGGTCGTGAAAGCGAACAGAAGAAGAGCCAGAAACGTATCCAGCGCCATAAAGCCTCCTCGGGCGCCGCTCCGTCATGATCAACAGTGCCCTTCATTTCATCGTGATGCGTCCGGATCAGCGGTCGCATGTCTGACATATCCCTAATTCGCCTTGGATTCGAACGCCATGGGACGATTGTCACAGTGACATGAATGTCTTGATTGAAATCCCGATGAACGGACTTATCCTTGCCCTTGTTCACAGCGAGGACAGGCCATGCACGATCCCATTCCCACCGTCACCCTCCCCTCCGGCATTACGGTTCCGGCACTTGGCCAGGGGACGTGGAATATGGGCGAGAACGCCGCCCGCGCCAAGGATGAGATCGCCAGCCTGAAGACCGGCCTCGATCTCGGCATGACGCTGATTGATACCGCCGAGATGTATGCCGACGGCGGCTCGGAGGAAATCGTCGGTAAAGCCATCGAAGGGCGGCGCAACGAGGTGTTTCTGGTCAGTAAGGTCTATCCCTACAATGCCAGCCGCAGGGGCACGATCGAGGCCTGCGAGCGCAGCCTGAAGCGGTTGAAGACCGACCGGATCGACCTTTATCTGCTGCATTGGCGCGGCGAGCATCCGCTGTCCGAAACGGTGGCCGCCTTCGAAAACCTGAAGGCCGCCGGAAAGATCCGTGCCTGGGGCGTCTCGAATTTCGACGTCGACGACATGGAAGAGCTGCTCGCGGCTCCCGGCGGCGACCAGGTGGCCGTCAACCAGGTGCTTTATAATCTCGCCCGGCGCGGCATCGAATATGACCTGCTGCCCTGGTGCCAGGAGCGGACCATTCCGATCATGGCCTATTCGCCGATCGAGCAGGGCCGGCTCCTGCGTCATCCCGACCTGATCCATATCGCCAAGACCTATCAGGCGACACCGGCGCAGGTGGCGCTCGCCTTCCTGCTGGAACGCGATGGCATCATCGCCATACCCAAGACCGCCAATCCGCAGCGTGTCGCCGAAAACCGCGATGCCGTCTCGCTCGACATCAGCGATGAGGACTGGGCCACCCTCGACGCCGCCTTTCCACCGCCGTCGCGGAAGAAGTCGCTGGACATGCTTTGACTGAAGTCTCCGCTAAGGCAAGTCCGGGAAAAGCGCGTCGCGTGAAAAGAGATTCACGTGCCGCGCTTTAGATCTTTGTTTTGGCGCATACCGTTGCCGCAGAACCGCTGCACACTTTTGCGCGGCATGCTTTAAGCGTCCACGGACGTCACGGCTTTTCGGCGCGCTATTTCCGAGCAAGAGGAAGAAGTGACCAGCATGCTGGCTGGTGAGCCTGCATCAAAGACCGGCCACTTTGCGCAGCGCCTCATCAATCCGGCTCTGCCAGCCAGGGCCATCCTTCTTGAAGTGATCAAGCACTTCGGGGCTAAGCCTGATCGTGGTGCTGACTTTCGTCATCGCCGCTTTCGGTCGACCGCGCTGGACCTTTGCCTTGGAGATTCGCTCCACCCAATAAGGAGTGGACAGGTCAGGCAGATCGTCGTCAGGCTCATCACCCAAGGAAGGGGTCGTATATTTTTTGCTCTCGGTCATTGGCTTTCCTCATGCTGATGATGCGGCGGGCATCCCCACGCGGGGTC
>JASGEG010000439.1:0-7536 GCA_047606605.1 Rhizobium sp.
GACGGGTCGAATGCGGCGTATCATGGTGGTGGCACTCGCGCGCAAGCTGCTGATAGCCCTGTGGCGTTATGCGACGACGGGAATGGTTCCACGGGGCGCCGTCGTTACGTGAGCGGCCTTGTCAAAGGGTTCTAATTCCTGCGCGGCTCGCGACCGCCGGGGATGTCGGGCGGATGTGTGAGCGAACTCTCATTGGGCTGGAGCATGCCGCTTGTTGAGAAGGGTCCCGTCCCTCGAAGGGCAGCACCCGCAGCAAACGGGATCGGGGTTGCGGCACCGGCAGGGGCTGGACTGCCGGACCGGATAAAAGTCGAGCCGGTGACGTGCTCTTGCAAACCATGCCCTTGCCACGGACGTCTCAGGACGCAGCGCCGCATTCAATTTACAGGGAGGATGCCCGGGCTGGAGCGTCCCGGATTCTGAATCGTGCCCTCTCGACAGTTAGGCCCCATAAAAGTGAGAGAGAGAACCGATATGATCAGAACGTATCGTTGCATTGCCCCACACGCCTCTTCTCCTGGGCCGGGTGCTTTCGGAGCCGGATCGGCCTGACGACTATCGGGAGCGAGGTCGGCGGGATATGGTGCGTTCGCGAAACCTGTCTCACAAGATGCCCTGGGATGACGTCATGAGCCTGCTCAATCCGCTTTCGTAGTGTTGATCAATGTTGCAGGGCCGACATCGTCGGCCACCATCAACATCCGGCGGTCTGCAATCGCGGTGGCCAGGTCGCGGTCGTGGGTAATCAGCAGAATGGCCAGTTCGTCCTCGTCAGCCACCTTGCGCAGATATCGTATGACCTGCTCCTGCACAGGCGGGTCGAGGCGAGACGTAGGCTCGTCGGCAATCAGCATTCCAGGTTTTGTTGCGAGGATTCGAACAAGCGCGAGACGTTGCGCTTCCCCGCCGCTGATCTGGTGCGGGCGACGTGCAAGCAGGTCGCGGCGCAGACCGAAGCGCTGCATCAATCCGGGAACTTCGCTCAGGATGCGCTCGCCATCGGGCAAACCTCTAAGGTCTTCCATGCTGCGCCCCAGAGACTGCCAGGGCGAGAATACGCGCGTTGGATCCTGATGGAGCTTCTGAAGAAACCTGCCGTGGTTGGCGATCGGTCGCCGGATAGAGCCGCCGAGGGGAGGGGCCTGGCCGAGCAGGGTTCGGCCCAGGGTCGTCTTGCCAATGCCGCTCTTTCCAAGGAGCGCCGAGATGTGTCCGGCATGGCAATGAAAATTCAGATCGTCCGCGAGAACGCGGTTGCCGATACCGATGCGGAGATGATCGGCCTCGATCACCTTCGGCGTGTGCGAGCGCGCATAGGGGCGGCGTTGCCAGGTCGACGGATCACTGGCTATATAGCGACGCGCATAGTCCGTTCGCGGCTGGCGCAGGAGCGAGGCGGCCGATCCGGATTCGATAATTGTACGTTCGTCGAGAAACGCGATCTGATCGGCCAGCAACCGCACGAGTGCAATATCGTGGGTGATCAGGAGTATTGCGCGGCCGCTTTCACGCAGAGCCCTGAACACCTCCGCCACCACGCCACGCCGGTCTGCGTCGAGGCCCTTGGTCGGTTCGTCGGCGATGACAATACCGGCGCGGGTAACAGATGCAATTGCGGTCATGACGCGTTGCGCCATGCCGCCCGAAAGCTCGAACGGTCGCTTGCGATGATGTTCGGTGTCCAGTTGCATAGCGGAAAGCGCCGCGGCTGCATCGGCCGCAGCCGTCGGCGCCTTGATCTGCTCGCCGACCTGGACATCCGCACTGAGCAGCGGGGCAAGTGCGTTGAGGGGTTCCTGCGGCAGTAGAAAAATATCCTCCGACCAGAGTGATCGAAGCGCGTGACTGTCGCTCGCATCATATATCCGACCGTTGACGACGACGCGGCCGGACACGGAAACGCCTTTCGGGACAAGGCCCATGATAGCGTTGCCGATCAGGCTCTTGCCGCTGCCTGTCTCTCCGAGCACGGCAAGGATGGCACCCGAAGCCATGGTCAGGGAAACGTTCTCGACAATAACGCGGTGCGGTGTTGCGATTGTCAGATTTTCGACGGCAAGCGTGTTCACTCAGACGGCCTCCTCGACGCCCTGGCGACGCCCACTATAGTACTCGCCGATCAGCGTGGCCGACAGCGTGCAGATAAGAATAGCAGCGGCGGGCGCCAGCACCATGTGCGGGTAGGTGCGGAAGAAGGTCATGGTTCCCGCGATCATCGCACCCCATTCGGCGTCCGGTGGTCTGAGACCGAGGCCGAGGAAACCGATCGACGAGATGGTCAAAACATTGGCTCCAACGGTGAGGGCTCCGAGCGAAGCGAGATAGGGTGTGATCGCCGGCAGCACATGCACGCGGAAGATATATGCCGGCCCAAACCCGAGCAGGCGCGAGGCCTCGACATGATCGGACGCCAGCTCCCGCCCGGCTATGGCAGCTGTCAGCCGGGCAAAGCCGGGCCATTGAGACATCCAGAGGCCGAAGAGAATCGGGCCGACGCCGCCACCCAGCAGACTGGAAACGAGGATGACGAACAGAAGGCTTGGGCATGCGATGATCACGTCGGAGAGTCTTGTGATCAGCTGCCGGATGCAGCCGCCATGGAACGCCGAGAGGAATCCGAGCGTCAGTCCGGTAGCCAACGAGACGATCACCCCGGCCACCGCAATCCCCAGCGAGATGCGTGCACCGGCGATCACGCGGGCGGCGATGGAACGCCCGAGATTGTCTGCGCCGAGCAGATGTTCCGCCGAAGGTGGCGCATAGGCAGCACTGAGGGCCTGGCGGTTCGGGTCGATCGTCAGTAGCAACGGTCCGAACAGGACCAGAAAAAGCATGATGCCCAGCGGCAGGACGCCGAAAATCACGATACCCGGCGATGGCAGTATCCGGCGCTTCGCATGGAGCGGTTCGGAAAACGGCATGGTCATGATCGGGGTCCCTGCGCGATTAAACGTGGATCGAGCAATTGCACGGCGATATCGGCTATGCCGTTTACCACAACGACAGAGATGCCAATCAGCAGTCCCGCACCCATGGCCATCGGAATATCGGCGGCGAGAACGCTATCGATCAACAGGGTCCCGAGGCCATCGAGATTGAAGAGGACGTCGATGACAACCAGACCGCCGATCGTACCAGCCATCAGCGGCCCGAAATAGGCGACAACAGGCACGAGCGTCGGGCGCAGCGCATGGAAAAAAATGATCCGCAGCCAGCTTTGTCCCTTGATGCGGCCATAGGTCGGATAAAAATCCTGCATTGTCCGAACCACGGCGTTGCGGGCGACGCGGGAAAGATCCGGCAGCAGTGCGATCGCAAGCGTCAACGAGGGAAGAATGGCGTAGCCCGGCAAATTGTTGCCGGCGGCCGGCAGCCATCGCAGACCGATGGCGAATATCGTGATCAGGATCATACCGAGCAGGAAAGAGGGCACAGACGACAGGACGGCGGAGGCGACGAGAAACGCCCGATCGATGATGCTGTCCCGCCGCATGCCGGCTGCAAAGCCTATAGCAAGGCTGAGAGCAAGCGCCAGACTGACACCGGCCACCGCTATGCTGAGTGTCGTCTCGAAACTGCGCCAGACTTCAGCGGCGACCTGCCGACCGCTGATCATCGAGCGGCCCAATTGGCCAGTCAGTGCGGATCCAACCCAATGCGCATACTGAATCGTGATCGGCTGGTCGAGCCCTGTCGCCTCGCGAGCCTGTTCTACCGACCCGAAGCTGAAATTCTCACCGAAGCGGGCCTCGGCGATGCGGAAGGCCACATCGCCGGGGGCTGTTTGCACGGCGATAAAAGCGAGGGTGGCGACCGTGACGGCCACCGCTATTGCCGCCAAAACGTGGCCCAGGATCGCACCGATTATGCGACGAACGGACAACGGTCCTACTCAGCCCATTTGACGCGATCGATCCAGAAGCTCACCTCAAGAGCGTCAACCGGCACACTGTTGGCATCGACCCGGTCGGAAATCGAAACGTTGTAGTCGTACCAGACCACAGGGATGACCGGCAGGTTGCCGTTGACGAGCGTCCTGAGCTTGTCTCGAGCTGCCGCGACCTGATCCTTTGTCCGGGCGGAAAGATAAGTGTTGAGAGCGCTTTCCATTTCCGGATTGTGATAGTTGACGCCGCTCCAGACGGACGAGGCGGCGTTTTCCTCGGCATAGTCCAGCACGAGAGTGGCGACGGGATCCGGCACCGCGCCGTAGTTTCGTCGCGTCAGGCCGAAGACGAAGCTGCCATTTGCTATCGTCTCCATGACCTGTCCCTGATTGCCGTTTTCCAGCTTGACCTCAATGCCGGCATCGGCGAGCTGCGCCTGGATCGCTTCAGCCAGGGAAGACACCTCAGGCTGCTTGCCGACGATCATCGTGAACGAGAACCGGGTTCCATTCTGTTCGAGGATTCCGTCGGAGCCCGCGACCCAGCCGGCCTCGGCGAGAAGCCGCTTCGCCTCTTCGACATTACGTTCGATCGACGGAAGATTGGGATCGTACCAGTCCCGGAACGCGGAAGAAAAGAGCTGGTTGGCGGCGGCCCTTGGATTGTTGAACAGAGCCGTTGCGATACCCTTTCGATCAAGAGCCAGGGAGATCGCACGACGCTCGGCAGGGCTGTCGAACCGCACATCCTCGGCATTGACGAAGACGCCGTTGATGCGCGCAGTCTGAGCCTGCTTCACGCTGACCCCACCGGTTGCCTCCACACGATCGCGCAGGACCTGTGGCAGGCCGAGGACGAGATCGGTCTGTCCGGCCTCCGCCATGTTGGCAATCGTGTCGGGGGACGTGGCGCCGGTGAAATGCACCTTCGCGATGTGAGGCTGCTCGCCCCAATAATCCGGAAACGCCTCAAGATCGACCGAGGTCTTGCTTTCGATTTTGGTGATCCGATAGGGGCCGGTGCCAATGATCTGCTTGACCGTGCCGTCGGCAGCGAACGAGGATGGCGCCAGAATGATGGCGGGGCCGTCGGTGAAAAAGTCGGCTACGAGACTGTTCGGCCGCGTAAGGGTGACCACTACGGATTGACCGTCGACACGTACGCCTGAGATCGGCAGCTTCGACACCATTTCGGAGTTGGTATTGGCCTTGCGCATGAGTTCGATTGCGTTGCGAACCAGTTCAGGGGTCAGCTCCGACCCGTCATGGAACCGCACACCCTTGCGAATAACGAAAGTCCAGGCGAGACCGTCATCGCTGACCGACCAGCTTTCGGCCAGTTCCGGGACGAGCTTGCCTTCCGGGTCGATCGTCACCAGCGTTTCCGCGACACGCAGGCGCCGAAAATGGTAGCTTGTATCACCCAGATCGAGACTGGTGATCTCACGCGGGGAAACGATCTGAAGGATCCGTTCATCCTGCGCCCATGCGGCGTGGTCCCATGAGGCTGCTGCTGTAATTCCGAGGGCCAAGGAGGCAGTCAGAACGGTTCTTCTGGATATCATGGATCGGGCTCCTGGCGTTGAATTGGACACAGCGACAGTGCTCGACCCAAGCCATCAGCCTCCGCGGTACGTCGCAGCCAGTGAATGGCGTCGCGTGCCTAGCCACTACGCAGCGTAGTGTCTGTTACCATTCATGATAATTGTGGTCAAGTTTAATTTGCCCTGAAATGCGGCGTTTGATGTCTGCCGTCACAGTTCGCTCCGGAATCTTCTTGCAATTTTCTCGGCCTGACGTAGTGCTCACGACGCGCAGAACTTGGGTAGCGTTTAATCGCGACGATCAAGTTCTTCGCGGAAATCCCGAAGGCGACGCGCGGTCTCCATGGCCTGTTCCGGGCCAAGCTGGGTCAAAGACAGAACCAGGGTCTCAAGGGCCAGCAGGATCGTGCCGTAGAAGGTCATATTGCCCACTTCGGTACGGGGTGCCTCGAGAACCGCTTGTGCACCTCTGGACAGACGACCGGAAGGGTTATCCGTGATAACGACGAGCTTGCCGCCAATGCGCTGAAGTTCTTCCTTGATCAGCAGGCTTTCCTTGTGAACCTTGCCATAGGCGAGGAGGATCACCGTATCGCCCTGCTGAAGGCCGAGAAGGGCGTCCGCAAAGGCGTGGCCCGTCCCTTCCATTACAAAACTCCTCCGACCTATGCGCCCGAGATGCGTTGCGGTTTGCTGTGCCAGTCGGGATAGCGGCCCACCGCCAAAAAGCCCTATGCGTCCGGCATCGTTCAGCAGCCGTGCCGCAGCTTCGAACTCGTCGGCCAGTGTCGGACGCGAAAGTCTGTCGAGCGTCCTGGCGTAGGCTTCTAAAACCAGCTGAAGGGCTGGTCGGATCCCATCCTGCGTTAATTCACTCACAGTTACCCCGACCTTTTCCACCGGTGTACGGGTGCCCTCGTCGAGCTTCTCTGCGATTACGGTCTTCAGGTGAGGGAGGCCATCAAACCCCAGCGCCTGGATAGATCGAATAACGGTGGCATCGGAGGCGTCGATCTTTGCAGCGAGGTCAAGCGCGGAACTGACCAGCACCGCATTGGGGTGTCGTTCAATATAGTTGAGAAGCCGGCTTGCCGCACCGCTCAGATTTTGTCTTTGCTGCACGTCCAGCATGCCACATTCCACCGTCCGTTTCAGGGTGTCCCCACAAGGGGTGAGCCACATATCTAGCTCGAATGAAGCGCGAATTCCAGCGGCGGGCCAGGCGGCAACGCCTCTCGGGCCTGATTCCCTAGCGTAGATTACCGAGGAGCTTAAGCTGGGTTCTCGGCCGGCTGAGCCGCGGGCTAGGAATCCATGCGACGACTGATAGCGGCAATCTCCTGCAGCACAAGCCGTTCAAGAGCCCAGCCGTTGACGAAGCTGACGTTTGCCGATCGCGGTAGTTTACTCTTGGGAAGGTCTCGGATTCGCACCCGCGCAGGGAGCGATTCACCCACGAAGAGTGCCTCTTGTTGCGCGAGTGCGGGCAACGCACGCACCATCCCGCTCAAGCCGTCCGGTAGGAAGCGGGCGACATGCTGCTGCGCTTTCCGCTCCCTCACGAGCGCCACGCGCATAAGCGCCGGCCCTGTCGCGAGCGATGACTTCAACGCCGGGATGGTTCGTGAGCCATTGCGAGAGCGTGTCCTTCTCGCGATCAGGCAACAGATCAACGACGTTGTTCGTTTCGAGATCGACCAGGATCGTTCCATAGCGTTGTCCTCGGCGCCAGGCCCAATCGTCGACGCCCAGGATACGCGGTACCTCGCAATTCTCAGAGGGGCGTGTCCGTGCAATTCGCAGAATGGTGTCAGCGCTCAGCTGTCGCGGTCGAACGCTTGTAACCGCAGGCAGGGCAAATTCTGCCATCTCGCCATACCATGCCTTCCAGCAAGCGACGGCATAAGTTCCTCGTCTCGGAGCGCAGCGATCACGTCGTCCACTGTTCGAATATTGGAAAGCGTCGCAAACAGCGTTTCGGACACCATGATCTCCATCGGGATCGATCGACGAATCTCATGGAAGACGCTCACTTACAAGGATCTCACTGTCTTTGGTTGATAAAGGCCGTGCGTCAGCGGGAACAGCTCTTGTTCTGACCCCATC
>JASGEG010000440.1:0-32986 GCA_047606605.1 Rhizobium sp.
CTTGGGAGGATGGGCCAGCGGCATGACGCTTTTGCCCGGTTCGCCGCCTATGTCCACGGCCGCGACGAGACCGGCGCTGTCGGCCGGATCGTCGATCTGGCGCGCGCCAACGGCCTGGAGCCGCTCGATCTGGTACGGGCGGCTATCATGGACCGGCAAGAGTTAAAAGAGTTGGCCGCCCATCCGCTGGCCTCGCTCGGCGCCCATACGGTCAGCCACCGCGCGCTTGCCCGGCTGCCGGAGGCGGAAGCCGCGGCGGAGATGGCGCTATCGGCGGATTATGTCGCCGACATCACCGGCAAGCGGCCGGCCGCAATCGCCTATCCCTACGGCACAATCGAGGCGGTTTCCCGCCGTGAGGCCCGGCTTGCTGGCGAGCTCGGCTTTTCAATCGGCGTGACGACCCGGCCCGGAACGATCGCTGCGACAGGCGGCGATCCCCTCACGCTCCTGCCGCGGCTTTCGCTGAACGGTCATTATCAAAAGGCGCGCTATGTCTCGGCGCTCGCCTCCGGCATTCCCATGCGCCTCAACCCCTTCTCCCTATAGAAGAAGAGGCGGTCACGGATACATGCGCACCTTCTCCCAGGCGCCCTCTGGTGTCTCGCGGCGAAATTCGATGCGGTCGTGCAGCCGGAACTGGCGGTCGTGCCAGAATTCGATCGACAGCGGCCGGATGCGGAAACCGGACCAATGGGACGGGCGCGGAATGTCGCCGATGGCGTAACGCGCTGTATATTCGGCTACCGCCTTCTCCAGCGCGAAGCGGCCCTCGAGCGGGCGCGACTGTTTCGATGCCCAGGCGCCGATCCGGCTGCCGCGCGGCCTCGTCTTGAAATATTCGTCGGCTTCCGCGTCGCTCACCACTTCAACCAGGCCGCGCAGCCGCACCTGCCGGCGCAGCGACTTCCAGTGGAAGCACATGGCAGCTTTCTTCTGGGAAAGAATTTCTTGGCCTTTCTGGCTCTCGAAATTTGTATAGAATACGAATCCCTGAATATCGAAACCCTTCAGAAGGACCATGCGGACATTTGGCAGCCCCTCTTCATCGACCGTTGCCAAGGCAACCGCATTCGGATCATTCGGCTCAGACGCTTCAGCATCGCGCAGCCAGGCTGCGAAAAGCGCGAAGGGTTCATTCCGCTCGGTGAAGTCACCGCTTGTTAACTCGTTTTCCGACATATTAGCTAAAATACTCCGCAATTCCTAAAAATCGCCAGTCCCTGACGCTGGCCAAGATACTCGGGTGGAAGTCATAGCAAAGTCGACGGTTCATACAAAGCGCAAGCTTGTAAAAGGCGCGGCGATGGCGGTTGCCATTCTCTCCCTTTTCTCCCTTGGCGGCTGCGTCGGCGGCGGCATGGACATTCTGAGCTCGGCGAAAGTGGACCGAAGCGTTTCCACAGGCACGGTGCCGACGGCCCCCGTGACCGCGGACAGCGTTTCCGACGAGACCACCGTGCGCAACGCCGTGACCTCGGCCGACCTCCACAAGCTCGGCAGCCAGCCCGTGCCTTGGGCCAATGCCTCCACGGGCAGCGCCGGCATTATCGACACGATCGTCGAGAGCAACGCGTCCGGCCAGATCTGCCGGCAATTCCGCACCACCCGTCATTCCTATGAGGGGATAGCCAATTTCTTCGGCAAGACCTGCCTCATCGGCCAGGGCGAATGGCAGTTGCTGAGCTTCCAGCAGGCCGGCTGATCACCCTCCGATCCGTCCTCTTTTCCGAAAGTCCCCTGAAGCAAGGGGCGCTGCCGCATGGCGTCGCCGAAGACCCCTGCCCGTAAAGCTTAGCAATCGGCTAACCATCACGGCAAATCGGACCGACCGTGTCTGTCCGGCGTAACAACTGATTAGCAACTCCCCCCGCAGGATCGCAGCACATGCCCGCCTCTCCTTGGTTTCGGGGAACGAAGGAGCAAGGCGACATGCGCTTATTTCTGTTCGGGCGCTCCAACGAGGCGGGACGTCCTTCAAATTCGGTGATTGAGACGATGCGCGATCCGTACAAGGTGCTTGGCGTAAAGAAGGATGCGGGGACGGACGAGATCAAGGCGGCCTGGCGCAACCTGGCCAAGGCCGTCCATCCCGATCACAATGCCGGCGACCCCTCGGCGACGGAACGATTCGCCGAAATCGGCCGGGCGTATGAAACATTGAAGGACCCGCAAAAGCGCAGCCGTTACGATCAGGTGGCGCGCATGGCCGAGGCGCAGACCATCATGCAGCAGCGCCAGGCGGCCCGCGAGGCCGCCGATCGCGCCAAGGCGGCACGCGCCAACGCCGAAAAAATCATGGAAGAGCTTGCCCGCGCCAATGCCCAGAAGGCCGCTGCCGCCAATCCGCAGCAGGCCGCCGGCTCCGGCGAGACGCCGGAAGAGGTGATCGAGCGCATCTTCGGGGTCAAGAATGCCAAGCCCGGCCAGACCGCGGCTGACACCGCAAGCGCAGCGGCGGACAAGCAGCAAACGTCGAGCGGCGCCACCGCGGAGGAGACCTTTGCCGACGAGGAGCAGCTCGCGACGGGAACCGGCTCCGTCACCTCGCGCTCTCCCTTCGGCATATTCGGCTCGCTGGTGCGTCGCATCACCGGCGCCGCCCAGGACAAGCCGCCGGAGAAAACCCCGGAAATCGCCGCCGAGGCGACCATCACCCTCGACGACATGCTGAAGGGACGCTGGATCAGCGTCCCCCTGGCCGACGGGCGGGAGACGCGCTTCCAGGCGACGACGGATATCGGCAACGGCCAGGTGCTGCATCTCAAGGGCCAGGGGCTGAAACTGCCGGGCATGCTGCGCGGCGACGTGGCGATCACGGTTCATCTGTCGACCGACAGCCGCTTCACGCTCGACGGCCTCGACGTCCGCACCACGCTTCCGGTCACCATCGAAAACGCGGTGCTCGGTTATGAAGCGGAGGTGGAGGGATTGAACGGTCCGGTCCGCCTGACGGTGCCCGCCTGGTCGGGCTCGGATCAGGTCGTCCGAATCTCCGGCGAGGGCCTGCCGGACGGACAAGGTGGAAAAGGCGATCTCCTGGTGGAACTGCGCCTGATGCTGTGGGAAAAACCGGACGATAAGGTCACCGATTTGATGCGCAGCATGCGGGAAGGTCTTTTTCTGTGAAATTTCAGTGACAAGCGCACCCTTTGTTACGATCCCTAACAGTTGATGATCTTTCCGATGCTTGAACCGGGGATCGGCCTATGCCATAGGCAGGTTCATCGAAAGTTCAAGGGAGCATAATATGGCTCAAGCCACTGGCCTCATGGCAGGCAAGCGCGGCGTCATCCTCGGCGTTGCAAACAACCGTTCCATAGCGTGGGGCATTGCCAAGGCCTGTTCGGACGCCGGTGCCGAAATCGCATTGACGTGGCAGGGCGACGCTTTGAAGAAGCGCGTCGAACCGCTCGCCCAGGAACTCGGCGCCTTCATGGCCGGCCATTGCGACGTCACGGAACCCGCGACGATCGACGCCGTCATCGACACGCTCGAAACCAAGTGGGGCAAGATCGATTTCGTCGTGCACGCCATCGCCTTCTCCGACAAGGACGAGCTGACCGGCCGCTATGTCGATACCAGCCGCGACAACTTCGCGAAGACGATGGACATCTCCGTCTATTCCTTCACCGCCGTCGCCCAGCGCGCCGAGCGAATCATGAATGACGGCGGCTCGCTGATCACCCTCACCTATTACGGTGCGGAAAAGGTCATGCCGCATTACAACGTCATGGGCGTCGCCAAGGCCGCGCTCGAAGCCAGCGTGCGCTACCTCGCCGTCGACCTCGGCGGCCGCGGCATTCGCGTCAACGCGATCTCGGCAGGCCCGATCAAGACGCTGGCCGCATCCGGCATCGGCGATTTCCGCTATATCCTCAAGTGGAACGAATACAACGCGCCGCTGAAGCGTGGCGTTACGATCGACGAGGTCGGCAATTCCGCGCTGTACCTGCTCTCCGATCTCTCCACCGCCGTCACCGGCGAAGTCCATCACGTCGATTCCGGTTACCACACCGTCGGCATGAAGGCCGTGGATGCGCCCGACATGTCGGTTCTCAAGGACTGAACAACAGGAAGTCTCGACCGTGCCGCCCATCATCTACGTGATACGCCACGGTCAGACGGACTGGAATGCCGAGCGCCGGCTGCAGGGACAGAAGGATATCGATCTGAACGCTATCGGCCGCGCGCAAGCGCGGCAGAACGGCGTTGATCTTGCCGAAATCCTCGCCTTCGAGAACCAGCCCTTCGATTTCGTCGCAAGCCCACTCCGGCGCACGCGCGAAACCATGGAGATCGCGCGCGAGGCCATGGGCCTGCCACCGAAGGACTACCGAACCGACGAACGGCTGGTCGAAGTCTCCTTCGGCGCCTGGGAAGGTTTTACCCTCAAGGAATTGAAGGCGACGGAGAGCGAACGCCTCGCCGAACGCAAGGCCGCCAAATGGGATTTCATTCCGCCCGGCGAGGATGCCGAAAGCTATGAAATCCTCTCCTGGCGCGTCGGCTCCTGGCTGACCTCGGTCGACCGTCCCACAGTCTGCGTCACCCATGGCGGCGTCATCCGCTCGCTGTTCCGGCTGATCGGGGATATTTCGAAGGAGGATGCTTCCGAGGCGGAGATACCGCAGGATCGTATTCTGAAGATCGATCCCGAACTCAAGATCATTGGCTGGATGTAATAGAGCAATTCCAGGAAAAGGACGAAGCGGTTTTCCGTCCGGAATTGCGTGAAAACAATAAGATAGAGCGTTTCAATGATTCCGTGAAACACGAAACCGCTCCAGCCGCCAACCCCGCTTCCGGCTCTTACTGGACGATATCGAGATCGTTGATGACGCGCTTGCCGTCGACTTCCGTGTAAAAAACCACGACCTTCACGCCGGCCTTCAAGCCGGTGAAATCGAAGTCCTGCGGTGCCTGATAGCTCTTGCCGTCATCCAGCGTGATGCTGGAATTCTTCGCATCGACCTTCTGGATCGTCGCTTCGACATCGGCGCTTTCGGCAAAGCCGGCAACCGGGGCAAGAAGGCTTGCCGTAGCCAGAAGCGTCGCAACAAAAAAGCGCATCGGAATACCCTCTAAGCATGATCTTGATGAAGAGAGATAACACGTTGAATATGGCGGAAGTTGCCCGCAACAATGGCGCGTGTCGCCCAAATCATAAATGTATTTTCACAATCCACAGCGTGGATTAATCTTCGTTTACCATATCGGATGCCTGGCGGACTTCCATTTGGTGCGCCCCCCGGGGCCGTTTCGCGGAAAGAAGGATTTGCGTCGGCGGCTTTTTGGCCTATGAGTGTGCCGCAATTCCAAGAGACAAGACGCGGCCCGAAGCCGGGCCGCCGCAATTCCGGTTGTTCCCATGTCGCATAATACGTTCGGTCACCTCTTCCGCGTCACCACCTGGGGCGAAAGCCACGGGCCGGCGCTCGGCTGCGTCGTCGACGGCTGCCCTCCGGGCCTCCGTTTCAAGCTTGCGGACATTCAGGCATGGCTCGACAAGCGCAAGCCCGGCCAGTCGCGCTTCGTCACGCAGCGGCGCGAGGACGATCTGGTCAAGGTGCTCTCCGGCGTCATGCTGGACGAGGACGGCGAGACGATGATCTCGACCGGCACGCCGATCTCGATGCTGATCGAAAATACCGACCAGCGCTCCAAGGATTATGGCGAGATCGCGCGGCGCTATCGCCCCGGCCACGCCGACTATACCTATGACGTCAAATACGGCATCCGCGACTATCGCGGCGGTGGCCGTTCCTCGGCCCGCGAGACGGCGGCCCGCGTCGCAGCCGGCGGCATCGCCCGGCTCGTCGTGCCCGGCGTCACCGTGCGCGGCGCGCTGGTGCAGATCGGCAAGCACAAGATCAACCGCGCCAACTGGGACTGGGCGCAGGTCGACCAGAACCCGTTCTTCGCGCCCGATCCGGCGATCGTCCCCGTTTGGGAGGAGTATCTGGACGGCATCCGCAAGGCCGGCTCCTCGGTCGGCGCCGTGGTGGAAGTGGTGGCGGAGGGCGTGCCCGCCGGTCTCGGTGCCCCGATCTATGCCAAGCTCGACCAGGACATCGCCTCGCTGCTGATGTCGATCAACGCCGTCAAGGGCGTCGAGATCGGCGAGGGCTTCGCATCCGCCGAACTGACCGGCGAGGAGAATGCCGACGAGATGCGCATGGGCAATGACGGCAGGCGGATTTTCCTGTCCAACCATGCCGGCGGCATCCTGGGCGGCATTTCCACGGGCGAACCCGTCATCGCCCGCTTCGCCATCAAGCCGACGTCTTCGATCCTGACCGAACGTCAGTCGATCGATGCCGACGGCAACAATGTCGATGTGCGCACCAAGGGCCGGCACGACCCCTGCGTCGGCATCCGCGCCGTGCCGATCGGCGAGGCCATGGTTGCCTGCGCCATCGCCGACCATTATCTGAGAGATCGCGGCCAGACGGGCCGGCAGAGATAGGGATTTCGAGATGCCTTACGACCAGAAGCGCGTAGTCGATGCCATCAGGGCTTTCGAAGCGGGCGAGATCGTCGTCGTCATGGACGACAACGACCGCGAAAACGAAGGCGACCTGATCGTCGCCGCCGTGCACTGCACCCCCGAGAAGATGGCCTTCATCGTTCGCCATACGTCGGGCATCGTCTGCACGCCGATGCCGCGCGAGGAGGCCAAGCGCCTGAACCTCAACGCCATGGTCGCCGAAAACGATTCAGCCCATACCACCGCCTTCACCGTCTCGGTCGACTTCAAGCACGGCACGACGACGGGCATTTCCGCCGACGACCGCACGCTGACGGTGCGCAATCTTGCCAATCCGAATGTCGGCCCGAGCGACTTCGTCCGGCCCGGCCATATCTTCCCGCTGGTGGCGCGCGAGGGCGGCGTTCTGATGCGTTCAGGCCATACGGAAGCCGCAGTCGATCTCTGCAAGCTCGCCGGCCTGCCGCCGATCGGCGTCATCTGCGAGCTTGTCAATGACAACGGCACAGTGACACGCGGCCAGCAGGTGGTTGATTTCGCCACGCAGCACGGCCTGAAACTCGTTTCGGTCGCCGACCTCATCGCCTATCGCCAGCGCAAGGAAACCCTCACCGAACTCGGGGCCAGCTTCGATATCGAGACACCGTTCGGCAAGGCGCGGGCGCATACCTATTCGCTGCCCTGGGACCCGATGCAACATCTCGCCGTCGTCTTCGGCGACATCCGCGACGGTATCGACATTCCGGTGCGCCTGCATCCGGAAAACGTCGCCGAGGACCTGTTCGGCAAGCGCCGCCCGGTCGATTTCTACATGAAGAAGATCGCCGAGGAAGGCCGCGGGATCATCGTCTATCTGCGCGAAGGCTCCGTCGGCGTCGGCCATTTCGACAATGGCCGCAAGACACGCCAGGCCGAGCGCGAAAGCCATGCCGAGGCGCAGGCACGCGACAGCGAATGGCTGGAAATCGGCCTCGGCGCCCAGATCCTCAAGGACCTCGGCGTCAGCTCGATCAAGCTGCTCACCAGCCGCGAACGCCACTATGTCGGCCTGGAAGGTTTCGGCATCAAGATCGCCGCGACGGAGATTTGCTGAAGTCTGCCTTCTCCCCTCGGGGGAGAAGGTGGCCCGAAGGGTCGGATGAGGGGGTGGTGCGGCATCGGAAGATTTGCCTTTCGCTAACCGCTCAAGGCCCGCTCCGCTAACGCTCTGCGGCCCCCTCATCCGGCCCCTCGCGATTTCGTTTCACTCAATCTCTCGCGTCCACCTTCTCTCCGCTGGGGAGAAGGAATTAATTTCGCCAGCCCTCAAGAAACACCACCTTCTCGACCCCGGCAAAGCGCGCGACGCGTTCCAGTTCCGCTTCCAGCTTCTCCAGCCTGCCTGCCGATGCCTTGACGCCGGGCTCCAGCCAGAGACGCTTGACATCAAGGGTGCCAGCCTTGCGGTCGGCCTTCATGTCGATCCGTCCGATCAGACGGTCTCCCTCCAGCAGCGGAAAGACATAATAGCCGTATTCGCGCTTCGGCTCGGGCACGAAAATCTCGATACGGTAGAAGAAGCCGAACAGGCGTTCGGTGCGGTTGCGGTCGCGCAAGGTCGGATCGAACGGGCTGAGGACGCGAATGCGGGCCGGCGCTTCCGCGTGGTCGTCCAGCGTCTCATGGAAATCAAGAAAGGCGAAGGAGGGGCGCGACTTGCCGCCGGCGGCGGGTTCGATCAGCACATCGGTCAGTTCGTCGCGATGCGTCTCCACCCAGCTCTTGGCCTCCAGCGGCGTCACCAGAGCCCAGAAGGCGGCGATTTCGCCCGAAGTGGCAAAGCCGAGCCGCTGCAGCGCGCTGCGGCAGGCCCAGTCGACGAATTCGTCATGCTCCACTTCCGGCTCATGGAAATGGCTCGGCAGCACGCGCTCGACGAGATCGTAGACCTTCTGGAAATTGGTGCGGCCGGCAATGGCGAATTTGCCGGTGCGCCAGAAATATTCGAGCGCCGTCTTGTTCGGATGCCAGTTCCACCAGCCGCCGGAGACATGGTCCTCCGCCTTGACCTCGCGGGCGGTGATGGCGCCGTTCTTCAGCACGCGTTCGTAGGTCTCGTCGAAGGCGGCCTCGAACCCCTCCCCGCGCCATTTGCGCCAGCGTGCGATGATCGCCTCGTCCTCGCGACGGAAGCGGTGCTTCCAATAGACGAAAAACGCGCTCGGCAGGATGGAGGCATCATGAGTCCAGTTCTCGAACAGCGCGCCGTCCTTTTCGAGCAACTCGGTCAGATGCTCGCGCCGATAGGTCTGGTTGCGCGAGAACAGGATCTGGTGATGGGCGCGTTCGACCGTGGAAATGCTGTCCACCTGCACGAAGCCGATATCATGGATGAGTTGCAGCAGCCCCGCCTTGGTCAAGGCGCGGTTCGGCGGATTGGCGAGCCCCTGCTTGGCAAGGAAAACGCGGCGGGCATCCCGATTCGACAGCAGATTCGTCATGGCGGGATCATAGGCATAAATTCCCATGCTTTCCAACCGGTGCCGATTTGATAATTCGCGGCAATCGGCTATAGGACCGCGATAGCATCACGCAACAGGGCGAGCCGCTTGGATATCCGCTTCGACAATGCCGGCGTCGATTTCGGCGCGCGCACCGCGCTTTTCCCGCTCAGCCTGACGCTCGGCGAGCAGCGGATCGGCGTGATCGGGCTCAACGGCTCCGGCAAGACGACGTTCGCCCGGCTGATCAACGGGCTCGCCAAGCCCACGAGCGGCCGTGTCACCGTCGAGGGGCTGGATACGGTCGATGACGCAAAATCCGTGCTCGGCAAGGTCGGCTACATCTTCCAGTCGCCGCAGAACCAGATCATCCTGCCCATCGTGCGCGACGACATCGCCTTCGGCCTCAAGGCGCGCGGGCTCGGCAAGGCCGAGATCGACACGGCGGTCGACGGCATTCTCGACCGCTTCGGCGTGCGCCACCTGGCGGATCGGCGGGCGCATGAACTTTCGGGCGGAGAATTGCAGCTGGCAGCCCTCTGCTCCGTGCTGGTCACCGGGCCGGACCTGCTCATCCTCGACGAGCCGACCAACCAGCTCGATCTCAAGAACCGGGCGCTGGTGCAGAAAACCATTGCCGGCCTGCCGGAAAACGTCATCGTCATCAGCCACGACCTGCCGCTGATCGAGGATTTCGACCGCGTGCTGCTGTTCCATCAGGGCCGGCTTGCCGCCGATGCGCCACCGGCCGAGGCGATCGCCCGATACAGGGAGCTGGCGGCCTGATGCAGACGCTGCATGTCGACGCCGATACCTGGATGCACCGGCTGACGCCGCGGCTGAAGCTCGGCGCGCTGGCAGCGCTCGGCATCGTCCTGTTCCTGATCAGCTCGATCCCCCTGCTCGCCGCAGCGGTTGCGATCGGCGCCCTTCTCTATTTCCGCTGCGGCCTGCCGGCCGGCGAAGCGCTGCGGCGGCTGCGGCCGATCCTGCTTTCCATGGCCGTGGTGGCGATCTTCAGCCTGATCTTCAATCCCTTCCACGCCGCCGTCGCCGCCATTCTGCGGCTCGTCGCACTGGTGCTTTTCGCCGGGGCGGTCACGGCAACCACATCGATGGCCGCCTTCATCGACGAGATCACCGCCCTTGCCGCGCCGCTGGAGCGGCTGGGACTGCTGAAGGCCGCCGATATCGGTCTCGCGGTCGGCCTCGTCGTGCGCTTCGTGCCGGAGATCCTCGACCGCTATCGCGCCATCCGCGAGGCGCACGAGGCGCGCGGCATCAAGACCCGCATCGCCACGACGCTGGTGCCGCTGATCATCCTGACCCTGCGCGATGCCGACAATATCGCCGCTGCGATTGACGCACGCGGTATTCGGCGGCATTGAACAGGGATCGTTTTGAATGGAGCCCGCCATGACGACCCGCGACCTCGTCCTTTCCGCATTGTTTGCCGCCATCATCGTGGCGCTCGGCCTGCTGCCGCCCATCTCGCTCGGCTTCATTCCCGTACCCATCACGGCGCAATCGCTCGGCGTGATGCTGGCCGGTGTCGTCCTCGGCGCCAAGCGCGGCGCCATCGCCGTCCTGATCCTCATTGTGCTGATTGCGATCAGCCTGCCGGTTCTCGCCGGCGGCCATGGCGGACTTTCGGTTTTCGCCGGTCCGACGGCCGGCTTCATCATCGGCTGGATCTTTGCCGCCTATGTCGCCGGCTATCTCTCCGAGCGGCTGGTGAAGCCGGAGCAGACGGCGGTCAATCAGGCCGTCGGCTTTTTCATCGCATCCGTCGCCGGCGGCGTCGTGGTGCTCTATGCCTTCGGCATCGCCTGGCTGGCGCTCGTCGTCGGCATCGGTTTCAGCAAGGCCTTCATCGGCTCGCTGTCCTTCATCCCCGGCGATCTCATCAAGGCGGTCGTCGCCGCTCTCGTCGGCCGCGCCGTCATGGCCGGCTATCCGCTGCTGCCGCAGCGCAGCTGACCTTCAAACCAGGTATTTGTAGAGCCAGTCGCGGGTGTCGTCGGGCAATGCCACCGGCTCGTGTTCCTGGCCGCGCACCGCCAGCCAGAGTATCTCGACTTCGGCGGCCAACTCCTCCTCGATTTCGACGGTGACGGCGAAACCGACGGATTTGCCGCCGATCTTGTTGACGCTGACCGAGAAGCGGGCGAGATCGTCGTAACGCAGTGCCCGGTGCAGCGCGCAAGATGCCTTGGTGGCGAGATAGGCCGGCTCGTCCTTCACCAGCGGCCGGGTGCGCCAGAAATTTGACAATGCCGTTTCGGCCTGCGCGATATAGGCGGCGATGAACATCTGTCCATGCCTGTCGACATCGCGAGGCGGCACCCGCATCTCGATGACATCGGATCGCTCTACAGTCGTCGTCATGATGTAAAACCTCGGCCAGCGCCGCCAGCGCCCATGAAAGCTTAACACCGCGCCCTCAGAAGTAAACGGGCGCGTCCCCTCGCCTCGTTACGATGATTTGTTGACATTGTGGTGATAGCGCCCATGTGCTGTAACTGGCGTCATATCTCCTCTATAGATGGGCTGCATGAGCACACGTCTTTACGAACACCCGATCTTTCTCGAGCACATCGTCCCGCCGGGCCATCCGGAGCGGCCGGACCGGCTGCGGTCGCTGAACATCGCCCTGGAACACCCGAACTTCGAGCGGCTGGACAGGCGCAAGGCACCGGCCGCCCATGAGGACGTGGTGCTGCTCGCCCATCCCGAAGAGCATCTGGATTTCGTCCTACGCTCGATGCCGGACCGCGGCGACGATGGCGAGATCAATCAGCTCGAAGCCGATACCTATGCCAGCCCCAAGACGCTGCAGGCGATCCTGCACGGTGTCGGTGCCGCGACGGCGGCGGTGGACGACGTCTTTTCCGGGGCCGCCGACAATGTCTTCGTCGCGGCCCGCCCGCCCGGCCACCATGCCGAGAAGACCAAGGCCATGGGCTTCTGTTTCTTCAACAACGCCGCCATCGCCGCCCGCCATGCGCAGAAGGCGCATGGCGCCGAGCGCGTCGCTATCGTCGATTGGGACGTGCATCACGGCAACGGCACGCAGGATATCTTCTGGGACGATCCGTCCGTGCTCTTCTGCTCCACCCACCAGATGCCGCTCTATCCGGGCACCGGCAAGAAGGACGAGCGCGGCGCGCACAACACCATCGTCAATGCGCCGCTTTCGCCCAATACCGGCGGCGACCATTTCCGCGAGGCGTTCAAATCGCGCGTCCTGCCCGCCCTTCATGATTTCCGTCCCGACCTCATCATCATCTCGGCCGGCTTCGATGCCCATCACCGCGATCCGCTGGCGCAGCTGAACCTCACCGGCGAGGATTTCGACTGGGCGACGGGGCGCATTCTGGAGGCGGCCGACCGCAGCGCCAAGAACCGGGTCGTCAGCCTGCTCGAAGGCGGCTATGATCTGGAAGGGCTCGCCGAATCGGCGGGCATGCATATTCTGCGCATGATGAAGGGTTGACGATGAGCGAAAGCGCCAAATTGGATGTGTCCGGCTATTCCTTTGAAAAGGCCGTGGCGGAGCTTGAAAGCATCGTGGCGCGGCTGGAACGCGGCGACGTGGCACTGGACGAATCCATCGCCATCTACGAGCGCGGCGAAGCGCTGAAGAAGCATTGCGAGACGCTGCTGTCGGCGGCGGAAAACCGCATCGAGAAGATCAGGCTCGACCGCGCCGGTAAGCCGCAGGGCACGGAACCGCTGGACGGTCAGTGAGGCGGCGCGCGGGAAAATTTGAGTTTCCCGTGCTTTCCCGGTAGGTTGCGCTTCAACCGAACGGAGTGCTCGCCATGTCCTTCTTTCCCGGAAAAGACCCGCAGCCCGGCGATGCCTTCGCCTGTGACGCCATCGAGCACCTGATCATCCCGCGTACCAGCGATATCGGCGGTTTTTCCGTGCGCCGCGCGCTGCCGAGCAGCCGGCGGCGACTGGTGGGGCCGTTCATCTTCTTCGACCGGATGGGACCGGCGGTGCTCAGACCCGGCGAGGCGCTGGATGTCAGGCCGCATCCCCATATCGGGCTTTCCACCGTCACCTATCTCTTCGACGGCGAGATCCGCCATATGGACAGCCTCGGCACGGAAAAGGTCATCCGCCCCGGCGACATCAACCTGATGACGGCCGGTCGCGGCATCGTGCATTCCGAGCGCACGCCGGACAATCTGCGCGGCCATCCGCTTGCCATGTCCGGCCTGCAGACCTGGCTGGCGCTCCCCGACGACAAGGAGGAGATCGATCCAGCCTTTGCCCATACGGAGAAGAGCGACCTGCCCCTGATCAATGACGGCGGCGCGACCGGACGGGTGGTGATCGGCAGCTTCGAGGGCGTCACCTCGCCCGTGAAGGTCTTTTCCGATACGCTCTACGTCGACCTCCAGCTCCGCCCCGGCACCAAGTTCCCCTTCGCCGCCGGCCATGAGGAACGCGCGGTCTATATCCTCTCCGGCTCGCTCATCGTCGCCGGCGACCGTTTCGAGCGGGATCAACTCCTGATCTTCCGCCCCGGCGACGCCATTACCCTGGAAGCCGCCGAAAAAGACTGTCATCTGATGCTTTTTGGTGGTGCGGCGCTGAATTCGAAGCGCTATATCTGGTGGAATTTCGTGTCGTCTTCCAAGGAGCGCATCGAAAAGGCCAAGGAAGAATGGCGCACCGGCCGTTTCGACATCGTGCCGGGGGACGAAGAAGAGTTCATTCCCTTGCCGGAGAGCTAACGCATTCATGACAGTGCCACATGTTTCTTGTTTGGGCACTCCTTGAATTCGTCGGCTTTTGCCGCAATCTGTTTTGACGTAAAGGCGGGCTGCCGCCCAAGAATAGCAAGAAAGAGGCTTCAGCCTTGACACAAATGCCAGAGACGCCCCTGCTGGACCAGGTCCACTATCCTTCCGACCTGCGCAAGCTGGACGACCGGGACTTGCCGCAACTCGCCCGCGAAGTCCGCGACGAGATGATCGATGCGGTCTCGCGCACGGGCGGACATCTCGGCGCCGGCCTCGGCGTCGTCGAACTCACCATCGCCATCCACAACGTCTTCAACACGCCGAACGACCGGCTGATCTTCGATGTCGGGCACCAGTGCTATCCGCACAAGATCCTGACCGGCCGGCGCGACCGCATCCGCACGCTGCGCCAGGAAGACGGGCTGTCGGGCTTCACCCGCCGTGCCGAGAGCGAATATGATCCCTTCGGCGCCGCGCATTCCTCCACGTCGATCTCCGCCGGCCTCGGCATGGCGGTCGCCGCCGAGCTCGACAAGACCGACCGCCGGGTGATTGCCGTCATCGGCGACGGCGCGATGTCGGCGGGCATGGCCTATGAGGCGCTGAACAATGCCGGCGCGCTCGACGCCCGGCTGATCGTCATCCTCAACGACAACGACATGTCGATCGCCCCGCCGACCGGCGCCATGAGCGCCTATCTGGCGCGCCTCGCTTCCGGCCGCACCTATATGGGCTTCCGCGATTTCGGCAAGAAGCTGACCGCCTATCTCGGCAAGAATGTCGACCGCGCCATCACCCGCGCCGTCGAGCATGCGCGCGGCTATGTCACCGGCGGCACGATGTTCGAGGAGATGGGCTTCTATCACATCGGCCCGATCGACGGCCATTCCTTCGAGCATCTGCTGCCTGTGCTGCGCAATGTCCGCGACAATGCGCAAGGGCCGGTGCTCATCCATGTCGTCACGCAGAAGGGCAAGGGCTATGCCCCAGCCGAAGCGGCGGCGGACAAATATCACGGCGTCAACAAGTTCGACGTCATCACCGGCGCGCAGGCCAAGGTGAAGCCGAACGCGCCGAGCTACACCAGCGTCTTCGCCGACGCGCTCGTGCAGGAAGCAGCCCTCGACGACAAGATCGTCGGCATCACCGCCGCCATGCCGAACGGCACCGGCCTCGACAAGCTGCAGGAAGTCTTCCCCAAGCGCTGTTTCGATGTCGGCATCGCCGAACAGCATGCCGTCACCTTCGCCGCCGGCCTGGCCGCCGAGGGTTTCAAGCCCTTCGCCGCGCTCTATTCGACCTTCCTGCAGCGCGCCTACGACCAGGTGGTGCATGATGTGGCGATCCAGGGCCTGCCGGTGCGATTCCCGATCGATCGCGCCGGCTTCGTCGGCGCCGACGGACCGACGCATGCCGGTTCCTTCGACACCGCCTTCCTCGCCACCCTGCCCGGCTTCGTCGTGATGGCGGCGGCCGACGAGGCGGAGCTGAAACATATGGTGCGCACCGCCGCCGCCTACGATCTCGGCCCGATCTCCTTCCGCTATCCGCGTGGCGAAGGCGTCGGCATCGAACTGCCGGAACGCGGCGACATTCTCGAAATCGGCAAGGGCCGCATCGTCAAGCAGGGTTCGAAGGTGGCGCTGCTGTCCTTCGGCACGCGCCTCGCCGACAGTCTCGCCGCCGCCGAGGATCTCGATGCCGCCGGCCTGCCGACGACGGTTGCCGACGCGCGCTTTGCCAAGCCGCTCGACCACGACCTCATCCGCCAGCTCGCCAGCCACCACGAAGTGCTGATCACCATCGAGGAAGGCTCGGTCGGCGGTTTCGGCAGCCAGGTCATGCAGTTCCTCGCCAGCGAAGGCCTGCTCGACAACGGCCTGAAGATCCGCTCGCTGGTCATGCCCGACATCTGGATGGAACAGGCCAAGCCCGAGGTCATG
Source organism: Rhizobium sp. (assembly GCA_047606605.1). Classification (GTDB taxonomy): domain Bacteria; phylum Pseudomonadota; class Alphaproteobacteria; order Rhizobiales; family Rhizobiaceae; genus Rhizobium. Next base: position 15,671 of record JASGEG010000440.1, read on the forward strand.
AACGCCAAGGCCGGCCTCGACCGGGCCGGCATCATTCAGACGGTGTTCAAGGCACTCGGCCGCAGCCGGATCATTGGGGCAGCCGTATAAATTTACCTCCCCCTTGAGGGGCAGGACAATAGCGCATGAGATGAGGTCGTTGCCGCGCCCCTCCTTCTCCCCTTGGGGAGAAGGAACTTCCGGTGCTCATCCACCCCATATGCGATTCCCCTCCCCATCAAGGGGAGGGTTGCTTGATCAGAACTCTTCCCACTCGTCCTGAGCAGCAGCTGCCGCCGTTGCCTTGCCGCCGAAAGCCTTGGCGACCGTGCGGCCAAGCGCGCGTGCCGGAGAGACCGCGGGCCTGGATTGCGTCGATGCAGCCACCGGACGCCTGACCTCCGCCGGCCGGCCGCCGCTCAGGCGGAACTGCTGCAGGAGTTCGTTGAGAGATGCGGCCTCGCGGGCGAGCGCGTGGCTTGCCGCCGTCTGCTCCTCGACCATGGCGGCATTCTGCTGCGTGCCCTGGTCCATGTTGTTGACGGCGGTGTTGATCTCCTGCAGCCCGGTCGATTGTTCGCGGGTCGCCGTGACGATCGCGCCGACGTGACGGTTGATCTCCTGCACCTCCGAGACGATCAGCTCCAGCGCCTTGCCGGTCTCGCCGACCAGAGAGACGCCGGTGTTGACCTGGTCGCTCGACGTGGTGATCAGCGCCTTGATCTCCTTGGCGGCATTGGCCGAGCGCTGCGCCAGTTCGCGCACTTCCTGGGCGACGACGGCGAAGCCCTTGCCGGCATCACCGGCGCGGGCAGCCTCGACGCCGGCGTTCAGCGCGAGAAGGTTGGTCTGGAAGGCGATGTCATCGATGACGCTGATGATGTTGCTGATCTCGCCGGAGGACTTTTCGATCTGCTGCATGGCGGAGACCGCCTTGCGCACCACCTCGCCGGACTTCTCGGCACCCTGACGAGCGCGCTCGACCAGATGGCCGACATCCTCGGCGCGCTTGGCCGAATCGCGGACCGTCGTCGTCACCTCTTCGAGGGCCGCGGCGGTCTCTTCGACGGCAGCGGCCTGCTGTTCGGTGCGGCGGGCGAGATCGTCGGCAGCCGAGCGGATTTCCGTCGCGCCGGCATTGATGGCGGCGGCGTTGGTGCCGACCGATTGCAGGGCGGCTTCCAGCTTCTCGACGGCATTGTTGAAATCGGCGCGGACATTGTCGAACTGCGGTGCAAAGGCGCGGTCGAGACGCGAGGCGACATCGCCGGCGGCCAGAGTGGCGAGACCGTTTGCCAGCGCCTCCATGGCAAAGCGGATTTCGCCGTCTTCGCGCGCCTTCTGCTCGTCGCTGAGCTGACGCTGGCGCTCGGCATCGCCGCGCATGCGCTCGGTCTCGCCGGACAGGCGCAGCTTCTCGATCGCCGCATCCTTGAAGACGAGAACGGCATCGGCCATGCGGCCGACTTCATCGCCGCGGCCGATGGCCGGAACGTCGATAGCATGCTCGCCACCGGCAAGCCGGCCCATGGCGGCGGTCATGCCGACGATCGGGTGGACGATGGTGCGCGACAGCAGCCAGGCCAGCACGGCGGCGGCAACGGAGGCGACGAGGCCGCCGATGATCAGCGTCAGGCGCAGGTCGCTGTTGGCACCTTCCTGGATCGCCGTCAGCTCGCCGGCCTTGGCACGGGCCGCTTCCTTGATCTTGCCGGCGGCCTCGCGGAAGCCGTCAAGCTGACCCTTGGTTTCGTTGCGGCCGATGTTGACGATCTGGTCGATCGGCATCTCCGTTTCCTTACGCGCCTTGGCCTGCGGCTCGGCGAGCTGATGGAAATAGAGATCGGCGGCCTTCTGCATGTTGTCGATGGACTGCAGAAGCGCCGGCTCGTTCGCGGCGGCAAGCTTGGCCGCCGACATGCTCTTCAGCATGCGGTCACGATTGGCGAAGATGTCGCCATAGGTACTGTCGCTTCGAAACAGCAGGAAGCCGCGCAGGTTGACGGCCTGTTCCAGCATGGCCTGCTGGGAATCATCGATCAGGTTGACGAGCTGCTGCGACGTGGCACGCTCGATCGCGGCGGCGGCGGACGCCTCTTCCTTGGCGTAGACGAGTGCTGAAACACAGGCAAAAATGGCGATAAGGGCGGCAAAGGTGATGGCAAGCTTGCCATTCAAGGAGAGATTCTTTGCAAACATGGGCAAGCGCCTCCTGAGCGCTGGTCCTTACGAACATCGACGGGCCGCCGGGAGGTGCGCGGCGCGAATGTTCGAGACTTCAAGGAAGAGGCATTGATTGGTGCGCGAAAGCGCGAAGCCGTCATGGCAGGCGACGGTCCTGAAAATGAACAATCGCAATCCCCTGCATAAGTAGAGGCTGCAACTTTAAAATCATTTAATTTTGCGCGGGATGAACGCAGATCACCGTTTTGCAAAGCAGTTTCCTGCCCCTGAGGCGCCGGAAACCGCGCGGCCGGCATAAAGTGCTTGCAACCTCGGCCATTGCCCGGCATGGACAGCCGATGTCCGAACCGCAACGCCTCGACCAGCTTCTCGTCACTCTCGCGCTTTTCGCCAGCCGATCGCGGGCCCGCGACGCCATTCAGCGCGGCACGGTAACGGTCGACGGCAAGGTGGTGACCAAGCCGGGCGCCCTGTTCACCGAAAATGCCGCCATCGCCATCGACGATCCGGCCCAGGATTATGTGTCCCGCGCCGCACTCAAGCTCGTCGCCGCGCTCGATCATTTCCAGCTCGACCCGAAGGGTCAGCACTGTCTCGATGTCGGCGCCTCCACCGGCGGCTTCACCGAAGTCCTGCTGGAGCGGGGCGCAGCGCATGTCACCGCAATCGATGTCGGCCACGGGCAGATGCATCCGCGCATCGCCGGTAATCCGCACGTGACCAATATCGAGGGGCTGAATGCCCGCAATCTCACCGCCGACGATATCGGCGGACCCGTCAGTTTCATCGTCTCCGATGTCTCCTTCATCTCGCTGAAGCTGGCACTTGCCCCGGCGCTGATGCTTGCCGAACCTCAGGCGCGTGCGGCGCTGCTGGTGAAGCCGCAATTCGAAGCCGGCCGCGAGGCGATCGGCAAGGCCGGCTTGCTGAAGGACCCATCTTCCGCACCCGCCGTTGCCGCCGAGCTGGAGCGCTGGCTTACTGAGGATATGGGCTGGCAGAGCCTCGGCCTCATCCCCTCGCCGATCACCGGCGGCGACGGCAATCAGGAATTTCTTCTCGCAGGGATCAAACCATGAGCACCGAAACCGTCACCATCCAGAAGCTCGGCGCCCAGGGCGACGGCATCGCGCAAGGCGCCGACGGGCCGGTCTATGTGCCCTTCACGCTGCCGGGCGAGACCGTCGCCATCGCACGGATCAAGCACCAGGGCACGCTGATGTCGATCGCATCGGCCTCGCCGGAGCGCCAGGAACCGCACTGTCGGCACTTCGGCCCCGACGGCGCCAACGGCACCTGCGGCGGCTGCAGCCTCCAGCACTATGCCGATGCGCCCTACCGCGCCTTCAAGCGTCAGCTCGTGGTCGACGCGCTGCGTTCCAAGGGGCTGACGCCGGAAGTGGACGAGGTCATCGCCGCCCATCCCGGCGAGCGCCGCCGCGTCGTCTTTGCCGCGCGCAAGACCGAAAAGGGCATGCTGATCGGCTTCAATCAGGCCGAGAGCCATCATATCGTCGCCATCGAGGAATGTCCGATCGCCACGGCCGGGATCATCGCGCGGCTGCCGGCGATCCGGGCGGTGGGCGCGGCGGTCGCCGTCAATGCCGAGGCCTTCCGCATCTCCGTGCTCGAAACCCTGTCCGGCCTCGATCTCGCCATCGACGGCATCAAGAAGCTCTCCGACCAGCAGCGCCGCAGCGCCATCGAAACCGTGCTTTCCCTTCGCGGCATCGCCCGCGTCTCGCTGAACGGCGAAATCCTGGTCGAGCCGGTGAAGCCGATGATCGATTTCAGCGGCGTGCAGGTCTCGCCGCCGCCGGGCGCCTTCACCCAGGCGACGAAACCGGCGGAAGACGCCATGGCCGAGCTGGTCGCCGCCCATGTCGGCAAGGCGAAGCGGATCGCCGATCTCTTCGCCGGCAGCGGCACCTTCTCGCTGCGTCTGGCGCGCATCGGCCGCGTGCATGCCGTCGAAGGCGAGGAGAAGCCGCTCGCCGCTCTCGACCATGCCGCCCGCAACACGCAGGGCCTGAAGCCCGTCACCGTCGAACGGCGCGACCTGTTTCGCCGCCCGCTGATGGCGCAGGAACTGAAGAACTACGACGCCGTCGTCTTCGACCCGCCGCGCGCCGGCGCGGAATTCCAGAGCAAGGAACTTGCCCGCTCCGCCGTCAAGAAGATCGTCGCCGTCTCCTGCAACCCGCTCACACTCGCCCGCGATCTCGCCCTGCTCACCGAAGCCGGCTACCGCATCACCAGGGTCACTCCGATCGACCAATTCCTCTGGACCTCGCATGTCGAGGTGGTGGCGGCGCTGGAGAAGTGACGACACGAGCCTAGGGGCCGACCCTCATGGTGAGGAGGCCCGAAGGGCCGTCTTGGACCACGAGGGCGGAGAGGCTCACCGCTTCATGAAGGCCTCGAAGGCCGCCCGTGCTTCGGCGCTCTTGAGCTGAGCCGCAAAGTGTCCTGCCTCCACATCGATGCGGGCGAGGACGTCGTCGCTGGAGCCTTTGATCAGGTCGCGGGCGATGCGCAGTGCTTGCGGCGGCTTGGCCGCGAGCCGGGCTGCGAGCGACAGGGTCTCCTGCTCAAGCGCGTCCGGCGCCGTAACCTTCCAGACCAGGCCGGCCTCCTTCGCATCGGCGGCGGAGAATCCTTCACCGAGCGCCAGCAGAGCGAAAGCGCGCTGGTGGCCCATGACGCGCGGCGCAAGCAGGCTGGAGGCGGCTTCCGGAACGAGGGCGAGATCGACGAAGGGCGTCTTGAACAGGCTGCGGTCGGAGGCGACGGTGAGGTCGCAATGAAGGTGGATGGTGGTGCCGACGCCGATCGCCAACCCGTCGACGCCGGAAACCACCGGCTTTCTCGCGGTCGCCAGCGCCTTGAGGAAATCCAGCACTTCCCGCCCCATGCTGCCGCCCATGGCCACCGTCAGGAAATCGGCCATGTCGTTGCCGGCGGAAAAGCAGCCCTCGGTGCCGAGAAAGGCGATGGCGCGGATATCCGCATCCTCATCCGCCGCCTTCAGGGCATCGGTCATTGCCTGATACATGCCTCGGGTGATGGCGTTCTTCTTTTCCGGCCGGTTGAAACGGATCACCTGCACATGCGGCGCGGCTTCGGGGCGTTCGATCAGGATATGGTCGGTCACGGATTTTTCCTTAGGCAAGGGCGATGCGGGCGGCTTCAAGGCTGGAAGCGCCGGTCGTGACGCGATCGGCAAGGGCCGCCGTCTCGGCCAGCATGTTCTCGGCGGCGAAGCGGCAAAGCGCGATGCGTTTGGTGCCTTCGCCATCGGCGGCGTCCGTCAGGGCGCCCTTGGCGAGATAGCTTCCCGTCAGCACCAGCCCGAACAGCCGCTGATAGGGCGTCGCTCCCGCCAGTGCCTCGACAATGCGGCCTTCCGCCTGCCGTGCCAGCAGCCAATCGCTCGCCGTCTCCAGATCGGCGATGGCGGCATTCAGCCGGGCGGCCGTCTCGCCGAAGCCATCGAGATTGGATTTGGCGACCGCATCGGCAATGCCGCGCAATTCGCCGATGAAGCCGCGCACATGCCCGCCATCGGCGATGGTCAGCTTGCGCGTCACCAGATCGATCGCCTGGATGCCGTTGGTGCCTTCATAGATCGGGGCGATGCGGGCGTCACGCAGCAGGCGGGCCGCTCCCGTCTCCTCGATGAAGCCCATGCCGCCATGCACCTGGATGCCGAGCGAGGCGACGTCGACGCCGGCATCGGTGGCGAAGGATTTGGCGATCGGCGTCAGCAGCGCGGCGCGCTCCTGCCAGTAGCGTGCCTTCCCGGCATCGCGATGCGACAGGTCGATCGCCTCGGCGCAAGCGTAGCAGATGGCGCGCGAGCCCTGCGTCAGCGCCTTCATCGTCAAGAGCATGCGGGCAACGTCGGGATGTTCGATGATCGGGCTCATGCCCGATGCCGTCGTGCCCGGCGCCCTTCCCTGGGTGCGCTCCCTGGCATAGGCGACGGCCTTCTGCGTCGCCGCCTCCGCGATCGCCACACCCTGGATGCCGACGGCGAGGCGGGCATTGTTCATCATGGTGAACATGCAGGCGAGCCCCTTGTTCTCCTCTCCGACGAGCCAGGCGACCGCGCCCTTTTCGGCGCCGTACTTGCCGTCGCCATAGATCATCGTGCAGGTCGGCGAGCCGTGAATGCCGAGCTTGTGTTCCAGCGAATGGGCGAACAAGTCGTTGCGGGCCCCAAGCGAACCATCGTCGTTGACGAGGAATTTCGGCACCAGGAACAGGGAGATGCCGCGCGTGCCCGCCGGCGCGTCCGGAAGGCGGGCCAGCACGAAATGAATGATGTTTTCCGCCGCTTCGTGATCGCCCCAGGTGATGAAGATCTTCTGGCCGAAGAGGCGATAGGTGCCGTCGTCACGGCGTTCGGCGCGACTGCGCAGCGCGCCGACGTCCGACCCCGCTTGCGGCTCGGTGAGGTTCATCGTGCCGGACCATTCGCCGGAAACCAGCTTCGCCAGATACTTGCTCTTCAGCGCGTCGGAGCCGTGGGCCATGAGGGCCTCGACGGCGCCCATGGTCAAGGTCGGCGCCAGGCCGAAGCCCATCGAGGCCGAATTCCAGATTTCCAGCGTCGCGATGTTCAGCATGTGCGGCAGGCCCTGCCCGCCGAATTCCTCCGGCGCGGTCAGCCCGTTCCAGCCGCCCGCGATCCAGTCACGATAAAGCTTCTCCCAGCCGTCGGGGAGCACCACCTTGCCGTCGACGAGCCTGGCGCCCTGGCGGTCGCCGATCTCGGCCAGCGGCTCCAGCGCATCCTCGGCAAACCGGCCGGCCTCCGTGAGAATGGCATCGACGACGTCGCCGCTGAGATCGCCGACGCGCCCCTCTTCCATCGCCTGCTCCAGGCCGGCGACATGCTTCAGCGTAAACGCGATTTCTTCAACGGGCGCCTTGTACATGATATCTCCTCCGCAGTGACGACGCCGAAAGCCCACCTCATCCATGCCTTCGGCTACTAGTGTCCCATAGCTAATTGATTTTTACGTAAGCGTCAATTTTTAGCTAGGGATTGCCAATCAAAATTGCCGATGGCCGACGCGATCCGCTCCCGCACGGCAAAAAAGGCAGGATTTGAGACATGGACACGCCCTTGCATAAACAAGCGTCATGAACAATGACTATGGCAACTTCCTTGATGATGCGAAGCGCCGAACCATGCACACGATCATGACAGCCAACAGGATACCCGGCTTCGTCTGGGCCTATCGTTTCCGCCCCAGCGCGGGGAAGAAGGCCGAGCGGCTGTCCGAGGACATCGGACGCGCCGGCCTCTTCGACGGCGACGGGTTCGTCTGGCTGCATCTCAACCTCGTCGATGCCCGCGTCGCGGCCTTTCTGGAAGAGATCCCCGAGCTCAACGAGCCGGCACGCATGGCGCTGACCACGCACGAGACCCATGCGACGATCACGGTCGACGAGCAGATGCTGTTCGGAACCTTGGTCGATTTCCAGCGCGAATTCGATCAGGAGACCAGCGATATCGGCTGGCTGCATTTCGTCCTGACAGACCGCTTCATCATCACGACGCGCCTGCAGCCGCTACGCAGCGTCGAGCGGGCGCGCATGGCCGTCGAGAAGAACGCCGCGAAATTCGAAACTCCGCTCGATCTGTTCGAACTGCTGGTCATCGAGTTCCAGCGCACGCTGATCTCGCTGGTCATCGAGATCACCGAGGAACTGAACCTCATCGAGGACTTCGTCTACGACAATGCGCCGCGCGACGAGCGGCGGCGGCTGCCGCCGGTGCGCCGTACCATCGTGCGGCTCCACCGGCATCTGCGCACCGTGCTGACGCTGATGCGGCGGGCGGCGGCCTCCGACGACGATGAAATGCCGCTCGGCTTCGAGGATGTCGCCGGCCGGCTGACCGGGCGGCTGGAGGCGGTGGACCATGACGTCTATGCCCTGCAGGAACGCGCCCGGCTGCTGCATGAAGAAATCGATTCGAAGCTGTCCTCCGAGATCAACCGACACCTCTATATCCTGTCGATCATGACCGCCTTCCTGCTGCCGCCGACGCTGGTGACCGGCTTCTTCGGCATGAACACCTCGAACCTGCCGTTTTCGAGCGGCGGCGGCGGCACCGAATATGCCGTCGCCCTGATCATCGCCTCCATGCTGCTTGCCTGGTGGCTGCTGAAGCGGGTCAACATTCTCTGACGCGGGCCGTCCCAACAAAAAACCGCCCGGCGGATGGCCGGACGGTTCTTTTTTCAGGAGGCTCGTTCGCTCAATAAAAGGGCGAGTAGCACTGCTGGCGCGGGCCGTTATAGGGCTGGAACGTATTGTCATAGGCCCGATAGGACCGATAGCGCGCATAGCACCAGTCGACATGACGCGGATTGACACCCGCGGCGCGCGGCGGGGCCACGTAGCGCGGCTGGCTGGCAATCGCGCCGCCGATGATGGCGCCGGCACCGAAGGCGGCCAGCGGGAACCAGTAGCCATTGTGATAGCGATAGCCGCGACGATAGTCCCGGTAGCCACGATGGCCACCGTACCAGCCCTCGCGATAGTAGTGGCGGCGATAGTAGCCGCCGCGATAACCGCCATAGTCATCATAGCGGCGCCACTGGATCTGTTCGACCCCTTCCGGCGCGGCCTTGTCCGCCGCCGCAACGGGTGCGGCAGGCATCTGCATTGCAAAGGACGGCGTGAAGCTCGTCAGAGCCACGGCGGCCGAAAGAGCGACTGTGGCAACTCTTGCACGGAAACCAAGCATTTGTATCTCCATTCCTGGCTTGTCTTGTGCTCAGCATTAACGTTCCGTCGAGGGGACGGTTCCCCCTGCACCCCGCACGTCCCCAGATTGCGCCTGGACGCGGCGGTATTTGGTCTCTCCCTTAAATATGCACCAATTTAAGGGCTTATGCACAGGCTCCACGGTAAACTTGTAGCGAGCACATTCTTAACCCAGCATTAACCACGACTACTTACCCTTGTTACATGAAGGGATACCGGCAGACTTACCCTCTGATTTGCAGTTTCCTGATCGTCCTGGCCCTGCTCGGACTGACATCGAAACTTGCGGCCGGCGAAAACCAGCCCTGGACCGATCCGCAAAACGCCCTCATCGTCGATGCCTATGAGCTGAACACCATCGATTGGGAAAAGCTGCTGCAGGACAAGCGCATCGCTGCCTTCATCTCCAAGGCATCCGACGGCCTGCCGGAAAGCTTCAGCTGCACCGGCGATCACGCCGGCGACACCTTCGCGCACTGCAAGACCATGTGGCGCAAATATGCGGTCAGCCGCGAGCTCTACCAGACGCGGCGGCTGCTGGCGAAAACCAACGGCCTGCTATGGGGTGCCTATCATCTGGGGCGCCCGGGCAATCCGGTCGATCAGGCCAATCATTTCCTCGACTATGCCGATCCGAAGCCGGACGAGCTGATGGTGCTGGATCTCGAGGGGCTGGATCAGACGCGCTTCATGTCACTCGCCGACGCGCAGATCTTCGTCGGCCATATCAAGGTGCGGACCGGGCGCTATCCGATCCTCTATACCAATCACAATACCGCACAGTTCATTGCCGACCATCGCCAGGACTATCCGATCCTGGCGCGGCTGCCGCTCTGGTATGCGCGCTACAAGACCGATGTGAAGGGCACCTTCCCGCTCGGCAATTGGGACAGCTACGCCCTCTGGCAGTTCGTTTCTTCCGACAATTGCTCGGAAAAGAGCTGCCCTTACAGGGTGCCGGGAACGCTGATGGACATCGATGTCAATGTGGCGGCGATGACGAAGGTGCAGCTCGCCAAGATCTGGCCGCAGGGCGACCTGCTGCCCGCCAAGCCGATGCCGGCGCCCGAGCTGATCGCCAAGGCACCGAGCTGCGTCGAGCCGTTGCGGACGCTGGTATCGCTGCTGGTCGACCCCGTGGTCACGGCATCGACCCAACCGGCAAGGCCGGTCGAGATCAACGAGCTGAACTATCAGGATTTCTAAAGCGCGCCGCGATCTTTCAGATTCGCTCCTTGCGCTTTGGGTCTTTGATTTTGCGCATGTCGTGGCCGCAAAACCGCTGCACACTTTGCGCGACATGCTCTAGGACCCCTCCCGGAGAAGCGCAGGATGGATTCCCGTCCGGGATTGCGTCAAAACGACAGGAAAGAGCGCCCCGGCGGAGCGCCCTCTCGTTTCAGCTCCATGCCTCAGGCTTCGATCTGCACGTCCGTCTTCGGGCGGGAACAGCAGGCGAGGATATAGCCCTCGTCGACCTCGTCATCGAGAATGCCGCCATTGTGGTTCATCTCGACTTCGCCGGAAAGCTTCAGCACACGGCATGTGCCGCAAAGACCCGATTCGCAGGCCGCGCCGATGCGCACGCCGGCGCCGCGCGCCGCCTGCAGGATCGTCTGGCCCGGCGCGCAGGCGACGTCCTTGCCGGCCATGGTGAAGCGGATCGAGGTGGCCGCGTCTGTCGATGCATCGTCGCTGACTTCGGCGAGCGGCGTCGCCGCCTGCGCCGGCTGAAAGCTTTCCTGATGGTAGCGCGACATGTCGAAGCCATGGGCCTCGAGCATGGAGCGCACAGCATCCATGAAGACTTCCGGGCCACAGCAGAAGATCGTCCGGTCCATGAAATCCGGTGCCAGCAGCCCGATCTTCGCCTTGTCGATGCGGCCCTTCAGCCCCGACCACAGATCGGTGCGGCCGCAGCCCTCGACGATGAAGCCGAGATTGAGGTTCGGCATGAAGCGGGCAAGATATTCCAGCTCCGAACGGAAGATGATGTCGGAGGGGCTGCGCGCGCAATTGACGAAGGTGATGTCGGACAGCGGCGCGGTGTCCGACATATAGCGCGTCATCGCCATCATCGGCGTGATGCCGGAGCCGGCGGAGACGAAGAGATATTTCTCGCCGGGATGGCGGATATGGGTGAAATCGCCGAGCGGCCCGAAAGCCTTGATGCGCATGCCCGGCTTCAGATTCTCGAACATCCAGCGCGTGCCGATGCTGTCCTTCTGCGCCTTCACCGTCACGGCGACCGAGAAGGGCCGCGACGGCGTGGAGGAGAGCGTATAGGTGCGCATGACCGGCTCCGGAGCCGTCGGCAGCTCCAGGGTGACGAACTGGCCGGGCAGATAACGGAACCAGTTGTCCTTGTCGGAGCCGAATGTGAAGGTCATCACATCGGGCGCTTCCGGGGTTGCCGAGAGGCATTCGAGCAGATGCTGCCTGTCGCTCCAGGGCTGCATCTGGTCCAGGTGCTGATGGCGGAGGGAGACGGTCATGTTCATGGCTCAGGCAACCGCCGACAATTTGGCCTGGTCGCCCTGCAGCCGGTTGATCATGAAATTCGAGTACCATTCGACGAACTGCATGACGCCACCTTCATCTTCCGGCGAATAGGGACCGGGCTCGTAGGCGGGCGATCGGATGCCGAAGGCATTTTCCTCGACGATCCGGCGATCCTGATCGTTGGTCTCGGTCCAGACATGGGTGAGCTCGTCGAGGCGATAGTCGACGCCTTCGACCGCATCCTTGTTGACCAGCCACTTGGTCGTGACCTGCGTCTGCTCGGGGCCGAGCGGCAGCACGCGGAAGGTGATCGCATGGTCGGCGAGCACATGGTTCCACGTCGTCGGATAATGGAACAGCAGCAGGGTGCCGATATGGCTTTCCAGGAGGTCGTTGGCGAGCGGCCGGTGAACAGCGCGCTTGCCCGACATGGTGTAGCTCTCGGCATCCTGGATGAGCGGCATGCGGGCGGCGCGGAACTGGCCGGTCGGCGACATGCGGAATTCGCTGGGCAGATCCACCGCCTCGCACTTCGCCCAATGCGCCGCGATCACCGGATCGTCCTTGGCGCCCTGCACGCCGGTCGCACTCGGCGCTTCCGGATAGGTGCGGCAGAGTTCGGGATGGTTGGCCGCACAATGATAGCATTCGCGATTGTTTTCCCAGACGAGCTTCCAGTTGCCCTTCTCGATGATCGTGCTTTCGAAGGCGACCTTGGTCTCGCCGAGGCGGTGACGGGCGAGATAGGGCTCGACCATGGCGCGGAACGGCGCGAAGTCCGGTGCCTGTTCTGCAAGGCAGATGAAGATATAGCCGCCGACGCTTTCGCAATGCACCGGCTTCAGCGAGAACTGCTCCTTGTCGAAATCCTCCGGCATATGGCGGGCGAAGAGCAGGCTGCCGTTCAGTTCGTAGGTCCACTGATGATAGGGGCAGACGAGCTTTGCCGAAGAGCCGCGCTCGCTGCTGCAGACGCGCGAGCCGCGGTGGCGACAGCTATTGTGGAAGGCGCGGATCACCTGATCGCGGCCGCGAACGATGACGACGGGATAATCGCCGATCTGGACGGTGAAATAATTGCCGGCACGCGGCACCTCGCAATCATGGCCGATGAACAGCCAGTCGCGATAATAGATCATCTCCATGTCGAGCTTGAAATAGTCGGGATCGGTATAGAAAGGCTGCTCGAGGCTGAAGCCTTCGCGACGGTTCTTCAATTGCCGCAAAACGTTGGTGCGTGTGTCCATGTGCCCTATCCTTGCTCAGTACCAAAAAGCAGGCAGAGGACATGCGCGGCCGGTTTTGGACGGCCGGAAGCAATGTCCCGACCGCCCGCCGCGGTCAGTAAACCATATGTCTCCAAGGCTGGTTTCCGGGCTCTGGAGCGGCCCTGTCGCCAGGACCCCATGGCACCTTCCCAGGCCCTCCCGGCCCAGTGGCTTTATCCGCCATGCCTCACTCCACCACCGTTGCGGGGGCAGCGCCGGATTTCGACCGGCTTCCCAATTCTCCGCCTCCCTAGCAGGCGGCACCTTGAGATTGATGTCATCATAATCCCGCCTCTTGCCGCCGCTCTGCTGCAATGCGACATCGGCTTCGAAATTGGCGACAGGTGCACAAAGCCCGGCCGGGACGCGGGAGGTGCGGCGATATGGGCAGACAATTCAATCTGTTAGGTTTACGGATGAGAAGCGGCTTTTCGAAAGGATTTTTTCCGGAGCATGACGCTTTATCTCAATTGCGACAGGCCGTCCGATGGCGCGTTTCAACGCGAAACCAGCCTGACGAAAAAGGGCGTCCAGCGCATGCCACACACACCCGGCATCCAGCCGCGGCGGATCGCGTCTCTTCATCGTCAGGCCGGAGACTATCGGTGGCATTGCGACGTCATTCGCGAGCTTTGATCATTGATCCCCAAACTTGAAAAGCATAAGAACGGCCTGAACTGCAACCGGTCTGGCCATGGCACGACATATCGACATCCTTGAAAACCCTGAAACGGCCATAGCCGAGGCGACCGCGACCCTCGCCGAGGGGTTGCCGATCGGCCTGCCGACCGAGACGGTCTACGGGCTTGCCGCCGACGCCACCAATCCGGCCGCCATTACCCGCATCTATGAGACGAAGGGGCGGCCGCGCTTCAATCCGCTGATCTGCCATATGAGCGACCTCGCCATGGCCGAGCGCTATGCGGTCTTCGATCCGATCTCGCGCAAGCTGGCGGAAGCCTTCTGGCCGGGTCCGCTGACGCTGGTGCTGCCGCTGCGGCCGGAGAGCGGCATTCATCCGCTGGCGACGGCCGGGCTGGATACGGTCGGCATCCGCGTGCCGCAGGGCTTTGCCGGTGAACTGATCCGCGCCTTCGACCGGCCGCTTGCAGCACCGAGCGCCAATACCTCAGGCAAGATCAGCGCCACCAGCGCCGACCATGTCGATGACGATCTCGGCGAGCGGATCACGCTCATCCTCGATGCCGGCGCTTCTGTCGTGGGCGTGGAGTCGACCATCGTCAAGGTCGAGGATGGCGAGATACGCCTCCTGCGGCCCGGTGGCCTGGCGGCAGGCGAGATCGAGCGGGTGGCAGGCAAGGCGCTGAAGCGCAAGAAGAAGGCTTCGGCCGCCATCGAGGCGCCGGGCATGCTGGCCTCGCATTATGCGCCGGGGGCGGCCGTGCGGCTCGACGCAACGGCGGTTTGCGCGAACGAAACGCTGATCCGCTTCGGAGCGCCCGACATTGCCGGCATCGAGAGTGCTGTTGCCGTGCTGGATTTGAGCCCCGCCGGCAATCTCGCCGAAGCCGCGGCCAATCTCTTCGACTTCATGAAGCGCGCCGATGCCACCGGTGCGGCGACCATCGCCTTTTCGCATATTCCCGACGAGGGACTGGGCGAAGCCATCAACGATCGGCTGCGCCGCGCGGCCGCGCCCAGAGAGTAAATCCGACCCCATCCATTCGGCAAAAGGATACGCCATGAGCAGCGCTGCCCCCTCCTCCGCCCTTCTCGATCGTTTTGCCGCCATCGTCGGAGAAAAGCATGTGTTGCGGGAAGCGGCGGATCTCGCCCCGCATCTCGTTGAAAACCGCGGTCTCTACCATGGCGCCTCGCCGATGCTCTTGAAGCCCGGCTCGGTGGAGGAGGTTTCGGCGCTCCTGAAACTTGCCAGCGAGACCGGCACGGCCATCGTTCCCCAGACCGGCAATACCGGCCTTGTCGGTGGCCAGACGCCGCGCGAGGGCGGCTCCGACATCATCCTGTCGCTGGAACGCATGAACCGCGTCCGCGACGTCGATCCGGTCGGCAACACCATGGTCGTCGACGGCGGCTGCATCCTGGCGGACGTTCACAAGGCGGCGGGCGAGCATGGCCGCATGTTTCCGCTCTCGCTCGGCTCCGAAGGTTCCTGCCGCATCGCCGGCAATCTTTCCACCAATGCCGGCGGCACGGCCGTTCTTGCCTATGGCAACATGCGTCAGCTCTGCCTCGGCCTTGAAGTCGTCTTGCCCACAGGCGAGATCTGGAACGGGCTGCGCCGCCTGAAGAAGGACAATACCGGTTACGACCTGCGCGACCTCTTCATCGGTGCGGAAGGCACGCTCGGCGTCATCACCGGCGCGGTGCTGAAGCTCTTCCCGCAGCCGCTCGGCCATCAGGTCGCCTTTGCCGGTATCCAGTCGGTCGAGGACGCGCTGACCCTGTTCAAGAATGCCTCCAGCCTATGCGGCACGGCGCTGACCGGCTTCGAACTGATGCCGCGCATCGGCGTCGAATTCACTGTCCGGCATATTCCGGGCGTGCGCGATCCGCTGGAGACCGCCCATCCCTGGTATGTGCTGATCGATATCTCCACCTCGGATTCGGCCGAGACGTCCGAGCGGATGATGACGGCGCTGCTCGAACAGGGCTATGAGGACGGCCTGATCCAGGATGCGACCATCGCGAGCTCCGAAGCGCAGCAAAAGGCCATCTGGCACATGCGCGAGAGCATGTCGGACGCGCAGAAGCCCGAGGGCGGCTCGATCAAGCACGACGTCTCCGTGCCGGTCGCACAGATCCCGCAATTCATGGCCGAGGCGGAAGCCGCCGTGCTGGCCGCCCTGCCCGGCGCCCGCGTCTGCGCCTTCGGGCATATGGGCGACGGCAATATCCACTACAACATCTCCCAGCCCGTCGGCACCGACAAGGCCGAGTTCATCGGCCGCTGGCACGACATGAACAAGATCGTGCACGGGCTGGTGCTGAAGCACGGCGGCTCGATCTCGGCCGAACACGGCATCGGCCAACTGAAGCGCGACGAACTGGCCTCGATCCGCTCCGATATCGAGATGGACCTGATGCGCCGCATCAAGACGGCGTTCGATCCGGCGGGGATTATGAATCCGGGGAAGGTGCTCAAGGTCTGAGGCTGTTGGTGCAGAAGGCGGTTAGCCTCGTGCATGTTGAGCCTCTGATACCCCCCTCTGTCACTTCGTGACATCTCCCCCACAAGGGGGGAGATTGGTAACCTGCGGCACCTAGTCGCCCTAAGCACGCATCGTATCCGTAGAGACCAAAGCCCAATGACTTGGGGAAACGGTGCGGCAAACTCCCAACAATCTCCCCCCATGTGGGGGAGATGTCACGAAGTGACAGAGGGGGGGTACGCACTCTCCGCGACCCCGTCACCCCGTTCTATTCAATCAATCAAAATCCTCATTGCTCGGCTGCGCTGCCTGCCCGCCGCCATTGCGGTTGCCCGAGATGATCTCACGCTTGCCGACATGGTTGGCGGGGCCGACGAGGCCGTCCTTTTCCATGCGCTCGACGAGCGAGGCGGCGCGGTTGTAGCCGATGCCGAGGCGGCGCTGGATGTAGGAGGTCGAGCACTTCTTGTCGCGCATGACCACCTTGATCGCCTGTTCGTAGAGATCGTCGCCATCTTCCGAGGCAATCGCACCCTTGTCGAAGACAGCCGTATCGTCTTCCTCGTCTTCCTCTTCCTCGTCGGCAGTGACCGTATCCAGATACTCCGGGCGGCCCTGCAGCTTCAGATGCGCCACGACCTTCTCGACTTCCTCGTCGGAGACGAAGGGGCCGTGAACGCGGGAGATGCGTCCGCCGCCGGCCATATGCAGCATGTCGCCCTGGCCGAGGAGCTGTTCGGCGCCCTGCTCGCCCAGAATGGTGCGGCTGTCGATCTTCGAGGTCACCTGGAAAGAGATGCGGGTCGGGAAGTTTGCCTTGATCGTGCCGGTGATGACGTCGACCGAGGGACGCTGTGTCGCCATGATCAGATGGATGCCGGCGGCGCGCGCCATCTGCGCCAGACGCTGGATCGCACCTTCGATCTCCTTGCCGGCGACCATCATCAGGTCGGCCATTTCATCGACGATGACGACGATATAGGGCATCGGCGTCAGGTCCATCTCCTGGCTCTCCTCGATGGGAGCGCCGGTGCCCTTGTCGAAGCCGGTCTGGACCATGATGTGGATCGTCTCGCCCTTTTCCTTGGCGGAGGCGACGCGGCTGTTGTAGCCGTCGATATTGCGCACGCCGAGACGCGACATCTTGCGATAGCGATCCTCCATTTCGCGCACCGCCCATTTCAGCGCCATGACGGCCTTCTTGGGGTCGGTGACGACGGGGGTCAGCAAATGCGGGATGCCGTCATAGACGGAGAGTTCCAGCATCTTGGGATCGACCATGATCAGGCGGCACTGTTCCGGCGTCATCCGGTAGAGCAGCGACAGGATCATGGTGTTGATGGCGACCGACTTGCCCGAGCCGGTGGTGCCGGCGACCAGGAGATGCGGCATCTTGGCGAGTTCGGCGATGACAGGCTCGCCGCCGATGGTCTTGCCGAGGCCGAGCGCCAGCTTGTAGCCGC
>JASGEG010000441.1:0-9815 GCA_047606605.1 Rhizobium sp.
GAGATGACGCAGCGGATGCCGAAGTCGAGCAAGGCCCAGGGGGCGTGCTCGCGCGAGGAGCCGCAGCCGAAATTGTCGCCGGCGACGAGGATCTTGGCGTTCTGGTAGGCCGGCTTGTTCAGCACGAAATCCGGGTTCAGCGAGCCATCCTCATTGTAGCGGGCTTCGGCGAACAGACCCTTGCCGAGACCGGTGCGCTTGATGGTCTTCAGATAATCCTTCGGGATGATCATGTCGGTGTCGACATTGACGACCGGAAGCGGTGCCGCGACACCGGTCAATTTCACGAACTTGTCCATAGGTCCTGCCTTCAATTTCCGTCTATGCACGAATTATCCTGCCAATAGAGCAAATCCGGCCAAAATTGAAGGGGAATCTTGGAAGCGCTCTAAAAGCGGGGCGCTGGCGCCGCAGCTCCCGCCCTTCGGGAATGCACACCGGCGGATGTTCCGGAGTGCCGCACGGCATTGCCCTGCCCTGATCCGACCCTCAAAGGTCGATGATCGTGCCGCGACCGTCGTTCCAGACGCGCATCTCGCGCTGCTGACCGTTGTTCGCCTTGGCGCGCACCGGAGCCGGCTTCATCCGCAGCGAAATCGCGCGGGCAGCCAGGAGAACGGTGAGGATGCCGCCGACGGCCAGCGTCAGCGAAACGGTGAACAGCGCCATGGCGGCAAACACGGTGATGCCGGCAAGCGCGATGAACAGGGAGCGGATATTCTGCATGGTCGAGACCTCTCTACTCATGGAAATGTGGTCCTCTCTCCTCCCCTCTGCAAGAGGAGCATGGCTTTTTGTTGTCTTGCCCTTGTCATCTTTGTCATGTCATCCTTGTCATCTTGCCTGGCGATCGAAAGCGCGGCAAAACAAATCCATGAGCCGAACCGCCCTTCCCCGTTCCATCAGCCTGCGCCGCTCGGTGCTGAGCGTCCCCGCGATCAATCCTCGCGCGCTTGAAAAGATCGCCGGCCTCGATTGCGATGCGGTCATCCTCGATCTCGAGGATTCCGTGGCGCCGGAGAAGAAGGCGCAGGCGCGCGAGAATCTGCGGGCCTTTTTCGCCGGTCCGCCGCTTGTCGGCAAGGAGCGGATCATCCGCATCAATGCGCTGTCGTCCGGTTTCGGCGCCGATGATCTCAAGCTGGTGCTGGCGCTCGAGCCCGATGCCGTGCTCTTGCCCAAGGTCGAAGAGCCGCAGGACGTGATCGATGTCAGCGACAGGCTTGCCGAGGCGGATGCGCCGGAGAGCCTGCGCATCTGGGCGATGATCGAGACGCCGCGCGGCATCCTGAATGCGGCCGCCATCGCCGAGGCCGGACGCACGCCGGCAAGCCGGCTCGATTGCTTCGTGGTCGGCCTCAACGATCTGCGCAAGGAGACCGGCGTGCCGCCGCAGCCCGGCCGCGCCTATCTGGTGCCCTGGCTGATGCAGGTGATCCTGGCCGTCAGTGCCTATGGTCTTGATGCCATCGACAGCGTTTTCAACGATTTCAAGGATATGGATGCCTTCGACGCCGAATGTGGCCAGGGCCGCGCCATGGGCTTTGCCGGCAAGATGCTGATCCATCCGAACCAGATCGAGGCCGCCAACCGGCATTTCGGGCCGGACGCGGCCGCGGTCGCCGAGGCGGAGGCCATCATCGCCGCCTTCGCCGATCCGGCGGCGGCCAGCCTCAACGTCGTCAATCTCGACGGGCGCATGGTCGAGCGGCTGCACCTTGTCCAGGCGGAAAGACTGGTCCATAAAGCCCGCCTGATCGCGCAGCGTTCCACCGCCCTCCGGCAGGCTCGAGGCGAAAGCTGACATGTTACGAAAGATGCTTCGATGAAACTCTACCGCTTCCTCACCGGTCCCGACGATGCTTCCTTCTGCCACAAGGTGACCGCGGCCCTGAACAAGGGCTGGGAACTCTCGGGCTCGCCGACCTACAGCTTTAATGCCGCGACCGGCCTGATGCAGTGCGGCCAGGCGGTCGTCAAGGAAGTCGCGGGCAAGGATTACGATCCGGAGATGAAGCTTTCGGAGCAGTGATCCGGGAAAAGCAGAGCAGGCTGTCGTGACCCTTGTCCATAACGAACGAACCAAGCTATTGGCCAATGCGCTTGACCGCGCGTCGACCGCCTGTATCGCGGCGGGCCTGATCGCTCCCGTGGTCTCGGCCGTGAACGGCGCGACCTCTTTGCAATTCTCCTGGATTGCTATTCTTTCCAGCATTAGTTGGCTTTTGCTGCTTTTACATTACATATGGCAGCAAGGCACGTTTTGGGGAGGCTGAAACTATGAATAGCGCAGCCATCTTCTTTTTCTTTGTTCTGCCCTTTGTCATTGCGGCGCTGGGCTGGATCGCCGTATTCGCCAATGACTGGAATGACCGGCGCCGGCAAAGGCTTCACCCCGGCGAATAATTGCCGGGCTTCTCCCTTTTCAACAATTTGAAAATGCGCAATGCGTCAGCGGTCCGTTGCCTCTTCGGCGCTTTCCTCGATGCGTTCCATGTCCTCGTCGCTGAGGCCGAAATGGTGGCCGATCTCGTGGATCAGGACATGGGTGATGATGTCGCCGAGGGTTTCCTCGTTTTCCGCCCAGTAATCGATGATCGGCCGGCGATAAAGGCGGATCTTGTTCGGCATTTCCCCGGTCTGGGCGGTGAAGCGCTCGGAGATGCCGCGGCCCTCGAACAGGCCGAGCAGGTCGAAGGGCGTTTCCAGCGCCATGTCCTCGAACACCTCGTCATCGGGGAAATCCTCGATCAGGATGATGAGGTCTTTGGTGAGCGCGCGGAATTCCTCCGGCAGATGGCTGTAGGCCTCCATGGCCAGGGATTCGAATGTGCTGATCGAGGGGGCATGGCGGTCCCGCCAATCCTCGCTCTGGTCAATGCGGGCCATGAATGCTTCCTTCCTTAGCTGGTCATATAGAACCTTTGCTTGGGTTTTTCGAGAGCG
Source organism: Rhizobium sp. (assembly GCA_047606605.1). Classification (GTDB taxonomy): domain Bacteria; phylum Pseudomonadota; class Alphaproteobacteria; order Rhizobiales; family Rhizobiaceae; genus Rhizobium. Next base: position 2,947 of record JASGEG010000441.1, read on the forward strand.
GAATCAGGCATAGGAAAATTTTCTCATAGAATCATGTTGACTCTTCCGCCGAGCTCTGGAATCCATAAGAACATAACAGGAACATTACCGATCTGGAGCTAACGTCATGGCTGAGGCCGCCGTGGCGCGGGAAACGCTTTTTGCCCTGCGTGAAACCATCGCCCGACTGGAAGGCCGGCCGCTTCCGGCCCTGGCCGCGGCGGCGTATGAGGCGCTGGCAACGGAGCCGGATGCTCGGCCGGCGGCGGAAGCCCCGCTTCTGCTTGCGACCGGAGTTGCCGATCTCGACGCGGCGATGCAGGGCGGCGTGCCGCTCGACGCGCTGACGGAGATCCGCTCCCTCGGCCTGCGCGATGCGGGCGCTGCCAGCGGATTTGCGCTGGCTCTTGCTTCGCGCCTGCGGGTTCCTGCCGTGCGGCCTGGGGCGCAGGCTGCCGGCAAGAGCGCGGCCGTGGCGCCGGTTCTGTGGATCGGCGACACGGTCGCGGCGATGGAGGCGGGCCTGCCCTATGCCATCGGGCTCGGGGATTTCGGGCTGGAACCGGCCGGTTTCCTGCAGGCTGCGCCGCGCAAGCTGGAAGAAGCCCTGTGGCTGGCGGAAGCGGCCCTTGCCAGCGCCGCCTTCGCGGTCGTCATCCTGGAGGTGCGCGGCAATCCCGCCCGCTTCGGGCTGACCGAGAGCCGGCGGCTGGCGCTGCGGGCCAAGGCGGCGGGCCGGCCTTTGTTTCTCCTGCGGCAGGGAGGTGAGGAGGAGGCGAGCAGCGCCCTCTTCCGTTTCTCCATCGAACCCGCGCCGGCTTTGGCGCGACCTCTGCCGGATGGAACGGTGCTTGGCGGCAGCATCGGTCATCCGCTCTTTCGTCTCACCCTGGAAAAGAGCCGCAACCCGGCGCCTTTTTCCATAACCCTGGAGTGGAATCCCCATGACCGCCAGTTTATCCCCGTCTCCGATGTCCGGCACCCTGCCTTTCCCGGCGAACACGCAGCGCATTCTGGCGCTGACCTTCCCGCATCTGCCGACCGACCGGATCGCCCGCAAGCGCTGGGGTCTGTCCTGGCGTTCGGCCGGCCGGCTTGAGGCGCCGCCGCTGGCCTGTGCCGGCAAGCTCAACAATGCCATGCGGCTCACCGCGCTCAACGAACGGGCCGAGACGGTCGGGCTGAAGCCCGGCCAGGGCGTGGCCGAGGCGAAGGCGATCTGTCCGGCGCTCGACATCGTCGAAGAGGACCTTGCGGCGGACCGCAAGCTCCTGGAAGCGATCGCCGACTGGTGCGACCGCTATACGCCGCTGGTGGCGATCGACGGCAAGGATGGGCTGTTCCTCGATATTACCGGCTGCGCCCATCTCTTCGGCGGCGAAGAGGCGCTGCTCGAGGATATATTGATCCGGATTTCCGGGCTCGGACTGGATGTCCGCGGCGCGATTTCCTCGGCGCCGGGCCTGTCCTGGGCGGTTGCGCGTTTCGACGACAGCCGCGTCGTTCCTCCGCAGGCGATGGAAGAGGCCTTAGCGCCGCTGCCCGTGGCGTCGTTGCGGCTCGGCGAAGAAACCGTCGCCGCCCTGCAGAAGCTGGGATTGAAGCAGGCGGGCGATCTTCTCGCGGCGCCGCGCGCGCCGCTGGCCCGCCGTTTCGGGGCGTCGCTGCTTCTCAGGCTCGACCAGGCGGTCGGCCTGATCGAGGAGGCGATCTCGCCGCGCCGGCCGGTGGCGCAATTGTCGGCCGAGCGGCGGCTTGCCGAGCCGGTGCAGGCGGAGGCCGATATCCTGCAGCTCGCCCATGCACTAGCCGAAAGCCTGAAGCCGGGGCTGGAGGCGCGCGGCGTCGGCGGTCGGTCCTTCGAGCTTCTGCTGTTCCGGATCGATGGCGCGGTCTTCCGCATCGCCGCCGGCGCGTCGCAGCCGCTGCGCGAGCCAGGGCGGATCGCCAACCTGTTCACGGAGCGCTTTACCGCCATTCATGACGATCTCGATGTGGGATACGGCTTCGAGATCATCCGCCTCAATGTCCTGCAGCATGCGCCTTTCGATGCCGCGCAGGGCGATTTCATCGGCGAGGACCGGCAGGGCACGTCGCTTGCCGCCTTCGTCGACCGGGTGGCGGCGCGGCTGGGGCCGGATTGCCTGCAGGGTTTCGAGCTGCACCAAAGCCATATTCCCGAACGCGCCGTCCGGCCGCTGCCCGCCATGGAGATTCTCGTTCCGCGCCGGCGGACGGGCCAGGAGGATGCCGGCCACGGCTTTTCCCGTGGCGAGCGGCCGCTCAGGCTGTTTCGCGTGCCGGAACCGATCGAAACCTTCGCCGCCGAAGTCCCCGACGGCCCGCCGCGGCAGTTCCGCTGGCGGCGGATGATGCATCGGGTGCAGCGGGCCGAGGGGCCGGAACGGCTGGCGGCGGAATGGTGGATGGAAGAGGAGGAAGACATGGAGAAAGGCGCTCTGGCCCGCGATTATTTCCGTGTCGAGGACGAGGCCGGTCATCGCTACTGGCTGTTCCGCAAGGGTCTTTATGGCCGGGGCGGGACGGCGCCGGACTGGTTCATGCATGGGATATTCCCATGAGCGCCCCTGCCCCCGCTCCTGCTCCGACGTCCGCAGTCACGCCCTTCTTCGAGATCGGTGCGCGCACCAATTTCTCCTTTCTCGAGGGCGCCGCGCATCCGGAGGAGATGGTCATCCAGGCCGCGCGCCTGAAGCTGTCCGGACTGGGGATCGCCGACCGCAATTCGGTCGCCGGCGTGGTCAAGGCGCATGCGCATACCAAGCTTCTGCAGGCGGAGTATGACAGGACGCTCGAGGATAACCGGGAGCGTCGGGAAAAGGGGGAGCCGGAAAGGGCGCTCCTGAAACCGGTTCCCTTCCAGCCCGGCGCCCGGCTGGTCTTTGCCGACGACACGCCCGACATCCTCGCCTTCCCGCAGAACCGCCGGGGCTGGGCACATCTTTGCCGATTGCTCAGCGCCGGCAATCTGCGCGGCGAGAAAGGCATTTGCATCCTGACCGAAAGCGACCTGACGGAATGGGGCGACGAGATGATGCTGGCGCTCGTTCCCGATGCGGCGAGCGTGGAGACGCCGGAAGGGCAGGCAAGGCTGGAACAATGCCTGGCGCGGCTATGGATGCGCTTCGGCAGAAAGCTTCATATGGTCCTGTCGCCAGCCTATGACGGGCAGGATCGAGCGGTCTTTGCGATCCTTTCCATCCTGGCGCTGCGAAACGGCGTGCGGCTGATCGCCAGCAACCAGCCGCTTTATCACGCAACCGAACGCAAGCCGCTTGCCGACATCGTGACCTCGATCCGCGAGCATGTGCCGATCGCCGAGGCGGGCTTCAGGCTGGCCGCCAATGCCGAACGCTTCCTGAAGGACGGAGCCGAGATGGCGCGGCTCTTCCGGGATTATCCGAAGGCGATCGCCAATACGCAGAAATTCCTGAGCCGGCTGTCTTTCTCGCTGGATGAGCTGAAGCATAATTATCCCGACGAAAGCACGGATGGCGAGAGCGTCTCGGAAACGCTGGAGCGGCTGACCTGGGAGGGCGCGAAACGGCGTTATCCTGACAAGATTCCCGCGAAGGTCTCGATGCAGATCGAGCATGAGCTCAAGCTGATCCGCGAGCGGCAATATGAGCCTTACTTCCTGACCGTGCACCGCATCATGGAGTTTGCCCGCAACGCGAATATCCTGTGCCAGGGGCGGGGATCGGCGGCCAATTCGACGGTCTGTTATTGCCTGGGGATTACCGAGGTCAATCCGGAAATAACGACCCTGCTCTTCGAGCGCTTCATCTCGACCGAACGGGAGGAGCCGCCGGATATCGATGTCGATTTCGAGCACGAGAAGCGTGAAGAGGTCATCCAGTTCATCTATAAACATTACAAGATCGAACATGCCGGCCTGACGGCGGCGGTCACCAGCTACCGGGCGCGCTCGGCCGGCCGCGAGGTGGCCAAGGCCTTCGGCCTGTCGGAGGATGTGCAGTCCGCGCTTGCCAGCGGCGTCTGGGGCTGGTCGACGGAGGAGCTGTCCGAGCGGGAAGCCAAGCTCGCCGGCCTCGATCTCAAGGACAAGACGACGCGGCGGGTCCTTTCCTATGCCACGACATTGATGGGCTTTCCACGGCATCTGACCCAGCATGTCGGCGGCTTCGTCATCACCCGCGACCGGCTGGACGAAGTGGTGCCGATCATGAAAACGGCGATGGACGACCGCTACATGATCGAGTGGAACAAGGACGATCTCGACAATCTCAACATATTGAAGATCGACGTCCTGGCGCTCGGCATGCTGACCTGTCTTGCCAAGGCCTTCGATCTTCTCCGGCTGCATTATGACGTGAAGAAGCAGCTCGCCGATCTTGGCAGCGGCGAATATCCCGACGGCATCCCGGTCTATGACATGATCTGCCGCGCCGATACGATCGGCGTCTTCCAGATCGAAAGCCGGGCGCAGATGAGCATGCTGCCGCGCCTCAAGCCCCGCAAGTTCTACGATCTGGTGATCGAGGTGGCGATCGTCCGGCCGGGTCCGATCCAGGGCAATATGGTGCATCCCTATCTCAAGCGGCGCGACGACGTTCTTCACAATCGGCCGATCGACTATCACCGGCCGGAGCTGAGGGCGGTTTTGGAACGAACGCTGGGCGTTCCGCTCTTCCAGGAACAGGCGATGCAGATCGCCATTACGGCCGCCGGATTCTCGGCGGCCAAGGCGGATCGCCTGCGCCGGTCCATGGCGACCTTCAAGCGGACGGGGAAAGTCGACGAGTTCAAGCAGGACATGGTTTCCGGCATGGTTGCGAACGGTTACCCTCCCGACTTTGCCGAACGCTGCTTCAGCCAGATCGAAGGCTTCGGCGAATATGGCTTTCCCGAAAGCCACGCGGCCTCCTTCGCCCTTCTCGTCTACGCCTCCTCCTGGCTGAAGACCTATTATCCCGATGTCTTCTGTGCGGCGATCCTCAATGCCCAGCCGATGGGCTTCTATGCGCCGGCGCAGCTCGTGCGCGACGCGCGCGAACATGGCGTCGAGGTCCGGCCGGTGGATGTCAATCGGTCCGGCTGGGACTGCCTGCTGGAGGACGCCCGTTTCGATCGGGACGCGATCGAACCCCGGCATGCGTCGATGCGCGATCACATCAGGACGCGATGCGCCGTCCGCCTCGGCTTCCGGCAGGTCAAGGGCCTGTCGGACAAGGAGATGGGGCTGTTCGTTGCCCGTCGCGGCGGTGGCTATCGGTCCGTGCGCGATCTCTGGCTGCGCTCCGGGCTTGCCAAAGCGCAGATCGAGCGCCTGGCGGATGCCGATGCCTTCGGCTCCATTGGCCTCAGCCGGCGCGAGGCGCTCTGGGCGGTCAGGGCGCTCGATGCCGGCAGCGCGGCCGAAAAGCTTCCCCTCTTCGATCTCGGCGATCATGCGGAACTGCAGCTCGAGCCGGCGGTGTCGCTGCCGGAAATGCTGCCCGGAGAGCAGGTGATCGAGGATTACCGCTATCTCTCGCTGTCGTTGAAGGCGCATCCGGTGTCCTTCCTGCGCGCCGATTTCGCGCGGCAGGGCATCGTGCGCAGCCGGGATCTGCCTGGTGTCGCCAATGGCCGGATGGTGACGATCGCCGGGCTGGTGCTGGTGCGCCAGCGGCCGGGCTCGGCCAAGGGGGTGATCTTCATGACGCTGGAGGACGAGACCGGCGTTGCCAATGCGATCGTCTGGCCGAAGATGTTCGAGAAATACCGCGCCATCGTCATGGGCGCCCGGCTGGTGAAGATCCGTGGCCGCCTGCAGAGCGAAAGCGGCGTCATTCATGTGGTTGTCGATTACATCGAGGACATGACGCCGGCGCTCGGCATCCTGCAACGCGATGCGCGGCGCTTCGGCGTCAGCGACCGGGCGGATGAGGCCCTGCGACCGACCATGGATGTCAGGCAGAGAAGACATGCCGGCGGGCCGGGCCATCCGGATCATGGACAGGATGGCGAGCTTGCGACGGATGGCCGCAAGGATGTCGCCGAAACCGCCAAGGTCATGCCGAGAGGCCGCAATTTTCATTGAAACAGGTGGGTTGCGTCTCGGCTGCGTCGGCGTCGCCGGCCGTGCCGAATGAAACGGCCAATGAAAATGAATCGATTTTTCTTGACAAAGATCGTCTTCTTTCGCAGATAACAAGACAGCAAATGTCATGTTTGACGGGCTGAGCGAAGAATGCTGGTTTGTAGCTGTAATTACATCACCGATAAGGAAATCCGGGAGGTCATCACCGAGCTCCTCGATCAGGACTGTTGGCAGCTCATCGTCCCCGCCAAAGTGTATCACGCCATGTCGAAGCGCGGCCGCTGCTGCGGTTGCTTCCCGAATGTCGTTGATATCATTATACAGACAACCGAGGACTATCATGCCCGTCGCCACTCGACGGAAGCCGAAATATTTGATTTCATGTCCCGCCTGAAAAAATTCCATGAAGAAAACAGGAGAGCGGACGTTGAAAGGCGACAAAAAAGTCATCGAGCGGCTTAACGAGGCACTGTTCCTCGAACTCGGCGCAGTCAATCAATATTGGGTTCATTACCGGCTTCTTGAGGATTGGGGCTATACCAAGCTCGCCAAGAAGGAGCGTGCCGAATCCATCGAGGAGATGCAGCACGCCGACCGTCTCGTCGCTCGCATCATCTTCCTTGAAGGCCATCCAAACCTGCAGACGCTGGCACCCCTGCGCATCGGCCAGAATGTCAAGGAAGTGCTGGAAGCGGATCTTGCCGGCGAATACGACGCCCGCACCGCCTACAAGAAGTCGCGCGACATCTGTTCCGAGGCCGGCGACTACGTCACCATGAAGCTGTTCGAAGAGCTGCTGATCGACGAGGAAGGCCATATCGAC
>JASGEG010000442.1:0-2841 GCA_047606605.1 Rhizobium sp.
GACGGCCGCCTTCAACGGGCTCTTGAAGACGCTGGAAGAGCCGCCGGAGCATGTGAAGTTCATCTTCGCCACCACCGAAATCCGCAAGGTGCCGATCACCGTGCTGTCGCGCTGCCAGCGCTTCGACCTGCGCCGCATCAGCGCGTCGGATCTCGTCGGGCTGTTCACCACCATTGCCGGCAAGGAAGGCATCGAGGCGGAGCCGGAAGCGCTCGCCATGATCGCCCGCGCCGCCGAAGGCTCGGCGCGTGACGGGTTATCGCTGCTCGACCAAGCGATCGCCCATGGCAGCGGCGTTGTCCTGGCCGATGCCGTGCGCTCGATGCTGGGGCTGGCCGACCGCGCCCGTATCGTCGATCTCTTCCATCACATCATCAAGGGCGATGTCGCCGCCGCTCTGGCCGAGTTCAACAGCCAGTACGAGGCCGGCGCCAACCCCGTCGTCGTGCTGACCGATCTCGCCGATTTCACCCATCTCGTCACCCGCCTGAAATATGTGCCCGACGCAGCCGACGATCCGTCATTGAGCGAGATCGAGCGCGGCAAGGCGAGTGAATTCGCTCAGAGCGTGGCGGTGACCGCGCTGTCGCGTATCTGGCAGATGCTCCTGAAGGGCATCCCCGAGACGGAAGGTGCGGCACGCACGGCCGGTGCCGCCGAAATGGTGCTGATCCGCCTCGCGCATGCCGCGCATCTGCCGGCGCCGGAAGACGCGGCACGGCGGCTTGCCGAATTTTCCGACGGCAATGGCGGCGCGCGGCCCATGCCCATCTCGCCGAACGGCAATGGCGGCGGAGCACCGGTCTCCTATCAGGGCAATGTCATGGCGCGGGCGGTCGAGACCCCCGCTCCACGGCCAGCGCCATCCGCGCCGGTCGCCATGCTGCGCTCGGTTCCGAACACGCAAGCCGACGCGTCTCCGGTCGGCCGCATCGAGCAGAGGCCGACAGAGGCGCCGAAGCCGCTGGTTCCGGTCAATTCCATGGCCGATATCGCCGAACTCGCCAGCCAGAAGCGCGATCCGAAACTGAAGGCGATGGTGCGCAGCTTCGTTCGCCCGGTGCGGCTGGAGCCCGGCCGGCTCGACGTCAGCCTGACGCCGGGCGCTCCCGGCACGCTTTTGAACGAGCTTGCCGTCAAGCTGAAGGAATGGACCGGCATTCACTGGATCGTCAGCCTCAGCCGCGAGGAAGGCGAGCCGACGCTGGTGGAAGCCGAGGCGAACGCGCAGCGGCAGCGGGTCGCCGATGCCCAGCAGGACCCCGATGTCGCGGCGATCCTGTCACAATTTCCCGGCGCCAAGATCATCGACGTGCGCGTGCGCGCGCCGGATGTCGAGGAAGAGGAAGAGGTCGCCGCTCCGGCAACGGCCGAATCCGACGAAGGCGATATCCTGCCGGGCGATGACATCGAATTCTAAGGGTACGATGGCGAACCGAAGAGCCGCGCAGCAAAATCTGCTGGGTGGCGCTCGAATGATATTGTACTAAATCCTAACGAAAGACACGGAAGAAGGACGAGCGACAATGCGCGACATCATGGGCATGATGGGCAAGGTGAAGGAAATGCAGGCCAAGATGGAGAAGATGCAGGCGGAGATCGCCGACATCCGCGTCGAAGGCAAGGCAGGCGGCGGCCTCGTCACCGTCACGGTCAACGGCAAGGGCCTGATGCTCGGCCTCAAGATCGATCCCTCGCTCTTCAAGGAAGACGATGTCGAAATCCTCGAGGACCTGATCGTTGCCGCCAACAAGGACGCCCAGGACAAGGCCGAGGCGATCACCGCCGAAAAAACCCGCGAACTGACCGCCGGCCTGCCGATCCCGCCCGGCTTCAAGATGCCTTTCTGAGAAAGACGCACCCGACCAAAGTCAACGCACCGCCGCCTTGCGGATCAATTCGCGGCCGATCGGTTTCGCCGGCTCGTTGCGCAACACCAGCGACGTCGTGACCGCACCATGGCGGGCAATGGAATCGACGATGGTTTCAAGGTCCGCCGGTGACGGCACCAGAACCTTCAGCAGGAAGCAATCCTCGCCGGTCAGCCTCAGGACCTCGATGATCTCCGGCATCTCCGAAAACTGCTTCAGGTAGGGACGGATATGCTCATGTGTCGTCTTGAGCCGGATCACCGCCATCATGCCGAGGCCGACGGCGGCGGGATCGACCACGGCGCGGTAGCCGGCAACGATACCCCTCTCTTCCAGCCGCTTCAGCCGCTCGGATGCCGCCGGCTGCGAAAGGCCGACACGGCGGCCGAGCTCGGAGACCGAGATCCTGCCATCCTGCTGCAGGATCTCGATGATCGACAGATCCGTCGGATCAAGCCCTCTTTCGATACTCTCCATTCGTCACCTTCAATTCATCGGCTGGTAGAAGTTTTATCCGATGAACTGCAATGTCAATCGGCAAGGCCGCATGTCAGCTTCTCTCCGTCGAAACATCGAGAGAGGACAGAATGAGCGACGTGATCATATTGCCGGGCCTCGGCGGCTCCGGGGACGGCCATTGGCAAACCCTGTGGGAGCGGCTGGACCCGCGCATGCGCCGGTTCCAGCCGTCGAGCTGGGACAAGCCGCAGCTTTCGGACTGGATCGCCGCGCTCGATCGCGAGATCGCCCGCTCGCAAACGCCGCCGATCCTTGTCGCGCACAGTCTCGCCTGCCAGCTCATCGCGCATTGGGCGGTTTCCGCGAAAACGCAAATCCTCGGTGCGTTCCTCGTGGCCGTGCCCGATCCCACCGGCGATATCTATCTCCATGAAGCGCCCAGCTTCGCCAATCCGCCGCGCCAAAGGCTGCCGTTCCCGTCGCTCCTCGTCGCCAGCACCGACGATCCCTA
>JASGEG010000443.1:0-15396 GCA_047606605.1 Rhizobium sp.
CATCGTCTATTCCTACCTGCCCTTCATGGTGTTGCCGCTCTATTCCGCGCTGGAGAAGATGGACAACACGCTGATCGAGGCGGCACAGGATCTCGGCTGCCCGCAGATCACCGCCTTCTGGAAGATCACCTTCCCGCTGTCGCTGCCCGGCGTGGTCGCGGGCTGCATGCTCGTCTTCATCCCGGCCGTCGGCGAATTCGTCATTCCCGATCTGCTCGGCGGCTCGGAGACCCTGATGATCGGCAAGGTGCTCTGGACGGAATTCTACAGCAATACCGACTGGCCGCTGGCGTCGGCGGTGGCGACCATCCTCCTTCTGGTGCTGGTGGTGCCCATCGTCTTCTTCCAGCATTTCCAGGCCAGGGCCGACGAAAAGGGGAGATAGTCGATGATCCGCTGGTCCCGTTTCAACATCGTCTCCGTCACGCTCGGCCTGGCCTTCCTCTACCTGCCGATCCTGTTGCTGGTGATCTATTCCTTCAATGCCTCGCGGCTGGTCACGGTCTGGGGCGGCTTCTCGACGCAATGGTATGTGCATCTCTTCAGCAACGACGTCATGCTGAATGCTGCCTGGCTGACGGTGCGCATCGCGCTCCTGTCGGCGACGATCGCCACCGTGCTTGGCACGCTCGCCGCCCTGACCTTGGTGCGCTACACGCGCTTCAGGGGCCGCATCCTGTTTTCCGGCATGATCTACGCGCCGCTGGTCATGCCGGATGTCATCACCGGCCTGTCGCTCTTGCTGCTCTTTGTCACCTCCGGCGTCGACCGCGGCTTCTGGACGATCGTCATGGCGCATACGACGCTGACCATGTGCTTCGTCGCCGTCGTCGTCCAATCGAGGCTTTTGACCTTCGACCGCTCGATCGAGGAGGCGGCGCTGGATCTCGGCGCGCCGCCGGTGCGCACCTTCTTCGAAGTCACGCTGCCGATCATCGCGCCGGCGGTGTTTTCGGGATGGGTGCTGGCCCTGACCTTGTCGCTGGACGATCTGGTCATCGCCACCTTCGCTTCCGGCGCCGGCGCCAAGACTCTGCCGATGCTGATCTACAGCCAGGTGAAGCTCGGCGTCACCCCGGAGATCAATGCGATCTGCACCATCCTGATCGGAGTCGTCACCATCGGCGTCATCTGCGCATCGATCGCCACGAAGCGCCGCGAGGTGCAGCGCCAGAGGGACGAACACGCAGCGGCCGCCGCCGGTTAGAGCAATTCCAGGAAAAGTGCGTGAGCCGCTTTCCGTCCGGAATTGCGTCAAAACAATAAGTCAGAGCGCTTCAGGGATTCCATGGAAGCACTGAAACGCTCTAAAGGGCCTGAGACTTACTGCTGCGGCTGGTTGGGCTTCTGCAGCAATGTCGTTACCGGCGAGATCACCGGGTCCGGCCAGGTGCCGCCGATGAAGAAGGGCAGCATCGGCAGTTCCGCCGTGGCGGCAGGGTCGCTTGCCTCGATCGCGCCCGACAGCGCCAGCCCGTTGCTGCGGAAGGGAACGACGCCGTTCAGCGTCACCGTTTCATTGCGCCCGACGATCTTGGCGCTGTGAACCTCGGCCGATCCCTTGGCGAAATTCGCATCGACATCCATGCTGTCGAAATCGAATCCCGTGTCGGCAATATCGCTCATGCGGAAGAAGGTCTTGTCGGCGGCAAGCGCGCGGAAGGCGGAGATGTTGAATTGCCGGAAGGACCCGGCCTGCGCGGTGAAGCGCATCTTGCCGGCGACGTCGCCGAGATTGGCCGCCCAGATCGGCTTGGAGGTGCCGAGCGAGAGATCCAGCGATCCCGTGGTCATCGGCAGCGGGCCAACGAGCCTGAGGCGCGCGAAAAGCCCGCCGAAATCGGCATTGCGGACGGAGACCTGCAGCTTGCCGCCGCCATCGAAATCACCCTGGGTGACTTCCAGATGCGCGGTGAGTTCTCCGCTCTCGAAGCCGCTGTCGCCGATGTCGAATTTCGCCTTGCCGCCGGAGACCAGCAGGCTGGCGCCGATGTTGTCGAACTGGAAGGGACCGAGCCAGGCCTTGTTCGACGACAGCCGCATGTCGAGGTCGAGGCGCTGCAGCGGATTGCCGTTGATGAGCGCATCGATGGCGGTGCCGGCCGCAAGCCGCATGGAGAAGGCCGCCAGGAACGGGTTCAGGTTCATCTGGTCGAAGGCGAGCGTGCCGGAAATCTTGGGCTTGCCGGCAGCGGTGTAGCTGAGGTCCATGACGCCGGAGGCGGCTGAATCATTGACCTTGAAATTCAGATTGTTGAAGCGCACCCCGTTGGGGATGGCGGCAATGTCGGCGTTGAGCGCGACGTTCTGCAGCGTATCGGCGGCCGGCAGATGCTCGCCGCTCCACGCCAGGAAGGACGGCATGTTCGGTATGCTGAGGTCCAGGTTTCCCGCAAGCGCCGAGAAATCGGAAATGCTGGTGACGCCGGCATAGGTCCAGTTGATCAGCGGCGAGGAGAAGCTCGTCCTCGCATCGACATTCTTGCCGGCAAACAGCATCAGGGGCTGGGCGGAATTGAAATCGAGCTTGACGTCCTGTCCGTTGAAACGGCCGAGGATGACCGCCGACATCGGCCGCGACAGGCGCGGCCAGGTGATGTCGGCATTGACGCTGTTCATCTTGTAGACATTGCCGCTGCGCTCGTCGGCCATTTCGATGCTGCCGTCCTCGACGGTCAGCGTGCCGATGTCGGCGTCCTGTTCCTTCTGCATCGACACGCTCTGGCCCGAGGATGCCTCGACCTGCTCGATCGCCTTGGAAAGGCGGCCCTCATTCGTCCAGTCGATCAGGCCGGTCTCGTCGCGGCGGATATAGATCACCGGCCGCAGGAAATGGAATTCATGGAAATGCGCGCGGCCGCGCAGTGCGGTCAGCAGAGAAAAGTCCGCCGAGAGGCTGTCGACATGGCCGAGCACCTTGCCATTCTTCGTCGGCTCGCGGATGGTGACCTGGTTGAGCGTCACCCGCGGCGTCGGCCAGAATTCCAGCGTCGGATCGCCTTCGATCTGGGCACGATAGCCCGTCCAGTCCGAGAGCGCCTTCTCGATGCCGGAGCGCACCAGGCCGCTGGAAATCAGGAAGGGCGCGGTCGCTCGGAAAACGGCGAAGACGATGAGGACGGTCAGAAGCACGATGCCGGAGGTGCGCGCAACGGCCGGCAGCCAGCGCGAGGCCGATCGCATAGTCAACCGCCATCTTTTATTCCTTGACGCTCTCATGATCCCACGGAGACTTTCATACTCATAGCGCTGATATGCCTGCGTTTGCCGGATATAGGAAATGATTGGCGGATGCAAATATTGTACAGCGACAGGACTATCGACTCAGCGGCTTTATAATGCGCTGCAGCATGGTATATAAACCGAAAAGCAGGGGAGGTACTATGCAAGATCATCAACCGCTCTGGACCCCATCGGACGAATTTCGCCGTCGCAGCCCGATGTTCGCCTTCATGCAGGAATGCAATCGGCGCTTCGGCCTGTTACTCTCCGATTTCGCTGGTCTGCATGCCTGGTCTATCGAGGAGCGCGAAAGCTTCTGGACAGCAGTGTGGGATTTCTGTGGCATCGAGGGAGAGCGTGGCGAAAGGGCGCTGGTCGACGGCGACCGCATGCTCGAGGCGCGCTTCTTTCCCGATGCCAGGCTGAACTTCGCTCAGAACCTTTTGTCGAAGAGCGGCGAGGGCGATGCGCTGGTCTTCTGGGGAGAGGACAAGCTGCGCGACCGCTGGTCCTGGGACCGGCTCTCGGCCATGGTGTCGCGCCTGCAGCAGGCCTATCGCGCCCTCGGCATCGGCAAGGGCGACCGTGTCGCCGCGATGATGCCGAACATGCCGGAAACCATCGCCTGCATGCTGGCAGCCACCTCGATCGGCGCCATCTGGTCTTCCTGTTCCCCGGATTTCGGCGAGCAGGGCGTGCTGGACCGCTTCGGCCAGATCGAGCCGAAACTCTTCATTGCCTGCAGCGGCTATTGGTATGGCGGCAAGCTGCAGGACGTGACGGCGAAGGTCGGCGCCATCGCCCAGCGCCTCCGCGTTCCTACGCTCATCATTCCCTATGCCGGCGATGCCGAAGCCGTTGCAGCGGCAACGCCGGACGCCCGCACGCTCGATGCCTTCATCGCGCCCTTTGAGGCCAAGCCCGTCGCGTTCGAGCCCCTGCCGTTTTCGCATCCGCTGTTCATCCTGTTTTCCTCCGGCACGACGGGCGTGCCGAAATGCATCGTCCATTCCACCGGTGGCGCACTGCTGCAGCTCATGAAGGAACATCGCCTGCATTGCGGCGTCGTTCCCGGCGAAAAGGTCTTCTATTTCACCACCTGCGGCTGGATGATGTGGAACTGGCTGGTAACTGGTCTTGCCGCCGGTGCCACGCTTTGCCTCTATGACGGCTCGCCTTTCTCCCCCGACGGCAACATCCTCTTCGACTACGCGCAGGAGGAGGGTTTTGCCGTGTTCGGCACCTCGGCGAAATATATCGACGCCGTCCGCAAGAGCGGCCTGACGCCGAAGACCTCGCATGATCTTTCCAGCCTGCGGCTGATGACCTCCACCGGCTCGCCGCTGTCGCCGGAAGGCTTTACCTTCGTCTATGAGGGCATCAAGGACGATATCCAGCTTGCCTCCATCTCGGGCGGCACCGATATCGTTTCCTGCTTCGTGCTCGGCAATCCCCTGCAGCCGGTCTGGCGCGGCGAGATCCAGGGCCCCGGCCTCGGCCTTGCCGTCGATGTCTGGGATGAGAACGGCAAGCCGGTGCGCGGCGAGAAGGGAGAACTCGTCTGCGCCAAGGCCTTCCCCTCGATGCCGGTGATGTTCTGGAACGATCCCGACCGCGCCAAATACCGCGCCGCTTATTTCGAGCGCTTCGACAATGTCTGGTGCCACGGCGATTTCGCCGAATGGACCGAGCATGGCGGCCTCGTCATCCACGGCCGTTCGGACGCGACGCTCAATCCGGGCGGCGTGCGCATCGGCACGGCCGAGATCTACAATCAGGTCGAGCAGATGCCGGAGGTACTGGAAGCGCTCTGCATCGGCCAGGACTGGGACGACGACGTGCGCGTCGTGCTCTTCGTCCGCCTGGCGGCGGGAACGGCACTGACGGAAGAGCTCGTCAAGGCGATCAAGACACGCATCCGCACCGGCGCTTCGCCGCGGCATGTGCCGGCGAAGATCATTGCTGTCGCCGACATTCCGCGCACCAAGTCCGGCAAGATCGTCGAGCTTGCCGTCCGCGATGTCGTGCATGGCCGGCCGGTCAAGAACAAGGAGGCGCTCGCCAATCCCGAAGCGCTCGATCTGTTCGCCGGGCTGGAGGAGCTGAAAAGCTGATCCCTTCCCCAAGAACTCAATGGCGAAGGATGATCTATGGATGGTAACCCGGTGTTAAGGCAGCATGGCGGAAGTTGAGGCCCAGGATTGGCTGGTTCGAGCTTTCGTTTGACAGCATCAACTTCAAAGGCAGCGGTTTTCGCTGCCTTTTTTTGTTGTGCGCCGCACAAATTCGCGGCTCCTCTGTACATTGGCCCGCCGAGCGAGTATGTGCACGCCCGAAGAAGAGGCCAGCAGCGTGCGGGCCACGATGATCCGCGTCGGCTGACGCGCGAAGAATTCCGAAAGACAGATGATGACTGAATTCGAAGGCATCGCTCCTGCGATCGCCCAGGCTTTGGCAAAGCGCGGTTACGAAACGCTGACGCCTGTGCAGAAGGCCATGCTCGATCCGGGCCTCGCCGGCAAGGATGCGCTGGTCTCGGCCCAGACCGGTTCCGGCAAGACGGTGGCCTTCGGCCTGGCGCTGGCGCCGGGCCTGCTTGAGGGCGCCGAGCGCTTCGGCCGCGCCGGCACGCCGCTGGCGCTGGCGATCGCGCCGACCCGCGAACTGGCGCTGCAGGTGCAGCGCGAGCTGGAATGGCTCTATGAACTGACCGGCGCCACCATCGTCTCCTGCGTCGGCGGCATGGACATGCGCACCGAGAAGCGGGCGCTGGAGCGCGGCGCCCATATCGTTGTCGGCACGCCGGGCCGCCTTTGCGACCATATCCGCCGCAACTCGCTCGATATTTCCGAACTGAAGGCGGTCGTGCTCGACGAGGCCGACGAGATGCTCGATCTCGGCTTCCGCGAGGATCTCGAATTCATCCTGGAAACCGCGCCGGCCGAGCGGCGGACGCTGATGTTTTCGGCCACCGTGCCGCGCTCGATCGCCAAGCTTGCCGAAAGCTATCAGCGCGATGCCGTGCGTATCGCCACCGCTTCCGACACCAAACAGCATGTCGATATCGACTATCGCGCGCTGACCGTCGTGCCGAGCGACAGGGAAAACGCCATCATCAACGTGCTGCGCTATTACGAGGCGCGCAACGCCATCGTCTTCTGCTCGACGCGCGCGGCCGTCAATCACCTGACGGCGCGTTTCAACAATCGCGGCTTTTCGGTCGTCGCGCTCTCGGGCGAACTCAGCCAGAACGAGCGCACGCACGCGCTGCAGGCCATGCGCGACGGCCGCGCCCGCGTCTGCATCGCGACCGACGTCGCCGCCCGCGGCATCGACCTGCCGGGCCTGGAGCTGGTCATCCATGCCGACCTGCCGACCAATCCCGAGACGCTGCTGCATCGCAGCGGCCGCACCGGCCGCGCCGGCAACAAGGGCGTCAGCGCGCTCATCGTGCCGCTCAGCGCCCGCCGCCGCACCGAACGTCTGCTGGAGGCGGCCCGCATCCGCGCCACCTGGGCAAAGCCGCCATCGGCCGATGAGGTCAACCAGCGCGACGACGAGCGTCTTCTCGCCGATCCGGTCTTTACCGAGCCGCTGCGCGACGACGAGCAGTCGCTGGTACAGCAGCTCCTGCAGAGCCACAGCGCCGAACAGGTCGCCGCCGCCTTCCTGCGCCAGTACCGCACCGGCCATTCCGCGCCGGAGGATCTGCAGGACGTGCCGGCCGAAGGCGAGCGCCGGAAGCCCCGCCGCGACGATTTCCCGGTCACGCGTTATGACGAGTCTTCCGCCGGCCGCAATGATTTCACCGATGGCGTCTGGGTGTCGCTCTCCGTGGGGCGCAAGCAGAATGCCGAGCCGCGCTGGCTGATCCCGATGCTCTGCCGCAACGGCAATCTCACCAAGCGCGACATCGGCGCGATCAAGATGCAGCCGGAAGAGACCTTCGTCGAGTTCTCGCAGGAGGGCGCCGAACGCTTCCTGTCCGCCATCGGCCCCGACAAGACGCTGGAGCGCGGCATTCGCGTCAAGCCGCTCGCCGGCGTGCCGGATTTCTCGCAGGCCAAACGCGAAGGCGGCTATGGCAAGAAGAAGCCCTTCGCCGACCGGGATGCCCGTTCGAATGATGGCGGCAAGCCGAAGTGGAAGTCCGACCGCAAGCCGGCAGGCGAGGGCGGCTCCGACAAGAAGCCCTGGTCGAAGAAGCCGGGCAAGCCGAATTTCGCCAAGAATGACGGTCCTCCTACCGGTGGCAAGCCGAACTCCAGAGCCGCACGCAAGGCGGCGAAGGCCCGCGGGGAGTGATCTCCGATCAGCGAGGCTCGTCCGTAGTCGCTACGGACTGGCCGCGCGACGTCAGCCAGACGCCCACCAGCGTCACCGCCAACCCCGCGAACATCGCCGTCGTCAGGGGTTCGGAAAACAGCGCCCAGGCCCAGAGCATGGTGACGGGCGGGCTGAGATAGATGGCGGCGCTGACCTGTGCCACCGGGAACAGGCGCAGGCTGGTATAATAGACCGAATAGGCGGCAAAGGTGGCGATCAGCACCAGCCATACCATGCCGATGGCGAAGCTGCGGGTCATCGGCGGGGCAAGATCGCCCTGCATCATGGCGCAGGCGCCGAACAGCACCGAGGCCGTGAGCGTGTGGATGCAGAGGCTTTGATGAACGGGCATATGCCCGGTCCGCCGCCGCTTGTGCAGGACCGATGCGAAGGCAAAGACCAGCATCGAGCCAACCGTCAATCCATAGGCCCAGATCGGAGCGGTGCCGAAGCTGAGGCTGTCCAGCGACACGATCAGCACGCCCGCCACCGCGATCGCCGTTCCCAGCCATTGCCGCCCGCTCAGCCGTTCGCCGAGGACCGGTTGCGACAAGGCCGCGATCGCCAGCGGCAGGAGGTCGGAGATCAGCGCGACCAGCCCCGTCGGCACCCGCTGTTCGATCGCCAGCGCAAAACCGCCGAGATAGAGGAAGACCGACATCACGCCGAACAGCATCTGCTCGGCTATCGCGCGCAGCCGCATGCGCGGCCCGATCGCCAGCGCAAAAGGCAGCAGGATCAAACCCGACAGAAGCGTGCGCCAGAACAGGACCAGCATGACGCTGGCCTCCTGGCTTGCGTAGCGAATCCCGACGAAACCGGCGCTCCAGCAGACGATCAGCAGCGCCGCCATCAAGGGCCAAAGGAAACGGCGTTCAGCCGGCGCGGGCCGGGATAGGCATTGCTCGGTCATTGAGGTCTCGATCGGGGTTTCGGTCCAATATGCTTCACGGCTCTGCCATAGGCTAAGGCCGGCTCGATTACACATGACAAATATCGATCACAACATGACATTTCAGTCTCATAGCGAATGACTATTTGTCATGTTGCGCCAAAAGATGCATTCTTTTCGCAGCGATAATCATCCGGGCAAGGTTTGCCATGACCGAATTCACCAGCCGACGTTTGGAGATCGATGCCCTGCGCGCGCTATGGGCCATCCGCCATCATGGCGGCATCACGCGTGCGGCTGAGGCCCTGGGCCTGTCGCAATCCGCCGTCAGCCATAAGGTCAAACGGCTTGAGACGAGCCTCGATTGCGATTTGCTGAGCCGTAAGCCCGGCGCGGCGATGTTCACCGCTGCCGGGGAGGATCTGCTCGATTATGCCGGGCGCATCCTCGGCCTGCACGACGAGGCGCTGCTGAGCCTGTCGAAGACCGCGCTTGCCGGGCGCGTCGCTCTCGGCCTGACCGAGGATACGACCTGCACCGACCTTGCGCGCATCCTGGGACGTTTCCGCCGCCTGCACCCGAATGTTTCCGTGCGCACCAAGGTCCGCATGAGCCTGGTCCTGAGGGGAATGCTGGAGCGGGGCGAGCTTGACGCCGCCATCGTCCAGGTTTTTGCCCATGAAGTCCGCCCGACCGATACCGTTCTCTTTCGCGAACAGCTTCATTGGGTCAAGCACCCGGACCTGTCCATCCCGCAGGACGGGCCGATCCCGTTTCTGTCCTTCGACGACGAATGCTTCTACCGCCGATGGGCGCTCGACATCGGACAGGATGGAGGCGTGGTTCTCGAAACCGTATTCGAATGCGCGAGCGCGGCGGGGATCGTTGCGGCTGTGACCTCCGGTCTGGGCCTGGCGCTTCTGAACGGCCGCCATCTGCAGCCGGACATGGAGATCGTCACCAATGGCCTGCCGCCGCCGCCGGCCTTGGCCTATGTCGTTCGCCGCGGACGCAAGGTGCGAAATCCGGCGCTCGAGACCCTCGTGGCGGAGATCGAGAGCGAAATCAGTCGTTACGGTGGGCTGGCGCTGGTGAGCTAGACGCCAGGCGACGGCAACGCATTGCGCGGATCGTGCCGGGATGGAAAGGGTGGCAATTGCCACGAAGCCGGTTCCATCGCACACTGCGGCTGCATTTGCCGTGACTTCTGCCGGAGCCAAGCATGGTCAATCTCGCCTTTTACAGCGATCAGGTCATCCCTCGGAATAGAGAAATTGACCTCAGGCTTCTGGCGATGATGGAAACTCTGGGACGCGGAACGCGGATCGGATACATTCCATCCGGCCCTGAACCGGACCGGCGCTTTTTCAACGAGAGCGAGCAGTATTACCGGATATATGGCTTGGAAATGTCTCTGTTCTACGACCTTGAAGAGACGCATGGCGCCGAAGACAGACAAGCCCTGTTTGCCTGTGATGCCATTCATCTGACGGGTGGCCATACAGGCGAATATCTGCAGCGGCTGCGGCGAAGCGGGATGCTTCCACTGCTGAGAGACTGGGCGCTCGCTGGCGGCATATTGATCGGCACGAGTGCCGGCGCCATTCTCATGACGCCGACGATCGCCACGGACGCCTTGTTTACCGGTGAAATGCCGGAAGCCCTGACCAAGGAAACGGCACTCGATCTCGTGCCTTTCGAATTCTTCCCGCATCTCAACGAAAAGGTCTCCTACCTCCCGGAGCTTGTTCGTTACAGCAGGTTCACGAGTCGACCGATTCTTGCCTGCAACGACGGCGATGGCGTTGTCGTTTCGCAAGGGCGGGCACATTGTATCGGAGAGGCTGTTTGGATCGCAGGCGGCGCGGTTAGAGATGCCAATGACATCGATCTTGATGGATTATCTCTCGCGCAGGATTCTTGAAGCGTCCTAGACAAGGATGGACTCATGCTGATCGGCTCATGTCATTGTGGCAAGGCGGGCTGGACGCTGAAAGGCGATCCGGGCTCGATCACGGCCTGCAACTGCACGCTCTGCCGGCGCTACGGCACGCTGTGGGCCTATGATTATGAAGGGGAACGGATCGCCGTCACCGGCCCGACGGCGTCCTATACCCGTGTCGGCAAGGACAACCCCTCGCTTGAAATATTGTTCTGCCCGTCCTGCGCCTGCGTCTTGAGCTGGCGCGGCCTGCGGCTGCAAAAGGATGGCCGCCGGCGAATGGCCGTCAACGTGCGGTTGGCGCCGCCGGATCTCGTCGCCGATCTGCCGATCGATCACTTCGATGGGCTCGATACGTTTGAAGACCTTCCTTCCAAGGGACGCTGCGTGCGCGATCTCTGGTTCTGAGGGCGTGTTGACGATCTCGTTCAGTTCGCCAGCACGCGCGGCGAGGGGAAGGTGATCTCGACCAGCGTGCCTTCGTTCGGCGACGAACTGATCGAGAAGGTCGCGCGGTTGGCGTCGACCATGGCCTTGGTCAGCGGCAGGCCGAGGCCGGTGCCGTCGCCGCGCTTGCGGGCATTGGTGGAGACCTGGCGGAAGGGCTTCATCGCCTGTTCCAGCTCCGATCGCGTCATGCCGACGCCGGTATCGCGGATGCGCATGACGACGCTGCCGTTGCCCTCGTAGGAGGTGGAGACGACGATCTGGCCGCCCGAGGGTGTGAAGCGGATGGCATTCGACAGGATGTTGAGCGCGATCTGCTTGATCGAGCGCAGGTCGGCCACGACATTCGGCACGGATTGCGACAGGGCGGTGCGGATGATGACGCGCTGGCTGTTGGCCTGCGGCTGCACCAGCGACACGGCTTCGGCGATCGCCTCGTTGAGGCCGACCGAGGCAAAGTCCAGGTCCATCTCGCCGGCTTCGATCTTGGAGATGTCGAGCAGATCGTTGACGATATCCAGCACATGCCGGCCGGAGCGACCGATATCGGTCGCATATTCGACATAGCGGGAATGGCCGATCGGCCCGAAGCGCTCGCCGGCCATCATGTCGGAAAAGCCGATGATGGCGTTGAGCGGCGTGCGGATTTCATGGCTGACGCGGGCGAGGAAATCCGTCTTGTGGGCATTGGCGGTCTCGGCCGCGCGCTTGGCGTTGCGCAGCTCTTCCTCGGTGCGCTTCCATTGCGTGATGTCGCGGATGACGGCGCAATAGCCATTGGAGGAGTTGAGCCGGCCCATGGTCATGAACAGCGGCACGAAGCCGCCGGAGGCCTCCTGGCCGATGACCTCGCGGCCGTCGTTGAGCACGCTCGCGACGCCATGGCCGGACAGGCCGGCAAGATAGTCGAGCACGGCCTTCTGGCTCTCATGCGCGAACAGCATGACGAAGGGTTTGCCGCGCGTTTCCTGGTCGTCATAGTTGAAAAGGGCACTGGCCGAGCGGTTCATCGAGCGGATGTCGCCCTCCTGGCCGATGATGACGACGCCGTCCGTCGCCGTTTCCAGCGTCGAGCGCAGCTCTTCGATCTCCACCTGCAGCTTGGCGACCTTTTCCACCATGCGTTCCGGCCGCGCCTCTTCCGGCACGGGTTCGGCAGGCGCGGGCGGCTCGCTCTTTTCCAGCGGCATCAGCGCCAGCATCAAAGCGGTGCCATCCTCCCAGCGGACCGATTGCAGCCGCGCGGTGACGGGCACGAGCGCGTCGTCGGCGCGCACCACCATCATCGTGCCCGGCTGTTCGGTCCTGGCTTCGAGATCGTGACGCTGCAAGAGTGAGTCGAGACCGCCGATATGCTCGAGATCGGTGAGGTTCTCATAGCCGGTCAGCCGCAGGAATTCCGGATTGCCATGGATCAGCCGGTCGCCGGCATGGATGAGAACGGCAAGCGGCAACTGGTCGACGATTTCAGCCGACAGGCCGGTGCGCATCTTCACGCGCGGCGGAATGGTGGTGCTGAGAATATCGATCGGATCGAAATCCTCTTCCGGCTCGCCGGCGGCGTTCGGAGTCTGCGCCTCGGCGGTAACCTGCGCCGGCTTTTCGGTCTCGGTGGCCGGCTCCGGCCTGTCCGGTTCGGATTGCGCGGCGGCCTCGGTCTCCGGCCCGGCCTCGACATGCGGCGGCTCTTCGGCGGCTTCACCAGCGTGGGACGCGACATCGTTCGTCGCTTGCGGCTGCACGTCCTCAGCGATGTCTTCGTGCTGGCCATCTTCTTCCGCCGGCTCGTCGCGCTTGCCGAAGGGTTCCAGCTGCCGTGCGATTTCGTGGAAGGCTGCCTGCTCGCTCGGCGTCAGGCCGGTCTGCGTCGCGAAGCGGCGCTCGTGAAGCTGAATGACCTTGTCGGATTCACGGCGGTTCGGCGTTTCCGTGATCGTCAGCGCCGGTGGTTCCTCGCCGGTAGGCGGATGGATGTCCGGAGTGTCGCTGCCCGTTGCTTCGTCCGCTTCGTCAGTATGATCGTGCGTAAAGGCTTGCGGCTCTTCCATGGCCGCTGTCGCAGGGACCGTTTCCGGCTCGGCGGTGTCTTTCGGCACATCCGCCTGCACGTCTTCGGCGCCGACCATCAGGCCGAGCCGCAGCGGATCGTCGATGGCATCGGAGAGGCGGACGACGCCAAAACCCCGGAAGCCGTCGAAATCGCGGCTGCGCGTATAGGTGGGCAGGGCGGCAAGATCGACCGGCACCTTCAGGCTGGTCTTTTCCACCGGCCAATAGATCGTCCGGCCCGACCACGTGTCGCGTCGCGCCAGGAGTTCGGCGATCTTGCCGTCCGGGTCGAGATTGAAGCGGGTGGCGACATCGGCGAAAGCCTGGCCGATGACATCGCTGGCATGCGGGCCGACGGCATCGGCAAACTCGCGGGAGATTTCGCTGAAGCGGCCCTCGGCGTCGATCTTCCAGACGAAACGGGTGGCGCGGCCATTGCGCCGGAAGGCAAATTCCGCGGGCTCGTCGCCGGCATTTGCCGTGTCTTCGGATGCCGCCGGTTCGGCGGGCGTTGCCTGTTCCGCCGGCGGCTCGACGGCGGATGGTGCGATCACATCATCGACGATCAGCTCGTCGGCATGCGCCGCCGCTTCGATCTGCTCCGGCGTCGCGCCCTCCGTCGCCGTCAGGGCGCCGATATCCCCGGCAGCCTCGGCGGGGATGGTTTCATGGGAGACGACGGTGCTGTCCGGCACTTCCTCCTCGACCTCTTCTATATCCGAGACGGCCTGGATGATGTCGGCGGAAGGGGAGGCTGTCTGCGCGCCGACGGCGGCAGGCGGTTCGGGCGCCGGCGGTTCGGGCGCTGCGGCTTCGAGCTCCTCGCGGGTCTCTTCCGCCTCCGGTTCGACATCGACGGCGGGCGCGGCGGATGCGCTGAGGCTCTCGGTGGGGTCGAGATGGCCGAGCACGGTTTCAACGACGAAGAGCAGATGCAAAGCGGGGATTTCCGACAGCTTGCCGACGGCGGCGGGCAGGTAGCCCCGGCCGGTCGGAATGGGCCGCTTGATCATCCGTTCCGGCTGTGCGCCGGCCATGGTCGTCAGCATGCGCGCGGTCTGCGCCGTAACGCCAAGCGCGGCAAAGCCGGGAGAGGCGGCAATGACGTCACCGTCGCGGCCGATGACCGCCATATGCGTATCGGGATCGTCGAAGCCGTCGATCATCCGTCTGGCGCTCTCGATGGCGGCCAGCGGCTTGGTCGAGACCGGCGAGGAAAACAGGATCGCCTCTTCGCCCGGCTGGACGCGAATGATTTCGACGGCGGCATTGACGACCGCGCGCTGGAAACCGGAGGCCATGCGGATCAGGAAGGTGCGCTGGTCGCCGATGGCGGTCAGCGCCCGCGCCGTTGCCTCGATCTGCCGGAAGGAGACATCGCCGGTTTTCGGCCCCTGGTCGATGAAATCGTAAATACTGTCATAGCCGAAGAGATTGGCGCCGGCGCCGTTGGTCCAGAGAACGCGATCCATGCCGGTCGAAAACATCACCATCGCTTCGCCGCGCGCAAAGCGTTCCCGGACGCGCGGATGCACGGCGATGTCGATGAATGGATACTGGACTGCCGGCATGTTCCAACCTGCTTTGCGGGCGTGACCGCCTCTCTTACTTTAACGGTTTATTAATAAGGGCAGCCCGGTTTCAGGTCCAGTGAACGGCCGGGTTTTCACTCGGCAGGGTTAATGCGTTGTGCGTCGCACAATTATGTTGCAATGCACAATAACTTATATTATATGAACCTCAATCAGTTTCACGAAGGGCGCCTCCGAAGAGAGCCCGCATAGGAGCGTAATCATGGCTACTGTAAAGAAAGACGACGTTTTTTCAACGGCTGCATTCGACCCGTCCAAGTTCTCCGAATCCTTCCGCGACTTCGCGGAAAAGGGTGCGGCACAGTCGAAGGAAGCCTTCGCAAAGCTGAAGACGGCCGCTGAAGATGCCGGCAAGACCGTCGAAGCCACCGTCCAGACCGCCCAGGCCGGTTCCGTCGAAATCGGCCTCAAGGCCATCGACGTGCTGCGCACCAATGCCGAAAGCTCGCTGGCGCACATGGAAGCCCTGCTTCGCGTCAAGTCCGTTGCCGAACTCTTCGAACTGCAGAGCTCCTTCATCCGCAAGCAGGCTGAAGTGACCGTCGAGCAGGCCAAGGCCATTCAGGAAACCACCAAGAAGGTTGCTGAAAAGCTGGCACAGCCGACGAAGGAAGCTGCCGAAAAGGCATTCTCTTCCTTCAAGAAGGTCTGATCCGCAAAGCCTCCCAAGGCAAAAGGCTGGGCATTATGCCCAGCCTTTTTTATATTGCGGGGAGATAGGACTTGAAATAATTTCAAAGTCCTCGTATGTCACCCCCGTTCGCGGCGACGCGAGCATGTGCGGTTGTAGCTCAGTTGGTTAGAGCGCAGGTTTGTGGCACCTGAGGTCGGAGGTTCGAGACCCCCCAACCGTACCATTCTTCCATCAACGATTACAAAGTGTTGGTGCCGTGGCGTCCTTGCGCCGCAATGCCGTCCATGAAGCC
>JASGEG010000444.1:0-3556 GCA_047606605.1 Rhizobium sp.
TGTTCCAGCCCGGCGATCTCGTCGGACAATTCGCGGATTCTTTGCCGCAGCTCCGCTTCCGTGCCGTCGTCGACCTCGCCCTCGCCGAAACAATAGCGCGCTATATGCAGCTCGAGCTTGGCCTCCAGCGCTTCCCGCTGGTCATGGAGATGTTTGAGATAGCTGTTTCGCATCGCGAACCACGCTTTCCGAGAAATGGTCTCAGACTATTAAATGGGGTCGCGACGAGAAAGTTTCGATAGGCCGTGGGCCTATCCGCGGCTCGGGACCATGCGGGCGAGCACCTGATCGCGCAACACATAGTGATGCACCAGGGCGGCGGCGGCATGCAATCCGGCGACGGCGATGATCACCCAGGCCGTGACGCTGTGCAGGTCGCCGATCACCCGCCGCGTCGCCGGATCGACGACGACGAGCGCCGGAATGGCAAAAAGCCCGAAGAAATCCGGCGCGGTGGCGGACGCCCAGCGTATCAGCAAGCCATAGAAGACCTGCGCGATCATCAGCGCGTAGAGAATGAGGTGCACGAGGGTCGAAGCCACATGCTGAAGCCCCGAGACGGCGGGCGCGACGCGCCGATGGGTCAGAAGACGCCAGACGATGCGCAGGATGAGGACCGCGGCGAGCAGGATGCCGAGCGAGACATGCAGCGAAATCAATCCCAGGCGCATCGGCGTGCCACGGGCGGCAAAATCCCAGACCTGCGCCGTCCCGAACAAGGCCAGGACGAGGACCGCGGTCAGCCAGTGCAGCGTAATGGTGAAATGGTCGTAGCGGGCGGCCCGCTCGCCGGCGGCCGCACTGTCGAAATTCTGCATGATCAATGATCTCCTTGGGAAGGACACGGGAGCAAACGCGCGACGCCTCCTCTTTATTCGGTCGCCTCGAAACGAGGCTCGGCCCCAGGGGCGGTTGGGGACGGCGTCTTGCCGATGCCTCTGTTGCAAAGCCCCGCCTGATAGTCACATTGATCTGACATGCACCTGAATTCGCACCTCGACACGAAGATTTGCGCTGACATGCCCCGCGGTTTGGGCTAATTCAAGTCGATTGTTCGAGGTAAATCGTGTTGACCGAAAAAATTGCCGTCATCGGCCTGGGCTATGTCGGATTGCCCGTGGCCATCGCGCTCGCCGAAAAATTTCCCGATGTCGTCGGCTTCGATATCAAGGCCTCCAGGGTCATGGCCCTGAAAGCGGGGGAGGACGACACGCGCGAGGTCTCGCCGGCACGCCTGAAGGGCAGCGGGCTGCGCATGACCAGCGACATCCAGGATTTGCGCGACCGCGACATCTTCATCGTCGCCGTGCCGACGCCGATCGACCGCAACCGGCAGCCGGATCTGCGCCCGATGATCTCCGCTTCGCGCACCGTCGGGCAGGCTTTGAAAAGAGGCGGCATCGTCGTCTATGAATCGACCGTCTATCCCGGCGTGACGGAGGAAGTCTGCGGCCCCGTGCTCGCCGAGGTCTCGGGCCTGCGCCAGGGCGAGGATTTCCACCTTGGCTATTCGCCGGAGCGGATCAATCCCGGCGACAAGGAACACACGTTCGAGCGCATCGTGAAGGTGGTGGCCGGCGACAATGCCGAAACACTCGAACGGATCGCCGCCGTCTACGGCGCGGTGGTCGAGGCCGGCATCCACAAGGCGCCGAGCATCAAGGTGGCGGAAGCCGCCAAGGTGATCGAGAACACCCAGCGCGACCTCAACATCGCGCTGATGAACGAGCTGTCGATCATCTTCGAGAAGATGGATATCCGCACCGCCGACGTCCTGAAGGCGGCAAGGACGAAGTGGAATTTCCTGCCCTTCACCCCCGGCCTGGTCGGCGGCCATTGCATCGGCGTCGATCCTTATTATCTCACCGCCAAGGCGGAGGAACTCGGCTATCACCCGGAAGTCATCCTGTCGGGGCGCCGCATCAACGACGGCATGGGCGCCTTCATCGCCCAGAAGCTGATCAAAATGCTGGTTTCGGCGCAAAAGCCGATCAACGGCGCCCGTATCGGCATTTTCGGCCTGACCTTCAAGGAAAACGTGCCGGACCTGCGCAACAGCCGCGTGCCCGACATTATCCGCGAACTGCACCAGTTCGGTCTCGAACCGCTGGTGCACGACCCCATGGCGAGCCATGCGGAAGCCGAGGAGGAATATGGCGTGCGATTGGCGGCACTCGAGGATTTCGGCGTGCTCGACGCCATCGTGCTTGCGGTTCCCCACAAATCCTATCTGGCCGACGGCGCGGCGGAGATCCTCACGCTGCTCGGCGAAAACGGCGTGGTGGTCGACGTGAAGGCGGCGCTGGAACGCGACAACCCGCTGCTTGCGGGCCACGCCGTCTGGAGCCTCTAGAGCATTTCCAGGAAAAGTGCGCGGCGGTTTTCCGTCCGGAATGCGTAAAGACACAAGAAGACAGAGCGTTTTCGCGATTCGAAGAAAAGCGGAAATGCTCTGGGCCGTTACGACCGGTCCTTTAAGGCAGCCGCAACGGTCAGCCGCAGCCCTTCGTCGACCGAATAGGGCGGCGACCAGCCGGTGGCCGCGACCGTCTCGGCGATATCGACCTGCAGCGAGCCGAGAAGGCGCTCGGCCGCCGCGCGTCGGCCGGCAAGCGCCGCCAGCCCTGCCAGCAGGCGCGGCGGAACCGGCAGCAGGAGCGCTTTCCTCCCCATCGCCGCCGCAAGCTTGCCGATCAGCCCGCCGATCGAAAGATCCGCGCCGTCGCTGATCAGGAACATCCGGTTCGCGGCCGCCGGGTGATGAGCGCAAAGCAGGATGAAATCCACGAGATTGCCGACGAACACCAGCGACCGTCTGTTCTCCACCCGTCCGAACGGCCAGGGAAACGGCTGCCCGGCCCACTTCATCAGGCTCGCGAAATTCGCCTTCACGCCCGGTCCATAAACCAAGGGCGGGCGGATGATGACGATCTTCATGCCCGTTTGCGCGCCGACGGCCAGCAGCGCCTCTTCCGCCTCCAGCTTCGATTGGCCGTAGGGATCTTGCGGATGCGGGATATCGGAGGCCGTAAAAGGCCTGCCCGGCGCGGTCGCCTCGCCATTGACCTTGATCGAGCTCAGGAAGAGGAAACGCCGGACGCCGGCACTGGCCGCCTGTCGTGCCAGATTGACCGTGGCATCGACATTGACGGCGCGGAAGGCGGCGAGCGGATCGGCCGCCGTATCGTTCATGACATGGACGCGCGCCGCCAGATGCACGACGGTCTCGACATCGCCCAGCGCGCCCGACCAGTCGCAGGCGCCGTCGATCGCGCCCATCGCCACGAAACCGGGCTTCGGATCACGGCTGACGCGACGATGCTCGATCCCCCGCCGGGACAGCTCCGCGCAAAGCGCCTGCCCGACGAAACCCGTTGCACCCGTGACCAGCATCATGCTTCCGTTACCCCTTGATCGCGCCCTTATGGCTGCCCAGCCATGCTTTCGCATACTCCGTCGATCGGGAACAGGCCCGACAAAATCCTCATCGGGCGATTGTGCATAAATGCGTGATATGAGATGGACTGCACACAAACCCTTCCTCGGCGCCGCAAAA
>JASGEG010000445.1:0-3064 GCA_047606605.1 Rhizobium sp.
GTAATAGGCGTCGACGCCGGCTTCGAGGCGAAGGGCGGCGACAAGCTGATGGCCAATGCTCGGGGCGACGGAAACGCGCCAGACCGGCCGCGTGGTGCCATCGGCATAGGGTTTCACATCGCGGATCTCGCGCCAGAGTTTTCGGCTTTCCGCCTCGCCAAGCCGCGTCACCGGCGCGAGGCGGGTCATGGCGGCGGCGAGCTTTTCGGCCCTTGCGGAGACCGAGCCCGCCAGCCCCTCGATGCGCAGCACGGTCGCCTCCCCTTCCGGCAGGCCGCCGTCGAGAAAGGTCCAGGCGACGGTCAAAGGCAGATGCGCCGCGCCCGAGACCTCGACCGGCAGCGCCATCGCCGCGGCCATGGCATTGGCCGCCTCGGCATCGTTGAGGCCGGACAGGACGATCGTCTCTTCCGTCTGCGGCCGCGGCGGCACGCGGAAGGTGACTTCGGTCAGAAGGCCGAGCGTGCCGTGCGAGCCGGCCATCAGCTTCACCAGATCGAGGCCGGTGACGTTCTTCATCACCCGCCCGCCGGCCTTGACGATCTCGCCCTTGCCGTTGACGAAGCGGACGCCGAGCAGGCTGTCGCGGGCGGCACCGCTGACGAAACGGCGCGGGCCGGAGACATTGGCGGCGAAGACGCCGCCGATGGTCGGCGCGCCCCCGGTCGCCATCAGCGGCCGGTGGTCCATCGGCTCGAAGGCCATCATCTGGCCACTCTCGGCAAGCGCCGCCTCGACCTCATAAACCGGCGTCCCGGCGCGCACCGTCATCACCATCTCGCCGGGATTATAGGCGACGATGCCGGTCAGCCCGCGCGAGGACAGGACTGTCTCAGCGTCGACGGCGTTGCCGAAGCCCGCGCGCGTATTGCCGCCGACAATCGACAGCGCCGCCCCTCGGGCCGCATGGTCGCGAATGAGGGCGGCCGCTTCGTCCTCGGTCTTCGGCAGAAATTCGCTCATGCCGCGTCACGCCCGTCGAGCGGGAAGACCTTGGAAGGGTTCAATATCCAGCCGGGATCGAAAGCTGCACGCACCGCCATCATCTGGGCGAGATCGGCCTCGGCATATTGATGGCGCATCAGGTCGCGCTTCTCGATGCCGACGCCGTGCTCGCCCGTCAGGCAGCCGCCGGCATCGACGCAGAGCCGCAATATGTCATTGCCGGCCGCCTCGGCTCTCGCGGCATCCTCGGGATCGTTGGCGTTGAACAGGATCAGCGGATGCATGTTGCCGTCACCGGCATGGAAGACATTGGCGACACGCAGGCCATAGCGGTCGACGATCTCCGAGGTCTTCTGCAGCACATGGGAGAGCTGGCTGAGCGGCACGGTGCCGTCCATGCAGATATAATCGGCGATGCGGCCAGTGGCGCCGAAGGCTGATTTGCGGCCCTTCCAGATCAGTGCCGCCTCCGTCGCCGACTGGCATTCGCGCACGGTCTTGACCTGATGATTGCGGGCGATCGCAACGATGCTCTTCAGCATGTCGTCCATCTCCGCTTCGGAGCCCTCGACCTCGACGATCAGCAATGCCCCGACATCGAGGGGATAGCCTGCCTGGGCGAAGGCCTCGCAGATCTCGATCGCCTGCTTGTCCATGAACTCGATGGCGACCGGCACGATGCCGGCGGCGATGACATCGGCCACGCAGGCGCCGGCCTGCTCCGACGTATCGAAGCCGAACAAAACGGGCCGCGCGCCTTCCGGCTTGGCGATCAGCCGCACCGTCGC
Organism: Rhizobium sp.; assembly: GCA_047606605.1. Classification (GTDB taxonomy): domain Bacteria; phylum Pseudomonadota; class Alphaproteobacteria; order Rhizobiales; family Rhizobiaceae; genus Rhizobium. The sequence continues at coordinate 1,734 of JASGEG010000445.1, forward strand.
CTCGGTGACGATGCCGAGCTGGCCTTCCGAGCCGCAGACGAGACCGAGCAGATCATAGCCCGCCGCGTCCAGCGCCTTGCCGCCGAGCTCGATCACCGTGCCGTCGGTCAGCACCAGCTTGACGCCGAGCAGGTTGTTGGTGGTGACGCCATATTTCAGGCAATGCGCGCCGCCGGAATTCATGCCGATATTGCCGCCGATGGTGCAGGCAAGCTGCGAGCTGGGATCGGGTGCATAGAAGAAACCATCCGCCGAGACGCTTTCGGAGATGTTCAGATTGGTGACGCCGGCCTGCAGGGTGGCGGCACGATTGGCGAAATCGATGTCGAGGATGCGGTTCATCTTCGAAAGGCCGAGCACGACGGCATCTTCCTGCGGAATGGCGCCGCCGGAGAGCGAGGTGCCGGCGCCGCGCGGCACGACCGGAATGCCGTAACGGTGACAATATTTCATCACGGCGGCGACCTCGGCCGTCGAGCGCGGCAGGGCGACGGCGAGCGGCATGCGGCGATAGGAGACGAAGGCATCCGTCTCGAAGGGCATCAGCTCGCGCGGCTCGTGGATCAGGCATTCCGGGGCAAGAAGATCGGCGAGATCGGCGACGATCTCGCTGCGACGGGCGAGAACATCCGCGCGCGGCGCCAGAAATGAAATGGCATCGGCCATGGGCATCCTCCTCCCGCATCCAAATCGGAATACGGCCTCTTTTTATCGCCATATCATGCTTACGACTTTCCCGAAATCGGCGCAAATGATAAGCATTTATGCCGAATTAGGAATAAATCTCATATCATGACCAATCTCGGGGATCTCGAAATCTTCGCCAGCGTCGTCGCAACCGGCAGCATGTCGCTTGCCGGCCGCGCGCTCGGCTTCTCGCCGGCCGTCATTTCCAAGCGCATCAAGCGGCTGGAGGACCGGCTTGGCACCCGGCTCCTGCAGCGCACGACGCGTCAGATCTCGCTGACGGAGGCCGGCCAGGGCTTTTACGACCGGGTGCTCGCCATCCTCGCCGGGCTGGAAGAGGCGGAAGCCTATATCGCCGGCCGCTCGGCGCAGATGCAGGGGACACTCAGGATTTCCGCGCCCACGTCTTTCGGCCGCCTGCATATCGCCCCGCATCTCAAGGACTTCATGCAGGCGCATCCGGATCTGACGATCAATCTGGTGCTGACCGACGAATTCACCGACATTGTCGGCGGCGGCTACGATCTTGCCATCCGCATCGCCGAACTCACCGATTCCAGCCTCGTCGCCCGGCGCCTGGCCCCGGTGCGCCGGCTGCTCTGCGCCTCGCCCGCCTATATCGCCCGCCATGGCATGCCTGAGGA
>JASGEG010000446.1:0-7779 GCA_047606605.1 Rhizobium sp.
ATAACGCTCACGCAGCTGCGGCCACCACTCGCGCTCCAGCCTATCTTCAAAAGCAACCGTATCGAAGACGCCGGCGATATAGCCGCACACGCCCTCTTCGTCTTCGGCAACGAAGACGGTCTCGGGGCTGAGAACGGCATAGGGCACCGAATAGATATGCCCGATCATCCGCCCGTCCCGATGAAGCGGCGTCGCATCCCGGCCGGCGTCGCCGGTGACGAGGGAGATGACGTAGAGCTGGTCGATGTCACCGGATTGAACGGCGCGGAGATTGATCATGGGTTCTTCCATAGGTCTCGAATTATGCATGAGACGGATCGTTTCGGAGCCAAGGTAGCTCTTTAGAGATGGAGACTTACGTCCATTCGCTGATGCAAGATGCGAATGATCGCGATCTCCATATCTTGCTGTCGATAGTAGATCACATGGAAACCGACAAGGTATTTGAAATAACCCTCGCGAATGTCGGCACTGCAGCCAATCTTGAGGCCTGACGCCAGCCCCTCGAATGCATCAAGATATCGGCATGGTAAGCCTCCGCCTGCTTTACCGACCAAGTCTGAACGGTATAGCGCCAGATATCCTCAAGATCCGCCTCCGCAAGCGGCGACAGGCCATACCGACCGGATCTACTCGCCATAGGTAGCGCGCATCCGCTTCAGGAATGCGGCATTGTCAAATGGAACAGGTTGCCCAGATTCCTCTCCGGCGATCAACGCGTCCTGAAGAGCCTTGACCTTAGCTTCATGTTCTTCCAACAGGCGCAACCCCGCCCGAACGACATCGCTGGCGGAGCCATATCTGCCCGTCTTCACTTGCGCATCGATGAAGGTATTGAAGTGATCACCAAGTGAAACAGATGTGTTGCGGGCCATGGACAGCTCCCTTGCTGATACCAATATATAATAATTATTGGTATTACATCAACCGACACCGTCACGAACTGCCGGCATCAGTCGAAGGACAGCTTCACGTCGCCGGCGGATACAGCAGGTCGACGATGTAGCTGGCGTCGAAACGCGAATCGAGCATGCCGTAGGTCGAGCGCCAGCCGCCGGCCAGGCGGGTTTCGATGAAGGCATCGGCGATCTTGCCGGCGCCGAGGCGATAGAGTTCGGCGGCACCAGCGGCGAGCGCCATCTGTTCGATCAGCAGGCGGGCGGCGCCCTCGTCCTGCTCGCAAAGCGCCATGGCGGCGCGCAGCACGTCGATGGTCTTCTTGCCGGCCGGGCCGAGATCGCGGGCAAGGCCGGCAAAGACGGTTTCGAACAGGTCCCTGCCCCGGCTCAAGACGCGCAGCACATCGAGCGCCATGACGTTGCCGGAGCCTTCCCAGATCGCGTTGACGGGCGCCTCGCGATAGTGGCGGGCGATCGGGCGCTCCTCGATATAGCCGCTGCCGCCGATGCACTCCATCGCTTCGTAGATCAGGGCCGGCGCGATCTTGCAGCACCAATATTTGGCGACCGGCGTCATGACGCGGGCGTAAGCCGCATCCTCGCTGCTGCCGCTGGCCTTGTCGAAGGCCTCCGCCAGACGGAAGGCAAGCGCGGTCGCGGCGGCGACATCGAGCGCCATGTCGGCCAACACGCGGGTCATGATCGGTTGCTGAACCAGCATCTTGCCGAAAACGCTGCGGCCGCGGGCATGATGCACGGCTTCGGCGAGCGAAGCGCGCATGATGCCGGCCGACGCCAGGGCGCAATCGAGCCGCGTCAGCGTCACCATATCGAGAATGGTACGGATGCCGCCGTCTGGCGCACCGAGCAGGAAGCCGAAGGTGTCGCTGAATTCGACTTCGGAAGAGGCGTTCGAGCGATTGCCGAGCTTGTCCTTCAGCCGCTGGAACTGCAGGCCGTTGGCCGAGCCGTCCTCAAGCAGCCGCGGCACCAGGAAGCAGCCCATGCCGTCCTTGGTCTGCGCCAGCATGATGAAGGCATCGCTCATCGGCGCCGACATGAACCATTTGTGGCCCGAGAGCCGGTAGATGCCCTCGCTCACCTTGTCGGCGGTCGTCCTGTTGGCGCGCACGTCCGTGCCGCCCTGCTTTTCCGTCATGCCCATGCCGATGGTGACGGCGGACTTCTGCATGGCGGGCTTGTTGGACGAATCATATTTGCGCGACAGGACCTTCGGCGCCCAATCCTTCTGGACCGCCGGAGACGCCATCATCGCGGCAACGGAAGCGCTGGTCATGGTCAGCGGGCAGAGATGGCCGCATTCGAGCTGCGCCGTCAGATAGAAGCGCGCGGCACGGACCTTGTGCGATTGGCCCTTCGCTTCCGGATCGGCCTGGGCATCCCAGATCGACGAATGCAGCCCCGCCGCCATGGAACGGCGCATCAGCGCATGCCAGGCCGGATGGAATTCGACCACATCCAGCCGCTCGCCGCGCGGGCCATGGGTGCGCAATTGCGGCGCACCCTGGTTTGCCATGCGCGCCAGTTCCTGCGCCTCGTGCGAGGTGACATAACGGCCAAGCTGTTCCAGGTCCTCGCGCGTCGAGCGCGGCAGACCGGAGGTCAGATCGACGATCAGCGGATCGGAACGATAGGCATTGATGCCGGACCAGAGGCTCGGTTGATTCAAGTCGGCAAATGTATCGTCAGTCCGGGTCGATTGGGTCATATTTCGCTTGTAGAGCAAGAAGATTGCAAAAGGAAACCGGAAGTTTCGTCTTCCGGCATCCACGCTCTAGCGAGATTCCTGTCAAATTGCATGGGGGACAAACGGGCTTATCCAAAACCGCGCTTGCCCCTGAGGCGCTCCCTCTTTATAGACCCCCTGACGAAATCCAGAGGGCAGCTTCATGGTCTTCTTTCCCCACCGCCATCTCATCGGCATCAAGGGCCTCACCGAACAAGATATCACCTATCTTCTCGACAAGGCCGACGAGGCGGTCAAGATCAGCCGCCAGCGCGAAAAGAAGACATCGACATTGCGTGGGTTGACCCAGATCAACCTCTTTTTCGAAGCCTCGACCCGCACACAATCCTCCTTCGAACTGGCCGGCAAACGGCTCGGTGCCGACGTGATGAACATGTCGGTCGGCAATTCCTCGGTGAAGAAGGGCGAGACGCTGATCGATACGGCGATGACGCTGAACGCCATGCGCCCGGATGTCCTGGTCATCCGCCACTCGAGCGCCGGTGCGGCCGCGCTGCTGGCGCAGAAGGTCTCCTGCTCCGTCGTCAATGCCGGCGACGGCCAGCACGAGCATCCGACCCAGGCGCTTCTCGACGCGCTGACCATCCGCCGCGCCAAGGGCAAGCTGTCGCGTATCATCGTCGCCATCTGCGGCGACGTGCTGCATTCACGCGTCGCCCGCTCCAACATCCTGCTGTTGAACGCCATGGGCGCCCGCGTCCGCGTCGTGGCTCCGGCCACGCTGCTGCCCGCCGGCATTGCCGATATGGGCGTCGAGGTCTTCCATTCGATGAAGGAAGGGCTGAAGGACGCCGACGTCGTGATGATGCTTCGGCTGCAGCGCGAGCGCATGTCGGGCGCCTTCGTGCCGTCGGTGCGTGAATACTATCATTTCTACGGGTTGGACGCCGAAACGCTGAAGGCCGCCAAGGAGGATGCGCTCGTCATGCATCCCGGCCCGATGAACCGCGGCGTCGAAATCGCCTCCGAGGTGGCCGACGGTCCGCAGAGCGTCATCGCCGAACAGGTGGAAATGGGCGTCGCCGTGCGCATGGCGGTCATGGAAACGCTGCTCGTCTCGCAGAACCAGGGGCCGCGCACCGAGGGAGCTGGCGCATGAGCAACTCGATCGTCCTCCAGAACGTCCGCATCATCGACCCCTCGCGCAATCTCGATGAAGTCGGCACGATCATCGTCGAAAACGGCATCATTGTCGCCGCCGGCAAGGATGCGGCGGGCCAGGCCGCGCCGAAGGGCGCCGAGATACGCGATTGCACCGGCCTCGTCGCCGCTCCCGGCCTCGTCGATGCCCGCGTCCATGTCGGCGAGCCCGGCGGCGAGCATCGAGAGACCATCGCCTCGGCAAGCCGCGCAGCGGCAGCCGGCGGCGTGACCTCCTTCATCATGATGCCGGACACCGATCCGGTCATCGACGACATCGCGCTGGTCGAATTCGTGCGGAAGACGGCGCGCGACACCGCCGTCGTCAATGTCTATCCCGCCGCCGCCCTCACCAAAGGGCTCGCCGGCGAGGAAATGACCGAAATCGGCCTCCTGCGCGAGGCCGGCGCCGTCGTCTTCACCGATGCGCATTCCGGCGTGCATGACACGCAGGTCCTGCGCCGCATCATGACCTATGCGCGCGAGTTCGGCGCGGTCGTCTCCTGTGAGACCCGCGACAAATATCTCGGCGCCAACGGCGTCATGCATGAGGGGCTGCTGGCGAGCTGGCTCGGGCTTTCGGGCATTCCGAAGGAAGCCGAACTCATTCCACTCGAACGCGACCTGCGGATCGCGGCGCTGACGCGCAGCCATTACCATGCGGCGATGATTTCGGTTCCGGAATCGGCCGAAGCCATCCGTCTCGCCCGCTCGCGCGGCGCCAAGGTCACCTGTGGCATCTCGATCAACAATCTGGCGCTGAACGAAAACGACATCGGCGAATACCGCACCTTCTTCAAGCTCTATCCGCCGCTGCGCTCGGAAGACGACCGCACCGGCATGATCGAGGCGCTGGCGGACGGCACCATCGACATCATCGTCTCGTCGCACGACCCGCAGGACGTGGACACCAAGCGCCTGCCATTCGGCGAAGCGGAGGATGGCGCCGTCGGGCTGGAGACGCTGCTTGCGGCCGCCCTTCGCCTCCATCACAGCGGCCAGGTCAGCCTCATGCGGCTGATCGATGCGCTCTCGACCCGACCGGCGCAGATCTTCGGCCTCGATGCCGGAACGCTGAAGCCGGGCGCAAAGGCGGATATCGTGCTGATCGATCTCGATGAGCCTTGGCTTGTCGCCAAAGACATGCTTCTTTCGCGCTCGAAGAACACACCGTTCGAAGACGCAAGAATGAGCGGCCGGCCGGTTGCGACCTATGTCGCCGGCCAGCTGGTTCATAGTCTCTGAGCGAAGTCGAAGCCTATAGGAAGAAGACGTGATGGCTGAATTCTGGACATGGCAGCTCTCCCCGCAGACTGCGCTCGCGGCGGCCGTCATCGGCTATCTGCTCGGCTCCATCCCTTTCGGTCTAGTGCTGACGCGCATGGCAGGGCTCGGCGATGTCCGCAATATCGGCTCGGGCAATATCGGCGCGACCAATGTGCTGCGCACCGGCAACAAGGGGCTTGCGGGCGCGACATTCCTGCTCGACGCCTTGAAGGGCACGGCCGCCGTGCTGATCGTGGCGCATTTGTTCGGCGAGGATGCGGGCATACTTGCAGGCTTTGCCGCTTTTCTCGGCCATATCTTCCCCGTCTGGATCGGCTTCAAGGGCGGCAAGGGGGTCGCGACCTATCTCGGCATCCTTCTCGGTCTCGCGCCGTTCATGGCGCTGATCTTCGCCATCGTCTGGCTCGTGATCGCCTTCACCACCCGCTACTCCTCCCTTTCCGCACTGGTTGCAACACTTGTCATTCCGGTTGCACTGTGGATATTGGGCGCTGACAAGATTGCGGCGGCGATGGCGGTAATGACCGTCATCTCCTGGTACAAGCACAGGGCGAACATCGCCCGGCTGACCGCCGGCACGGAAAGCAAGATCGGAGCGAAGGGATAATGGCAACGGGCAGCGCGGGACGAACCGGGATTGCGCTGACCGACAAACAAAGGATCGCCTGGCTCAGGCTCATCCGTTCCGACAATGTCGGCCCGACCACCTTCCGCGACCTCATCAATCACTACGGCTCGGCCGAAACCGCCCTTGCCATGCTGCCGGAACTGTCGCAACGCGGCGGTTCGACGCGCGCGATCCGCATTGCCAGCGAGCAGGATGCGCTGCGCGAACTGGAGGCGCTGCATCGCTTCGGCGGGCGGTTCGTCGGCATCGGCGAGCCGGACTATCCGCGGGCCCTGCGCGAGATCGACGGGGCGCCGCCGCTTCTTGCCGTCAAAGGCAATCTCGCCATGGCCACCCGGCCGGCCATCGGCATCGTCGGCTCGCGCAACGCGTCGATCAGCGGCGCCAAATTTGCGGCAATGATCGCCCGCGCCTGCGGCCAGGCCGGCTATGCCGTCATCTCCGGCCTTGCCCGCGGCATCGATACGGCCGCGCACCGCGCCAGCCTCGAGACCGGCACCATCGCCGCCATGGCCGGCGGCCTCGACCAGCCCTACCCGCCGGAGAATATCGGCCTGCTGAACGAGATCTGGGACGGCAACGGCCTTGCCGTCAGCGAGATGCCGTTCGGCTGGGAACCCAGGGCGCGTGATTTCCCGCGCCGCAACCGGCTGATCGCCGGCATCCCGCTCGGCGTCGCCGTCGTCGAGGCAGCGACACGCTCCGGCTCGCTGATCACCGCGCGTCTGGCCGGCGAATTCGGGCGGCTGGTCTTTGCCGTGCCCGGTTCGCCGCTCGATCCGCGCTGCGAGGGCACGAATGGCCTGCTGAAGGACGGCGCGATGATCGTGACCAAGCCGGAGGATATCGTCGATGCGCTGCGGCCGCTGGCCGAACCCGACCTCTTCCGCCAGCAGCTTGCCGAGACGCCCGTCGAAAGGAGCGGCAAGGCCCTGTCGCTGCCGCCCGACGATACCGACCGGGATCAGATCGTCGACGCGCTCGGACCGACACCGGTGGAGATCGACGACATTATCCGGCATACTGGCCTATCGGTGTCGGCGGTTCATTCCGTGCTTCTCGAGCTGGACATGGCCGGCCGGCTGCATCGGCATCCGGGTGGACTGGTGTCGATCGCAATGCTGGATTGAAAGCATGGCGGCACATCCCGATATGATGGCTGCATGCCTGTCCTAAGCATCGACAGGCATTCCTTCGGGATGTAGCACAGATGCCATCCGGCGGGGATCGCGGCATTGCGCCGATGGCAAAAATCGACATCGCCTCTTGACCGCGACGAATTCCCTGTCCATGTCGGAAGGCCGGGGAGCGAAAATACCCGGTTTCTCCCGCGCCTTTTTCCGGCGCGACCTCTTATTCAGAGATTTATGATGAACGTTGTAGTGGTGGAATCGCCTGCCAAGGCCAAGACAATCAACAAGTATCTGGGACCCGGATATAAGGTTCTTGCTTCCTTCGGCCATGTGCGAGACCTGCCCGCCAAGGACGGCTCGGTCCTTCCCGATCAGGACTTCGAAATGCTGTGGGAAGTCGACGGGGCCTCGCAGAAGCGCATGAAGGACATCGCCGACGCGGTGAAATCCTCCGACAGCCTGTTTCTCGCGACCGACCCGGATCGCGAAGGCGAAGCCATTTCCTGGCATGTGCTCGACCTGCTCAACAAGAAGCGCGTCATCAACGGCAAGCCGGTCAAGCGCGTCGTCTTCAACGCCATCACCAAGAAGGCCGTGCTCGACGCCATGGCCGACCCGCGCGACATCGACGTGCCGCTGGTCGACGCCTATCTCGCCCGCCGCGCGCTCGACTATCTCGTCGGCTTCAACCTGTCGCCGGTGCTGTGGCGCAAGCTGCCGGGCGCCCGTTCGGCCGGCCGCGTGCAATCGGTGGCGCTGCGTCTCGTCTGCGACCGCGAAACCGAGATCGAGCGCTTCATTTCCGAGGAATACTGGGACCTCTCGGCCATCCTGAAGACGCCGCGCGGCGACGAATTCGAGGCCCGGCGGGTGGCCGCCAACGGCAAGCGACTGCAGCCGCGCTCGATCGGCAACGGCGAAGAG
>JASGEG010000447.1:0-3962 GCA_047606605.1 Rhizobium sp.
CACCACGCGGCCGGTCTGGCGCGTTTCCGTCGCCCCGAGCATTGGTCATCAGCTTGTCGCCGCCCTTCGCCTCGAAGCCGGCGTCGACGCCTATTACGACTGGCAGGGCGGCCTCGTCTGGATGCGCATGGAAGCCGAGCCGGAGGGTGATCTCGTGCGCCGCTATGTTCATGCGCTGGGCGGCGGCCATGCCACGCTGCTGCGTGCCGCGCCGGCTGCCCGCGCGGTGACGCCGGCCTTTCAGCCGCAACCCGAGGCGGTTGCGCTTCTGTCCGCGCGGGTGAAGGAAAAGTTCGATCCGGCGGGGATATTCAATCCGGGGAAGATGGCCTGATGCAAACCAACTTTACCCCCGCCCAGCTTGCCGATCCGCATGTGGCCGAATCCGAGGCGATCCTGCGCAAATGCGTGCATTGCGGTTTCTGCACCGCCACCTGTCCTACCTATGTGACGCTCGGCAACGAGCTCGACAGCCCGCGCGGACGCATCTATCTGATCAAGGACATGCTGGAAAACGGCCGTCCCGCCGATGCGGAAGTGGTGACGCATATCGACCGCTGTCTGTCCTGCCTCGCCTGCGTGACCACCTGTCCCTCGGGCGTTGACTACATGCACCTGATCGACCATGCCCGCGTCCATGTCGAGCAGACCTACCGGCGGCCCTTCCTCGACCGCTGGACGCGCAACATGCTGGCCGCGGTTCTGCCCTATCCCGGCCGCTTCCGATTGGCCCTGAACCTCGCGCGCCTGGCCCGGCCCCTCAAAGGGCCGATGCGGCGCTTTGCGGCGCTGAAGCCTTTCGCGGCCATGCTCGATCTCGCGCCGCGCTCCATCCCGGCGCCGTCGCCCTTCGCCAAGCCCGGCAACCATCCGCCTCAGGCGGCGCGGCGCGGGCGGGTGGCGATCCTGACCGGCTGTGCCCAGCCGGTGCTCGATCCGGGGATCAACGAGGCGACCATCCGGCTCCTGACCCGCCTCGGCGTCGAGGTGGTCGTGCCGCAAGGTGAAGTCTGCTGCGGTTCGCTGGTGCATCACATGGGCCGCGAGGAGCAGGCCTTGGCGAGCGTGCGCGCCAATGTCGATGTCTGGACGCGCGAGGTGGAGGCCGGTGGGCTGGACGCGATCATCGTCACCACATCCGGCTGCGGCACGACGATCAAGGATTACGGGCACAAGCTGCGCCTCGATCCGGCCTATGCCGAAAAGGCGGCGAAGATCTCGGCGCTCGCCAAGGACATAACGGAATATCTCGCCGGTCTCGACCTTCCCTCGCACATGCCGCGCGGCGTCACCGTCGCCTATCATGCCGCCTGTTCGTTGCAGCATGGCCAGAAGATCACCCTGGCGCCGAAGCAGTTGCTGAAGGCGGCGGGCTTCACGGTGCGCGAGCCGGCGGAAGGGCATCTCTGCTGCGGCTCGGCCGGCACCTACAACATGATGCAGTCGGACATCTCCTCGGAACTGAAGGCCCGCAAGGTCCGCAATCTCGAGGCGACGAAGGCGGATGTCATCGCGACGGGCAATATCGGCTGCATCACGCAGATCGCCACGGGCACCGGCATACCGATCCTGCACACGGTCGAGCTGCTGGACTGGGCCTATGGTGGCGAGATGCCGGCAAAGCTCAAAGGGCTGGCGTCACGCTAGAGCGGTTCAGCGCTGCGCGGATCGCCCTAGCTTGTTGTTTTGACGCAATTCCGGACGGAAAACCGCCGCGCACGTTTCCTGGAATTGCTTTAATGCGAGGAAGACGGTCGATGCGTCTTCCATTCCAGCTCGAAGATGTCGGCGCCGATGGGCGTCAGGCTGATCCGGTCTTGCCCTTCCTCGAAGAAGGCCCCGTCGAGCAGGCCGGCGACGCCGTCATAGAATGAGCCCTCAACCAGGCTGTTGATGCCGGCCATCCTGTATGTCTGCCCGGAAAAATCGGTGACCGCCATGCATTGCCGACGTCCGTCGGCAAATACGTCGACCAGGCGGGGAACGACGCCGGCGTCGTCCACCTCGTAATAGATCATGACCGGCTCATCGTTTTCCGGATGTATCCAGTCGCATCGGTAATAGGAAAAGCTCATGCATCCTTGCTTAGCACAGGAGCCCCCGAGCCGAAACCGGTTCGGGGGATGCGGTCTTCAACCGCAGTCTTCAGAAGTTGAAGGATACGCCGAAATTGATGGCGTGGGTGAAGACCTTGGTCTTCAGCGTGTCGCCGCTGTCGATCGAGACATTGTCGACGAAGTTGTAGTTGCCCTTGTATTCGACGAAAGTCGACCAGTGCTGGCTGAACTGGTAGCTGACGCCGGCCTGGGCCTGGAGCGAGGCGCCGCCGAACTGGTAATCGAAGGTGCGGCCGGAATCACGGGTGACTTCGACATGCGGCACATTGATGCCGGCGCCGAGGCCGACATAGGGCGTCCATTTGCGGCTCGGGTCCTGGAAGCGGTAGAGCGCGTTCAGCGTCAGCATGTTGAGGCCGTCGGTGAACTCGAAATGCGACCAGCCGGGCGTGTTGCCGAGATTGCCATAGACCTTGGCATGGCTGTAATCGAGCGAAATGCCCCAGTTCGACTTGTCGAATTCATCCAGCCACCAGATGCCGCGAAAGCCGAAATAGGGCGGCATCTTGAAGGATTTTCCCGACCAGTCGGGATCGAAATTGGCGCCGTCCGATGTCTTGACGTTGCTGCCGGTCGCGCCCTGGACGCCGCCATAGGCCGAAAACTGCATTTCCGCCGAGGCCGAGCCGGCGACAAAAACAGATGCTGAAAGCGCGAGCGCGGCGACGGCCGGCTGCTTGAAGCGAAATGCACGACGCATGTGAAAATCCCCGGATGGCAAATGCCGCCATCTAAGCGTGCTTCTGTGACAGTTCTATTGCGGCGCCCTGTGGCTGGGATTGGCTTAGGCGGGAAAACTGACACCAAACTGAACGGAAAGGGCCGTTTCGCCGGCCTTTCGAGCGATAGGCCCGGCGCTGTTACAGCTGCGCAACAGTGGAATGGTGGCGCTGGAAAATGCCAAGGGCCGGCTGCTGCCCGTGCGGCACCAGCCGGCCCTTGGCCGATCGCATGACTATCGGTTGTCAGCCGCCGAACATCGTCCGCAGCAGATCGATGCCGCGATCCTCGTAGCTGACTTCGCCCTGCTTGTTGCCGGGGCCGACGACGATGACCTTGGTGCCGATCGGAACCCGGTCATAGAGATCGGTGACGTCCTTGTTCATCATGCGGATGCAGCCGGACGACATGTTGAGGCCGATGCTCCAGGGCTGGTTGGTGCCATGGATGCGGAATGCCGTGTCGCTGCCGCCGCGATAGAGATACATGGCGCGCGCGCCGAGCGGATTATCCTCGCCGCCTTCCTGGTAGGCCGGCAGCTTGTGGCCCTTCTTGGCCTCGCGAACGATCATTTCCGGCGGCGGCGTCCAGCCGGGCCATTCCGCCTTGCGGCCGACCTTGACGACGCCCGACCAGCCGAAGCCGTCGCGCCCGACGCCGACGCCGATGCCGTAGCGCCGGGCCCGGTTGTCGCCCTCGACGAGATAGAGATACTTGTTGTTGGTATCGACGATGATCGTGCCGGGCGCCTCATTGGTCCGCAGCCGCACCACGCGCCGCTGGAACTGCGGCTTGACCTGCCCTTGCGGCTGGGTCGATACGCGGATCACGTCGTTGCGTGCAGCCGGCGCGGCGTAGGGAGCTGGAGCGTTGAAGGCGGCCGCATCCGACGCTGCCGTGAGACACGAAACGGCAATGCCCGCCGCCGCCACGACCGGTAATATTGATTTCATCCGTCATTCCCCTCTCAATTTACCCGCGAAGAACCTAGCGAAACGCGCGGGAGGATCAAGATCAAATTGCGAAGGGGAAAGGTTGTGCTGTTGAGGTGGCCGTTTATTCTGGCGAGGGAGAGGGGTATTGTCGGGATACTATAGCGCCCAATGATGGAAAGATGTCCGCGCG
>JASGEG010000448.1:0-16077 GCA_047606605.1 Rhizobium sp.
CATAAATATGGCATCGTCGGCGTCGGCGAGACGATCGGCAGCGGTTTCCGCATCACCGAGATGGTGGAAAAGCCGGCCAAGGGCACCGCACCCTCGAATTTCTTCATCAACGGCCGCTACATCCTGCAGCCGGAGATCTTCGAGATTCTCGAGAGCCAGGAGCGCGGCGCCGGCAACGAAATCCAGTTGACCGACGGCATGCTGAAGCTGGCGCAGAAGCAGGATTTCGCCGGCTATCACTTCAAGGGCCAGACCTTCGACTGTGGCGCCAAGGATGGCTTCATCCTCGCCAACGTCGCCTTCGCGCTCGCCCGCGCCGATATCCGTCCGACCATCGAGAACGAGTTCAAGGCGCTGGTCGAGGCGCTGAAGTAGGGAAAAGCTTCCTCACCCCGCTCATGCGGGGTGAGGGATCACCTCTTCGCCGTCAACCCAATGCCCGCCTGGATCTGCCGCGTGTCGTCGCCGGTCTTTCGCGACGTCAGCTGGTAGCCGACATTGCTGGTCAGATCGAGGTAGCGGTTGATGCCCCAGGTGAAGCCGAGGGCGGCGTCATATTCGGTTTCGTCGGCATATGAGCTGCTCGAAGGGTAGTTGCGCCAGATCGTGCCGCCGGTCAGTTTGGCGGTGAGATTGTCGCGCAATTCGTGGCTCAGCGTGCTGGTGAGCTGATAGGCGGTATAGCCGCTTTGGCCCGCCGTCGTCGAGGGCTGGACGGTGGTCGCGAGGCCGATGCTGACATCGGTGCCGCGCTGCGGCGACCAGGCGAAATTGCCGTCGATGGTCGGCGAATCGATGGCGGCGAGACGCGAATCGTCGAATTCCGTGTGCTGATAGCCGAAGCCGAGCTCGCCCCTCATTTTCTCCCCGAGATCGATCTCGAGACCCGCCTTGCCGCCGACGCTGTGGTTCGAGCGGGCATAGCCGTTGCTGTCGTGCGACTGGTCGTAGAAGGTGCGGCCAAGATCGGCTTCGAGGAAGGGGATGAGGGCCGGCGACAGTTCGTAACCGATGCGGCCGCGCCAGGTGGCCGCCGTCTGGTTGCGGTCGCTGAGCGTGACCTTCGTGCCGTCCGACAGCACCGCATCGGAATAGACGGAGCGGGTCATAGCGAGCGCCGTGGTCCCGCGCAGCAGGCCGAAATCGCGTTCCAGCGAGGCGCCGGTGCTGAACTGGTTGACCGCCGATTGCTTCGAGGCGCCGGCAATCGCGTTGGGATCGCTGGTGTCTTCCCGATAGAACTGGTAGCCGGCCGTCAGGTGGGCGGTGGTGTCGGCGGGCAGATCGAGGCGCAGGTCGGCGTTGAGATTGACGGTCGGCTTTTCCTCGCCGGTGCCGCTCAGGTTCTTCTGCCAGACGCCTTCGCCGGTCACGGTCAGCGCGTGCCGGTCCCAATCCGATGTCAGCGTGCTGCGCAGGTCGGTTTGCAGGAAGCTGCGGTCGTCATTGGTGGAGCCGGTGCGGTTGCGCTCGACATTGTAGGATTGGTTGACGGACGGGCGCAGGGTGAAGGTGCCGAGAGGAATACCTTGTGCATCGCCGCGATCCGGATATTGCCGAGCCTTCAGATCGTCGACGCCGCTCTGGCGCAGGTTGACGCGGCGCAGGTCGTCGTCGAGCGTGGAGCCCGTCGTTGTCGGATCGACGCCGTCCAGCCGCAGGCGGGCGTTCGGCGCAGCCTCCGCATCCGTCGTGTTCTGGCTTGTGGCCTTGCTCTTTTTGGATTTCGAAGCCGTGGCGGCGGTGCCGGAAAGGTCCGTCGAATCGGTGTCGGTGGAGATCGTCTGAGCGGCCGTTGCGCTCGGATCGAGCGATTGTGCCTGGACACTGGCCGGCATGGCGAAGGTGCCCCAACCCAGCAGAGCGGATGCCGCGCATGCCGTCAGCCGGAGGGAGCGTACACCCGCCTTGTTTTTGCCGATGTCCATTGGAGCCTATGTCTGATCTTATTCGAAATCGCTTAAATTCTTACCCAATTGTAAAACCTCATGGTTAACGTTTCCTTGCGAGGACAATCGGCGGATTGGGTTCGACATCACCCCAGGATTGTGCGTGTTCGGCCATGCGAAGGCGATCTTCGGTGGACAGAAATCAAGAAAAGCGGTAGGCCACCTGCATGAATAAGAGAGCAGTGAAATTCATCGAGAACGGCGCGATCGAATCCGCGATGCGGACGATCGAGATCGAAAGACAGGGGCTCGAGGCGCTGGAGCGGTCGTTGGCCGATGGCCTGGCGGAACCTTTCAGCCGCGCCGTCGAGATCATCGGCGACATCAGCGGACGCGTGATCATCACCGGTGTCGGCAAGAGCGGCCATATCGGCAACAAGCTTGCCGCCTCGCTCGCTTCCACGGGAACGCCGGCCTTCTTCGTGCATCCGGTCGAGGCCAATCATGGCGATCTCGGCATGATCACGCAGGATGACGTGATCATCGCCATCTCCTGGGGCGGCGAAAGCGCCGAGCTGCGCGGTGTCATCAGCTATTCCCGCCGCTTCACGATCCCGATGATCGCCATTACTGCCGGTGAGACTTCGACGCTGGCGCGCGAATCCGACGTCGTTCTGCTGCTGCCAAAGGAGCAGGAAGCCTGCCCGCATGGCCTGGCGCCGACCACCTCGACGCTGCTGCAGCTTGCGATCGGCGATGCGCTTGTGGTGGCGTTGCTGGAAGGGCGGGGCTTTACCGCCGAGGATTTCCGCACCTTCCATCCGGGCGGCAAGCTCGGCGCCAGCCTTTCGCATGTGGTCGATATCATGCACAAGGGCGATCGGATTCCGCTGGTCAAGCTCGGCACCGGCATGCCGGAAGCGGCGATGACCCTGTCGCAAATGCGCTTTGGCTGCGTCGGTGTGCTCGATGATGACGGCTGCCTTTGCGGCATCATCACCGATGGCGATATCGCCCGCAATCTCGGCACCAGCCTTGCGGAGATGCTGGTGGACGAGGTGATGACCCGTAACCCAAAGACGGTGAAGGAAACGACGCTGGCGACCGGCGCGATGGCTTTGCTGAACCGGTACAATATCTCGGCATTGATGGTGGTCGACGAAACCAAGCGGCCCGTCGGCATTGTCCACTTCCATGACCTGCTCAGGATCGGCGTCGCCTAGAGCTGGATGATTTTAGGTCTATTCGACCTAAAATCTGAATCCGCTCTAGAATCAAAGAAGTAGAGCATGATGTCGCCCGAAAACCGCCTACACTTTTCGGCATCATGCTCTGATCAGGCCGCGTCCACCGTCAGCTCGCGGCCGTTGCTGGCAACGACCTTGACGCGCGTGCCGACCGGCAGGTCCGGCCCGATCACAGTCCAATAGGTATCGTTGAGGCGAATGCGGCCGCGCCCTTCGGTGATCGGCTCGGCAAGCGTTGCCGTGCGACCGACGAGACTCGCGCCCCGCTGGTTGAGGAAGGGTTCGTCCGTTGACTGGTTGTTGCCGTAAAGATAGCGGCGACCGAGCAGGGTGACGATGACGGCGGCGGCCGCGAAGATCAGCCATTGCACCTGCCAGACCCAGACGCTGCTATCCCAGAGTAGCAGCGACAGCGATCCGACGATGATGGCGGCAAGGCCGATCCAGATCAGGAAAAAGCCGGGCACCACGAGTTCGGCGGCGAGCAGGACAAGACCCAGCACCCACCAGCTCCATGGCCCGAGTTGAACGATGAGGCTGTCGAGCATGGCTCACTCCTCTCGCGGGCTCAACGGATTGACCGCCGGCGTCGAACGCGCCGTGCCGGAGCGCGGGCGGGGCGGCTGCGGTGTATCGCCATTGTCGCCGAAAACTTCGCGGGCGATGGCGCCGATGCCGCCGAGCGAACCGAGGATGGAACTGGCCTCCATCGGCATCAGCACGATCTTGGAATTGCCGGCGGCGCCGATCGCCGTCAGGGCTTCGGTGTATTTCTGCGCGACGAAATAGTTGATGGCCTGCACATTGCCCTCGGCGATTGCCTCCGAGACCATGCGGGTCGCCTTGGCCTCGGCTTCCGCCAGTCGCTCGCGTGCTTCGGCATTGCGGAAGGCGGCCTCGCGCTGGCCTTCGGCCTGCAGCACCGCGGCCTGCTTGGCGCCCTCGGCACGCAGGATCTGCGCATTGCGCAGGCCTTCGGCTTCCAGCACCTGGGCGCGCTTTTCGCGCTCCGCCTTCATCTGCCGCGCCATGGCGTCGACCAGATCCTTCGGCGGCTGGATGTCCTTGATCTCGACGCGGGTCACCTTGATGCCCCAGGGCTCGACGGCATCGTCGACGACGCGCAGCAGCCGCTCGTTGATGGCGTCGCGGTTGGAGAGCAGCTCGTCGAGGTCCATCGAGCCCATCACCGAGCGGATATTGGTCTTGGTGAGATTGAGGATCGCGCTTTCGAGATTGGTGATCTGGTAGGCGGCCTGGGCCGCGTTCAGAACCTGGAAGAAGGCGACGGCGTCGGCGGCGACGCTGGCATTGTCCTTGGTGATGACCTCCTGGGTCGGCACCGCCAGCACCTGCTCCATGACGTTCATGCGCGCGCCGATCGTCTCGACGAAGGGCACGATGAGATTGAGCCCCGGCTCCAGCGTGCGGATGTAACGTCCGAAGCGCTGGACGGTGTAGCGATATCCCTGCGGCACCGTCTTGATCCCGGCAAACAGCACCAGGATGACCAAAACAACAAGGGCAATCACGACGATGCCGAAGCCACCGACCACCATAAAATCCTCCATCGACGCTTCCGCATGATGCGGGCGCGTCTTTCCCAAATGTCGCTGCGGCCTGACGCTCCCGGTCGAGTCGTCGCGCAGCGGCTCAATCAGATGTGGTGGGTTATCATGTTCTCGGCAAGGGCGGAATGGCTCGCCGGCCGGGATATCAATATCGTTAAGGTCTTGTCTCGGGCCACCTGTGTCCATACTTTATGGGGAGAGATATCCCCGCTCGGCTGCCCGGCAGCCTTCGAGCCCAAGCATTTCGCATCGTCAGGATGAAATCATGAATATCGATAGGACCTTACGGTCGGTCGTGGCCGTGCATTCCACAATTCCCGAAGATGCCTTTACGGCCGCGACGCTCGGCACGCGCCGCGAAGGCAGCGGCGTGGTCATCCGGGACAACGGGCTGGTGCTGACGATCGGTTATCTGATCACCGAGGCCGAGGAAGTCTGGCTGACGACCAGCGAGGGTCGCGTCGTTCCCGGCCATGCGCTGGCCTATGACCAGGAGACCGGCTTCGGCCTGGTTCAAGCCCTCGGGCCGCTGGACATGCCGGCATTGAAATTCGCCGATACCGCCAAGGCCGTCGTCGGCGATCCGGTTGTCATGGCCGATGGGGCCGGCCAGTTCGTTCAGGCGAACATCGTGGCGAAGCAGGAATTCGCCGGCTATTGGGAATATCTGCTCGAGGAGGCGATTTTCACCGCCCCCGCCCATCCCTCATGGGGAGGCGCTGCGCTCGTCGATGCCGACGGCAAGCTCCTGGGCATCGGTTCGCTTCACCTGCAGATGGCGGCCCGAAACGGCGAGGCCGCCGACATCAACATGGTGGTGCCGATCGATATCCTGCTGCCGATCCTGGATGACCTCTTGAACCGCGGCAAGGTCAACAAGCCGCCGCGGCCCTGGCTCGGGGCCTATTCCGCCGAAAGCGACGGCGAGGTCGTGGTGATGAGTGTCGCCGAGGGCGGTCCCGCCGCCCAGGCCGGCCTGCGCCGCGGCGACGTCATCTCCGAAATCCGCGACGGCGAGGTGGAGGGGCTTGCCGATTTTTACCGCAAGGTGTGGGAAAGCGGCTCCGCCGGCGCGGAAATCCCGATGCGGGTTCTGCGCGATGGTCGCGAGGCCTGGCTGCGCATCAAATCGGCGGATCGCAACAGTTTCCTCAGGAAGCCGCATCTGCAGTGACGCCGCGCCGGCGGGGAGATCGTCGCCGGCATGCATCCCCGATGGTTAGACCCAGCCGAGAAGTTCCCGCCGCACCACCTTTTCCAGCACCCGCATGCCGTCCTCGCCATCGTTCAGGCAGGGGATATGCGTGAATTTCTCGCCGCCATTGTGAAGGAAGGATTCGGCCGCCTGTTCGGCGATTTCCTCAAGCGTTTCCAGGCAGTCCGAGACGAAGCCGGGATTGAGGACCGCGATGCGCCTGGTGCCGCCCTGGGCGAGGCTTTCGACCGTCTTGTCGGTGTAGGGCTGCAGCCATTCCTCCGGGCCGAAGCGGGACTGGAACGTGACGATGAGCCGGTCTTCCGTAAGCCCCAGCTTCTCGCGCAATAGCCGGCCGGTTTCGATGCATTGGCCGTAATAGGGATCGCCCTTCTGCGAATAGGCGAGCGGGATGCCATGGAAGGAGGCGAGGATCTTTTCAGGCTCCCAGTCGAGCGTGGCAAGATGCTGGGTGATGGAATTCGCCAGCGCGTCGATATAGGCGGGATCGGCGTGGTAATCAGGCACGGTGCGCAGAGCCGGCTGCCAGCGCATGCTGACCAGCTTTTCGAAAGCCTTGTCGTTGACCGTCGCCGTGGTCGCGGCGGCATATTGCGGATAGAGCGGGAACAGCAGGATGCGGTCGCAGCCCTGATCCTTCAGCGCCTGGATGCGGTCGCCGATCGCCGGCGTTCCGTAGCGCATCGCCCAATCGACGACCACACCGGGCAGATCCGCGAGCCCCTCGGCCATCAGCTCCGACTGGTTGCGGGTATAGGTGCGCAGGAAGCTTTCGTTCCTCTCCTTGTTCCAGATCGTCTCATAGGCCTTGCCCACCTTTTGGGGCCGGGTGTTGAGAACGATGCCGAAGAGGATCGGATACCATTTCCATGGCGACCATTCGATGACGCGTCTGTCGGTCAGGAATTCGCGCAGATAGCGCCGCATCGATGCGTAGTCGGTGCCATCCGGTGTGCCGAGGTTGACGAGGAGAACGCCGATCCTGCCGGATTTCTGTTGTGGTTGGCCGGTCGCGGCTTCTGCTGTCATCAACAATGTCCTCTCAACGAAACGAAGCCCCTCACATAGGAACAAAAGCCGGCCCGGAAAAGCCCGGACCGGCTAAAGCGCGTCGCAATCTTTCAGATTTGCTTCTCGCGCTTTAGGTCTTTGATTTTGCGCATGTCGTGGTCGCAAAACCGCTGCACACTCTTGCGCGACATGCGTCAAGATTTGCGAGACAAATCGTCCTCACTTGGCCGGAATCTTCAACGCCTCGCCGACCAGAAGCCGGTGCGGCTTGAGATTGCGATTGGCGGCCAGCAATTTGTGCCATTCATTGGCATTGCCGTAGTAGGTCTTGGCGATATCCCAAAGCGTGTCGCCGGCAACAATGACATGGGTGGCCGGCGTCTTCGGCGGCTCGCTGGCGGTGGCTGCGGGTGCTGGCGCCGGGGCGGCCGGCGGAGCGGGCGTTGCGGCCGGAGCGGTAGTCGCAGGTGCCGTAGCCGCTGGTGCCGTGGCCGTTGGTGCCGGAGCCGCGGGGGCAGGGGCAGCCGGGGCCGGTGTCGCAGGTGCCGGCGCTGCCGGGGTCGGGGAAGCGGCGGCGGGATCGGCCGTGGCGGCGGCCGGCTTCTGCTCCGGTGCTGCGGCCGGCTTCGTCTCGGCGGGCTTTGCCGGCTCGGGCTGGGCGGCGGCCGTCGCCCCGACCTGGACTATGCGGCCATCCGTATAAGGCTTGTAGGGATTGTGTGCGGCGAGGTAGTCGGCAACGACGCCGGCGAGATCTGGGCCGTAATCATAGGCGTTCTTGCCGTTCTGGGCGAAGACGGAATAGCCGTCGCCGCCGGCACGCATATAGTTGTTGCTGACGACGCCGTAGGTCTTTTCAGGATCGAGCGGCACGAATTCCGTGCCTTCCTGCACATCGACGGACACCAGGCGGCTGCCGGGCGGCTTGGATTTGTCGAAGCTGTATTTCAGGCCGGAGACCTGCGGGAAGCGGCCGGCGCCCTCGTCGATCTGGCTGAGGCCGTTCTCGAGCGCAGTCTTTACCTCGGCGCCCGTCAGCTGGAAGGTGGCGACGGTGTTCTGGAACGGCAGTACGGTCAGCACGCCGCCCATGGTGACGTCGCCGGCGCCGATCGAGGCGCGCAGCCCGCCGCCGTTCTGGATGGCGATGCTGATGCCCTGTCCCTTCGTCCGGTCGAGGATGGCGTCGGCGACCAGGTTGCCCATGGAGCATTCCCGGACACGGCAAATCTCGCGCGCGCCCTCGATCTCACCTTGCGAGTTGCCGATGACCTTGTGGCGGAGCTCCTCGATGGGTTTCGCCATCTCCTGGATGCGGGCGGCGATCGCTGGATCGGGCTTGACCGAAGCGTCAAGCAGGATCGGATCGCCCTTGGCTTCCTTGACGACGCCGTTGTCGTCGAAGGTGATGACGACATCGCCGAGATATTTGCTGTAGGAAGCGGCCTGGACGACCGGAACCTTATAGCCGGCCGGATTGTCGACCATGGTCGGATAGGGGCCGGCGGCCTTCGGATCGGTGTTCGACAGCAGCGTGTGCGAATGGCCGCCGACGACCACGTCGACGCCGGCGATCTTGGCGATCTTGTCGATGTCGCGCGGATAGCCGACATGGGTGAGGGCGATGATCTTGTTGACGCCCTGCGACTTCAGCGCATCGACCTCGGCGCTGATGGCGGCGGCATCGTCGGTGATCTTGACATGCGGGCCGGGAGAGGAGAGCTCGGGGGTCTCGGTCGTGACGGCGCCGACAATGCCGATCTTCTGGCCGCCCACGTCGAGCACGATCGACTTCTTGATGCGATCGCCGAGCTTCGATTGGCCGTCCGTGACGAGATTGGCTGTGATGGTGGGGAATTTCGCCTTGTCGAGGAAGGCGGAGAGCGGCTCTTCGCCGTCATCGAATTCATGGTTGCCGACGGTCATGGCGTCGATCTTCATGTCGTTGAGGAACTCGACTTCGGCCGCACCCTTGTAGGTCGTGTAGAACAGCGAGCCCTGGAAATTGTCGCCGGCATCGAGCACCAGCACGTTCTGGCCGGCAAGGGCGGCACGGCGCTGGTCGATCATGGTCTTCAGCCGGGCTGCGCCGCCGAAGCATTCATTCTTGGCTTCTTCCGCAGCCGAGCAGGTGGTGTCGAACTTGTTGATCGATTCGTCGCGCGAATGAAAATCGTTAAAGTGAAGAATATTGAGCTGGTAATCCGCGAAAGCGGCGCTTGTGCTGAGTGCCAAGGCAGCCGCAGCCAAAAGACCCACTCCAAAGGGCTTCGTCATCTTTCTCTCCTGTGCTTTCTCAAAATCCGATCCGCCTGTGCCCCGAGGCGGGTCCCCGTCACGATGTTTCCATCACCGTGGGGCGAGCGCAAGCGAAAGCTGTTGCGTTCATTAGGATTTCACACACAGCAGGCGATCGGCCGCGACCTCAGGCACAGGCTTCGATCGAGGCATCGCCATAGGATTCGCGCACGGCGGCGATGACGTTCCAGCCGATGGCGAGAGAGACGAGCAGGCAGCAAAGTGCGGCGATGCGATGAAAGTGCCGGCTTCTGTCGCGATAAAGCAGGATCATGCCGCCGGCATAGAGCAGCAAGGCGGGAACGGCGATGATCAGAACGCTCGCCGGCCCGTCGCAATCGAGTGCATCGATGCCCTGGGCCTTAAAGCTGTTGGCGGGGAGCGCCGCTGCCAGGAGGGCGAGCGGCAGGCCGGCGACGAGAATGATATAGAGCGCCATCCTGCGCATGGCGCTCCATCCGTTCACGCCGGTTCAGCCCTGGCGATTGAGGGAGAAGTGCCCGCCCGTTTCCGAGGTGCAATTCAGCTGGCTGGGGTTGGCCATGAAGCAATTGACCTTGGAGCTGGTGCGCTTCACATTCGAATACAGGTTGATCTGGATCATGCCCGACGGATCGGTCGTGTAGGTGCCGGATGCCATCTGCGTGTTCGTGCCGTCGGTCGTATGCGTCTCGAAGCGGCCGCCCGAAAACGTCGAGTTGAGCCCGTTCGAATCGGCCCAGCTGCCCTCGACGGTCTGGGCGCGCGGCGCAACGCCGCCGCCGATGCTGCCCGGCGGTGGCCGCGATCCGCCGAAATCGACGCAGGCGGAGAGCGCCGCTGCGGCGGTGACAAGGGCAAGGCATGTCTTCATCTTCATAAATCTCTCCCGCAATAAAAGGCGGATTGGCATCATACCGGTTGCGAGAAACATGGCGCGAGCCTCTGCCGAAAGCAAGATACCTGAAGCCATCATGTTGATTTATCTCGCGAGCGTAACAAAAATGCCCGCACGACCTGTGCGGGCATTTGAATTTCCGACTATTCGCAAGGACTTTCGTCTCAGCGAACCAGGATATTCTTGAACTGCCAGGGGTCCTTGGTGTCGATATCTTCCGGGAACAGGCCCGGACGGCCGTCGAGCGGCGTCCAGTCGGTATAGTGGCCTTCAACCGGACCGAGATAGGGCAGCTGTACTTCGAGGCAGCGCTTGTAGTCGATCTCGTCGGCTTCGACGATGCCGGCGGTCGGGTTTTCGAGCGCCCAGACCATGCCGGCGAGAACGGCGGAGGTCACCTGCAGGCCGGTCGCGTTCTGGTAGGGGGCGATGCGGCGGGTCTCTTCGAGAGACAGGCGCGAGCCGTACCAGTAGGCGTTCTTGTCGTGGCCATAGAGCAGCACGCCGAGTTCGTCGATGCCGTCTTCCAGTTCGTCCTCGTCAAGGACGTGGTGAACCGGCTGCGAGTTGCCGCCATTGCCGAACATCTCGTGCAGCGACAGCACGGCGTCGTTGGCCGGATGGTAGGCGTAGTGGCAGGTCGGACGGAAGGTGACTTCGCCGTCCTTGTCGCGCACGGTGAAATAGTCGGCGATCGAGATCGACTCGTTGTGGGTGACCAGGAAGCCGTATTGCGGGCCAGGGGTCGGGCACCAGGTACGGACGCGGGTATTGGCACCCGGCTGTTCCAGATAGATGGCGGCCTTGCAGCCCTTCTTGTGCTTCTTGGCGTTCTTCGGCATCCATTCTTCATGCGTGCCCCAGCCCAGCTCGGCCGGCTGCAGGCCTTCGGAGATGAAGCCTTCGACGGACCAGGTGTTCCAGAAGACGTTGAGCGGCTTCGGATGCTTGGTGCGCTGCGTGTCGCGCTCGGCAATGTGGACGCCCTTGACGCCGACCTTCTTCATCAGCTTGGCCCAGCCTTCGCGGTCATGCTGATCCGGCTCTTCGAACTTCAGGCCGATATCCTTGGCGAGGTTGACGAGCGCCTGCTTGACGAACCAGGAGACCATGCCCGGATTGGCGCCGCAGGTGGAAACGGCCGTCGCGCCGCCCGGATTCTTTTCCTTCTCCTTGCGCATGGTTTCGCGCAGAGCGTAGTTGGTGCGGTCGGCGTTCTTCAGGCCCTTGTCGAAGTAGAAGCCGAGCCAGGGCTCGACGACGGTGTCGATGTAGAGCACGTCGAGCTTGCGGCAGAGCTTGACCAGGTCGAGCGAGCCGGTATCGACCG
Organism: Rhizobium sp.; assembly: GCA_047606605.1. Lineage (GTDB taxonomy): Bacteria > Pseudomonadota > Alphaproteobacteria > Rhizobiales > Rhizobiaceae > Rhizobium. The sequence goes on from JASGEG010000448.1 coordinate 11,440, forward strand.
AGAGGTTGACGCAGAAGCCCTGGCCGCCGCCTTCCGTCAGGAGCGGCTTCAGGAGTTCCTTGTAATTGTCCTTGGTGACATATTCCTTGATATGACGGACGCCATGCTTTTCCAGGATCGCCAGGTGCTCGGCGTCCATCTGCGGATCGATGACGACCATCCGGCTCTTGTCGAATTTGAAGTGGCGCTCGATCAGGGGCAGGGTGCCGCGGCCGATGGAGCCAAAGCCGATCATTACGATCGGGCCGGTAATTTCGGCATATACCGGATAGTCTTGCTTCGTCATTCTTGTCTCCTTCGAAGGGCAGGACGCCGTTCGGTCCTTGAAAATCAACAGGCTTTGCGCGGAGATCGCGCGAGGTGAACGGCTCTAACCACAAATTGGTGTCACAATAAAGAGCTGTCCGGGGTAAGCCCCGGAAAGTCAATAGGATGGCACCATACACATAATATGCGACGGGTTTGTTGCTTGGCGCGCGGCTATATCGCGGCCAAGGTCCGCAATTGCCGCACCAGCTCTGCTTTCTGGTGGATCAGCCCCTTATAGGCCGTCTGAGGCTCGTCCAGCGCTTCCAGTTGCGTGGCGAAGCTCGTTGCCAGTTCCGAGGCTCTGGGATGAGCGGCGATGACGGCGATCGGGTCGACATAGACGCGGATGGTGAAGAGGATATCGCCGGAAACGGGCAGCTTGCGCAGTGTCTGGCGCTCGACGCGGGCGAAGCGCGTTTCGAGCGTGGGCGCCACGACCACCTGAGGACGCCGGTGTTTGGAGGCGGAAAGGAACAGCTCGTCGGTGGTGTTCACCGACCAGTTCAGCCGTTCGACGGGTTGCGAGACCTGCAGATTGTCGAAGATGCGGTTGATGAGGGTGGCGTTGCGGGTGCCCTCGCCGAAGCCCGGCACGTCGGCATGGATCGCCTGCATCGGCCGGCCGAATTTTTCCTGAAGCGACCAGGAGGAGGGGAAGGCGACATGGCCGGCGACGAGATGCCAGCCATCCGCCTTGCGGCGCATGATGACGAGATCGTCGGCCACCAGCGAACCGGCCTTCAGAAGCGGCGGCAGCGAGGGATCGGCAAGATCGACGGCATGCCCGGCGGCCGAGACGATATTGCCCTCGCGCCGGAAGGTTTCTGGATGATGCTCCGCCAGATAGGCGCTCAGAAGATCGAGCGCCTCCTGCTGCGCGGCGCGCGTATCCTCCTCGGCGACGAAAATCTCGTTCAGGTAATCCCGCAAAAGACGCTGCTTTTCGTCGAGATAGCGGCCGAGATCGGCGTCCGGCTCGATCCAACGGGAAAGATCGAGCGGGATAAGGCCGATGGTGAAAGGCTTGGCGGAGCCGTCATAGGGTGTGTAAGTCGGAAGCTGCATATATGAACCTTAGCCGGTAAGGGTGCCCTGATGGAAGATCATCCGCCATTTGCCGTCCTCGCTTCGTTGCCAGATCGAGCTTCTGAGCGAGGTGACGATGGGCCGGTCCGGCGGCGTTCGTGTGGCGCGGTAGGTGACGAGGGCGACATTCTCGGACAGCAGGCGCGCGTCGAAATGGTCGAGTTCGCGCAGCGCGATATTGTCCGGATCGGTCGGGAGGCTGGTTACGACCGTTTCGAAATCGAAGAGCCGGCCAGAGCTGCCGATTTCGCGAAAATCGGGGGAGAGCAGCTCGGTCAACGCCTGGCGCGAGCCGCGCACGGCCGGATCGAAAAGCCGTTCTTCCAGATCTTGCAAATGCGCATGCAGATCGTCCATCGGGGCGCCTTTCGCTGTCTCAGGCCTTCAGCGACTCGAACCCCTCGGTCACGGTCGTCAGCGCGATCTCGGTGACCTCGTAGGCGGCGACGCCGTGGATGGTGAAGGGGTCGGCGGCGGCATAGGCTTCCAGCTCGGCGCGCTCGCCGCGGGCGAAGATGATGCCGCCGGTGCGCGGCACCTTGCGGCCGGAAGCGAGGAACCAGCCTTTGGCGTAGCCCTCCTTCACCCAGGCCATATGCGGCTCCATGTGCTTGTCGGCCTCGTCATTGCCCTTGAGATAGGTGAGCGAAAGAATGAACATTGCATCAGTTCCATAGGAGTTGCGCGCGGATCAGCCCGCGCAGGGAGTTTCCGACATAGAGCGTGCGGTTCGCCAGATCCTCCGATCGTATCCGGCCGACGCGCGCCTTGCGCTGGCAGATGAGCTCGGTGCGCAGCACGCCGGCAAGCAGGCCGGAGGAGATGGGCGGCGTTCGCAGCCGGCCCGAGCCGTCGTCGAGGAAGATCGAGGTGATCGTACCTTCGCAGGCCTCGCCCTTTTCGTTCAGCAGCAGAACTTCGTCGGCCTCGTCAGCGGAATATTCGGCGCGGGCGGCCTCATAGACGGCGCGACGGGTGGTCTTGACGCGCAGCAGCGTGTCGGCGGAATCGATCCGGGTTTGCGCCAGGCGGACGCGCCAAACGGTATCGGCGGCCAGCGGCTTGAAAGCGGCTGTCGTGACTGCCGCTTGTCCTGTCCGGTTAAATGTCAGCCGCACCCGCAGCGGCGTCGTCGCTCCGGCAACCGCCGCCTCGAGCTTGCTCAGCGCGTCCTTCGGCGCGGGAAAGCCGAGCCGGCGGGCGGAGCGTTGCAGGCGGGCGAGATGCAGGCGCAGGCGCACGAAGCCCGTTTGCGGTTCGTAGCGCAGCGTCTCGATCAGCGAAAAATCCTCTAGCGTTTGATCCATCGGTCTCCCACGGCGAAGCGTGCCTTGAGGAAGCATTCTTCATATTCCGCTTCCGCCGTCGAATCGAAAACGATGCCGCCGCCGACATTGAAGACGGCGCGGCCGTCCTCGAACAGCGTGACGGTGCGGATCGCCACGGAAAAGCGCATGGCGCCGCCGGACGAGATCATGCCGATCGCCCCGCAATAGGCATCGCGGGGGCCTGCCTCAAGGTCGTGCAGGATCTCCATCGCCCGGATTTTCGGCGCGCCGGTGATCGAGCCGCAGGGAAAAAGCGCGGCGAAAATATCGCGGATGGTCGTTCCGGGCCGCAGCTTCGCCTGCACATGGCTGACCAGCTGATGCAGGGTCGGATAGGTCTCGACCTCGAAAAGCTTCGGCACGTCGAGCGTGCCGACCTCGGTGACGCGCGAGATGTCGTTGCGCAGGAGGTCGACGATCATGCGGTTCTCGGCCTGCGTCTTCTCGTCGGCGAGCATGGCGCGGACGATCTCGGCATCCTCGACGGCATCGGCGCCGCGCCTGGCCGTGCCCTTCATCGGATGTGTCTCGATCCAGCCGTCATTGTCGGTGCGGAAGAAGAGTTCGGGCGAACGCGACAGCAGGACCGGGCCGCCGAGATCGACCAGCGCGCCGTACTTCACCGGCTGGCGCTCGATCAGCGACCAGAAGGCGGCCCTGATATCGCCGTTCCAGCGGGCCGAGATCGGCATGGTGAGGTTCGCCTGATAGCAGTCGCCCTGCCGCAGATGCCAGTGCAGCCGGTCGAACCTGTCCTTGTATGTATCGAAGTCCCATGCCGCTGTCGGTTCCGTCAGGAATTCCTCGTTCTCGAGGCGTTGCCTTGGCTGGGCAAGCGGATGGCCGTCGGCCGCCGGCGCATCGAAGACGCCGAAGCACAGGAGCGGCGTCTCGCGGCCTTCCTCGGCGAAGGCGGCGAGTTTCTCCTCGAACAGATGGCCGGCTTCATAGGCCATGTAGCCCGCCAGCCATTTGCCCTTGGCTTTCGCCGCTTCCATGCGGTCGAGGGCCTTGAAGACATCCGCGCGCGTCCGGGCGACGATGATCTCCGCCGGGTCGGCGAAGAGCATCACCTGTCCTGTGCTGTCGTCCTTGAAGAGGACATAGGGGGCGGTATCGGGCATGCGCGGATTTCGATCGGGCTCTCGTTGTGTCGATTGTCAGGCATGTTCGTGTCTGGCGCACCTACATGCCTGGCTTGCTCATCTTCCAGGCAAGCAGGAAGACTTAGTTTCTATCAAGCGCTTCCAGCTCGTCGATCAGCCCTTCGATCATCGACAGTCCCTTGCTCCAGAACGACGGATCGGTGGCGTCGAGGCCGAAGGGCTTCAGGAGTTCGGAGTGATGCTTGGTGCCGCCGGCCTTCAGCAGCTCGAAATACTTCGCCTGGAAGCCCTGTTCGGCGTTCTGGTAGACGGCGTAGAGCGAATTCACCAGGCAGTCGCCGAAGGCATAGGCGTAGACGTAGAAGGGCGAATGGATGAAATGGGGAATATAGGCCCAATAGGTCTCGTAGCCCTCGGAAATCCTGATGGCCGGACCGAGGCTTTCCGACTGCACGGAGAGCCACAGCTCGCCGATATCGTCGGATGTCAGTTCGCCGTTCTTGCGGGCGGTGTGCACCTTGCGCTCGAATTCGTAGAAGGCGATCTGGCGCACGACCGTATTGATCATGTCCTCGACCTTCTGGGCGAGCATCGCCTTGCGCTCGCGCTTGTCGGTGGTCTTGTCGAGCAGGGCGCGGAAGGTCAGCATCTCGCCGAAGACAGAGGCGGTTTCGGCCAATGTCAGTGGCGTGGAGCACATCAGCGCGCCCTGCTTGCCGGCCAGCACCTGGTGGACGCCGTGGCCGAGTTCATGCGCCAGCGTCATGACATCGCGCGGCTTGCCGAGGTAGTTGACCAGCACATAGGGG
>JASGEG010000449.1:0-23622 GCA_047606605.1 Rhizobium sp.
CTTGGGCGTGACCTCGACGAAACGGGCGCCGGCGATGGTGTTCGCGAATAGTCTCGCGCAGCCAAGCGGATGGATTGCGTCCTGCTCGTTGCCGATGACGAGGGTGGGAACGGTGATGGCGGCGGCATCGACCTCCGTCACATCAGGTCCATCCGCCGCGATGTCGGCGAGCACGGCGGCGAAAGCGGCGGCGTCGGGGCGGTCGAAATAGCCGAGCAGCGAGGCGAAATTATCGGGTGCGATCGCTTTTATATGCTTGCCGATCTCCGAGCCGATAAAGCGCTCTTTTGCTTCCGGGGCGGTATGGGAGCGGATCAAGGCGGCGGCGGCGCGGATCGGCTCCAGATTGTCCGGGGAGGCAAAAAAGCTCCAGGCGGGGCGCACGAGAATGAGACCGCAGACCCGTTCGGCGTGATGATGGGCCAGATGCTGCGCCAGTGCCGCCCCCATGGATATGCCGCCGGCGACGAAACGGTCCAAACCCCGTTCGGTTGCCGATGTCAGTACATCCTCGGCGAACATGCTGAGCGAGAAGGGCCGCGTGCCGCCGAGCGAAGATGCGCCATGTCCCCGGCACTCAACCGTGACGCGCCGGGCGCCCGCGCTAGGCGGAAAGGTCTGCGCGACCTGCGCCTCGTCGCCCCCCAAACCATGCTGGAAGACAACCGGCAGCCCTTCGCCGCTGTCGAAGACGGCAAGATTGGCGTCGCCGCGCATGTACGTCGTCGTCGCTCCCATCAGACGAGCCCCTTGAGGAAGGCGGCGACCTCTGGCGCTTCCGCCGCCGAGAGGCCGTGGGTGACGAGCGGGCCGTCGAAGCCGGCGGATTGCAGCCGGGCGATGAAATCGGGGAAATCGACGACGCCGGTCCCGGCGGTCGCGAAACGGCCGTCGGCATGGCGATCCTTGGCATGTGCCATGGCGATATGCCCGGCGGCGATGTCCACGGCATGGGCTACGATGTTGCGCGCCTGCGCCGGCGTGGCGCTTTCGAAGAGATTGGCCGGATCGAGGACGATGCGCAGCCGTTTCGATCCCATCTCGCCGATGAGCTGCCTGGCATCTTCGGCCGAGGTGACGATATTGGCCTGTTCCGGCTCGATGCCGAGATCGACGCCATGGTCTTCCGCCAGCGCCAACGCCTTCGCCATCTCGCTTGCCATGTCTGTCCAGGCCGAGGGATCGGCATTGTCGGGATGATGTGCCCACTGATCGCTGGCATGGCGGGTACCGGTGCAGAGCGTCACCAGTGGAACGGCAAGCTCCGCAGCCGTTCTGATGACGACCGCGAGCTGACGGAGGCCCGCCTGCCGCACGGATACATCGGGATGGGCCATGTTGTAGGTGCCGGAGAGGGCGACGAGCGACACGCCGGTTGCCTGTGCCGCCGTGCGGACCGCCGTGACGGCGGCCTTCGGCACGGCATCCGGCATGGAGGGCAGCCCGCAGCATGCGAGATTGAACTGGGTGACGGCATAGCCGCTGTCGCGCACCGCGGAGAGCACGCCGAGCGGCTCGGTTCCGGCAAAGGTCTTGGCGAAGATCCCGACCTGCATCACACGGCTCCCGTCACCGAGGCCAGTTCGATACGTTCGCCGGTTTCGACGGAACGGGCGATCGCTACCATGGCGCGGATGGTGGCGATGCCGTCCTCGATGTCGGCGCCATGCTGCGGCACGCCCTTCAGGACCGTATCGGCGAGGCCCTCGAGCTGGCGGCGGAAGAAATGCCCGTCGGCGCCGAGCGGCTTGCGGCTCGTCGCATCCTTCTCGTGGAAGATATCGACCTCGCTGGCGCGGAAATACCAAGGGTTGAAGGTCTTGGCGAGCACGGAGCCGTTTTCGCCATAGAGCTGGAAACCCTCGTGCCAATCCATACGCACCGCGACCGTCAGGTCGAGATGGCCAAGCGCGCCATTGGCGAATTCGGTCTCCACGAACCAGCAATAGGCCCCGGCGCGTTCCAGCAGGCGGGCGCGCACCGCGACGATCTCACCGCAGAAGAAGCGGGCGGTGTCGACCAGATGCGAGCCGTGCGCCAGCATGAAATACTGCCGGAGATCGGCCTTCGGATTGCCGGCCGGCTTGCGCGCGAGCTTGCTGGTGATCGGCAGCGGCTGCACGGCATCGGTATTGGTGTAGCGATGGGTGGAATCGCAATACCAGGCCTTCAGCGCGAAAATCTGGCCGATATCGTCGCGCACGAAATCGCGGGCGGCCTGAAGCGCCGGATCGAAACGCTTCATGTGCCCGACCTGCAGGACCTTGCCCGAGCGTTTGACGGCCTCTGCAAGCTGCTGGCCCTCCTCGACAGACATGCCGATCGGCTTTTCGCAGAGCACATGCTTGCCGGCCTCGAGTGCCTTGATCGACATGGGCACATGATAGGCGTCGGAGGTGGCGACGATCACGACTTCCAACTCGGGGTCCGCGAGCATGGCGTCGTAGTCGCCGAAGGTCTTCTGCGGCTCGTAGGTCGCGCCCATGCGCGCCAGCAGATCGGGCGCTGCGTCGCAGATGGCGTAGAGATCGGCATTCCTGGCTTTGACGCAGGATTCCAGATGCGCGAACTGGGCGATCGGCCCGCAGCCGAGCACGCCCACGCGAAGACGGCGATTTTCCTTCTCGATCATGGTCCTTCCTCAAGCCCCGTAGCTGCGCATGGTTTCGCGATTGATTCTTACGGCTGCGGCGGGATCGGCTGCGGCCGTCTCCGATTCCTCCTCCAGCACCAGCCAGCCGTTGAAGCGCGGTGCACTCGCGACGAGGTCGATCACGGCCGGCGTATCGAGCACGCCCTTGCCGAGCATCGCCCAGCGGTCCTTGGCATCGACATCCTTGAGGTGCAGATAGCGGATGCGGTCCTTGTAGGTGCGCATCGTGTCGAGCATGTCCTCATGTCCGCGCAATATATGGCCGGTATCCGGCACCCAGCCGACCAGCTGTGGATCGAGCAGCGCGAAGATGCGGTCATAGTCGGCGCGGGTAAAGAGCAGCGTATTGTGATGCGAACTCGGGTGGACGGCAACCTCGACGCCGGATGCCCTGCCCAATTCGCCGGCGCGATTGTAGAATTCGGCGGCGACGGCAAACTTGTCCTCGCGCGGTCCTTCGGAGACGACGGTTGCCGAGCCGATCGACACCAGCGCGCCGGGAAACTGTGCGGCATAGTCGATCCAGCGCTGCGCGGCGGCGAGATCGTTCGTCATGGCGTCGGCGACCGTGAAGCCGCTCTTCGAGCCGAAAGCGAAGGAAACGAGTTGCAGGCCGCTATCCTTCAGCGCTTTCGCGAATTCGCCGGGCCTGTCTGCATAGCGGCCGATCATCGTGTCGGTGATCTCGATGCCGGAATAGCCGCCGGCGGCAATGGCCGAAATGAGGTCGTCGGGCGTTCCGGTCCAGGCCTTGCCGAGCATCTCCCACGTAAATGTCTGGCAGCCGACCCTTATGGCTTTGGTCATTGTCGTCATTCCTTGATTCCGCCCTGTGTCAGGCCTTCGATGATGTGTCGCTGGAAGAAGAGGACCAAAACAATCAGCGGCACGGTGACGACAGCCGAGGCGGCGGCGATGTCTCCCCAGGGCACGTAGTATTGATTGGTGAAATTGGCGATGCCGACCGGAATGGTCTGGCTGCTGCTGTCCGAGGTGAAGGCCAGCGCGAAGAGGAATTCGTTCCAGGCGGTGATGAAGGCGAGCAGGCCGGTGGTCACCAGGCTCGGCAGCGACATCGGCAGGATGATGTGCCAGAGCAGGCCGACGACGCCGACGCCGTCCATGCGCGCGGCCTCGTCGATCTCGCGCGGCAGCGTCTCGAAATAACCAAACAGCACCCATGTCACCAATGGCAGCCCGAGCGCCAGATAGGTGATGATGAGAGCGGTATAGGTATCGAGAAGGCCGAGATCGGAGGCGATGAGGTAGAGCGGGCCGACAAGCGCGATCTGCGGGAACATCGAGACCGACAGGATCACGGTCAATATGCCGAAGCGGCCCTTCACGTCGAGGCGCGACAGCGAGAAAGCGGCGAGCGACCCGACGATCAGGCAAAGCGCCGTCGTCGCCAGCGATACGACCAGCGAATTCCAGACATAATGATGCAGGCCCTTTTCCACGAAGGCATTGTAATAATGCTCCAGCGTGAAGGGATTGGGGATCAGCGAGGGCGTTCCCTCCGTCAGCGCCTTGTCGAGCTGGAGCGAGGTGGAGAACTGCCAGAGGAACGGGCCGGCGGACCAGACGAGAATGAAGAGGGCGCCGAGGTAGATCATGACGCTTTGGAGCGTGGAACGGCTGCCGTTCATGTCGTCTTCCCGATCTGGCGGATGAGGAAGAGGCAGAAGACCACGGCGATCAGCCCCTCGGTGATGAACATTGCGGTCGAGACCGCCGAGCCGTAGCCGAACTGCAGCGTCGAGAAGAGCACCTTGTAGGAAAGTGTCGACAGCGTCTCGGTGGAGTCGGCCGGGCCTCCGCCGGTCAGGACATAGACGAGGTCGAAGACGCGAAACGCGTCCAGCGCCCGGAACAGGCCGGCGATCAGCAGGGTCGGCAGCAGGAGCGGCAGGCGGACGTTCCAGAAGATCGTCCAGGCCCCGGCGCCGTCCATGCGTGCGGCCTCGATCAGCGATTTCGGAACGGTCTGAAGTCCCGTCAGCAGGAGCAGCGCCATAAAGGGGGTCGTCTTCCAGACGTCGGCAACGATGATCGTCGTCAGTGCCGTGTCGGGCGAGCCGTACCAGTTGACGTTCTGATCGATCAGCCCGAGGTGAAGCAGGATGAAATTGATGATGCCGTGCTGTCCGTCGAACAGCCATCCGAACATCTTCGAGGTCACCACCGTCGGCATCGCCCAGGGAACCAGCATTGCCGCGCGGACGATGCCGCGGCCGGCAAAGGTCTCGCAGAGGATCAGCGCCATGGCGAGGCCGATCAGGGTTTCCAGCCCGGTCGAGGCGACGGTGAACCAGATGGTGTGCCACCAGGCGTTCCAGAACGGCGGATCGGCCAGCAGTTGCAGGTAATTGGCAAGGCCGACGAAATCGTTGTCCTGCGTGATCAGCGACCGGTTGGTGAAGGACAGATAGACGCCGTTGACGATCGGATAGAAGGATACGGAGGCAAGCGACAGGAAGGCCGGCAGCAACAGCAGCCAGGGCCAGAGGGCGCTTGGCAGCGCCCTCCCGGTTTTCAAAGTTCGGTCGGACATGGGGACCGTGCCTGCGGCCGCCATATCAGGCAACGATCTTGGTGATCTGTTCGGCGGCGGCCTTGAGTTCGGCCTCCACATTGCCGCTGACCAGCGCCTTGGAAATGCTCGACTGCAGCGCCAGCGTCACCTTGGCATATTGCGGCGTGATCGGCCGCGGCGTGGCGCCGGTGAAGACGTTCTGCAGGCTCGCCATGAAGGGTTGCTCGGCTTTCAGCTTCGCATCCTGGAAGATGGCCGGGCGCGACGGCGCGAGGCCGAAGTTCAGGGCAAGACGCGTCTGCGTCTCCGGAGACGACATCCAGGTGAGGAACTCGATCGCCGCCTCCCGCTTCTTGGAGTTGGCGTTGACGCCGAGCTGGTAGCCGCCGAGACAGGCAGCACTTTTCCCGCCGGCAAAATGCGGCAGCGGTGCGACGGCGACCTTGTCGACCACATGCGAGGCCTTCGGGTCCTGGGCAATCGGATAGACATAGGACCAGTTGCGCATGAACATGGCATCGCCCGCCGTAAAGGGCTGGCGCGAAGGCTCCTCATCCCAGGACAGGACGTTCTGCGGGCTGATCTTGGTCTTGTTGATCGTATCGTGAAGGAACTGGATCGCCTCGACGGCCGCTTTCTCGCCGATCACGGACGACTTGCCGTTGGCGGCAAGGATGGAGCCGCCATTGGACGCGATGACTTCCACCGCATCGCAGATCAGAACCTCGGCCTGCTTGCCTTGCCAGACATAGCCGAACTTGATGTCGCCGGCCTTTTGCGCGGCGGCGGCGATCGTCGCCATGTCGTCCCAGGTTTCGGGAACCTTGCCGCCATGCTTCTCGACGAGATCCTTGCGGTAGTAGAACATGCCGGAATCGACGAACCACGGCAGCGCGGTGAGCTTGCCGCCATAGGTGCAGGCGGCGACCGTGCCGGGGAAATAGTCGGCGCGCTTTTCTTTCGGGAAATATTCGTCCAGCGGCAATGCCCAGCCGGCGGCGGCAAAGCCGGCGATCCAGACCACATCTTGGCTGAAGACATCGGGCGTTCCGTTGCGGCGCGCCAATTGCTGGATCAGGCCCTGATAGACCTCGGTCGACGAGCTCGGCGGCGGCAGTTCGATGAATTTGACGAGAATCCGGTCCTGCGATTCGTTGAAGGCCTTGACGAGCGCGCCGAGGCCTTCCTTGCCGAAGAAGCTGGCGCTGGCAAAGCTGATCTCCGTGCGATCGGCGGCGCGCGCCGTGCGCAGGCCGAGCCCCGAAGCGGCCGCAAGCGTCGCCGCGCCCGCCGCTCCCAGCAGCAATTGGCGCCGATCGAACATCAGGGAATTTCCGGCAAGAGTCGAGGCGGCCGGCGCCTTCTTGAAATCACGCATGGTTCCCTCCCAGGAAGACTGGCGACCTCCAAACCTCCGCGCCAGTATTGCCACATGTTTCATAAAAATTTATCGCGCGTCAAGAAATAAGATGCTTTAAATCAAGTCGGGAGGCTCCGGCGAATCTGCCCGCCAGAGGCGCATGCATCGATCGGAGAGAGGGAGGATTGGGAGATATGACGGAGACAACCAAGGCGAAGTTCGGGATCGGCGTCATCGGATGCGGCAATATCTCGATGACCTATTTACGCAATGCCGCGCTGTTTGCCGGCGTCGAGCTGCGGGCCTGCGCCGATATCTCGGCGGACGCGGCGGCTTTGCGGGCGCGCGAATATGGCATTCGCGCGCTCAGCGTCGATCAATTGCTGGCGGAGTCCGAGATCGACCTCGTGCTCAATCTCACCATTCCCGCCGTGCATTTCGACGTTACCCTATCGGCGCTTTCGGCCGGCAAGCACGTCTTTACCGAAAAGCCGCTCGCAACCTCCGCGGCCGATGGCCGGGTCCTGGTGGCGGAAGCGAAGCGTCGTGGCCTGCTGCTCGGCTCGGCGCCGGACACTTTCCTGGGGGCGGCCGGGCGCCGGGCGCACCGCCTGATGGAAGAGGGGGCCATCGGCCGTCCCGTCAGCGGCACGGCCTTCATGATGGGACGCGGCATGGAGCACTGGCACCCCAATCCGCAATTCTACTACCAGCCGGGCGGCGGTCCGGTTTTCGATATGGGGCCCTATTACCTGACCATGATGGTGAACCTGCTCGGCCCGGTCGTGCGCGTCATGGCCATGGCGACGAAGGGGCAGGAGGAGCGTCTCATCACGGCGGACGGCCCGTTCAGAAATACGCGCTTCAAGGTCGAAACACCGACCAACATCCTGTCGCTCCTGGAATTCGAATGCGGCGCCACCGTCAATTTCGGCGCCTCTTGGGATGTCTTTTGCCATTCCAACCATCCGATCGAACTGCACGGCACGGAAGGCTCGCTGCGGCTGCCTGATCCCGATACGTTCGGAGGGACGGTGTCGCTGTCGGAGCGCGGCGCGGACTGGTGTGATTTCGAAAGCGACGGCGAGCTCTATGGCAGGAAGAACTGGCCGTTTGCCGACCCTGACCGCGCGAATTACCGCATGCTCGGCGTCGCCGATCTGGCGCGTGCGCTTCAGGAAAACCGGAGGCCGCGCGCGTCGGGGGACCTGGCCCTGCATGTGCTCGAAGTCATGGAGGCCATTCTTGCGTCCGGCGAAAGCGGGCAGTCCGTCGGCATTGGCGGCGGACTGACGCGGCCGCTGCTTCTCGGCGAGGAAGAGGCGCGCAGTTTCTTGGCCTGACCGGCATGGGAGGAGCATATGACGGAACAGCTCGACGAAAGTGCCCGGCGCCTGCTCGATATGAGCAATCGCTCTCCTGCCCGGCCGATCGAAGCCGGTACGCCGCAGGAGGCTCGCATCGATTATAATGCGGGCTTTCCGACGGTGCAGGGTGTGCGGGAGGCGGTTGCTTCCGTGGTGGATTTTCAGATCAATGGTCCGAACGGTCCGATCCCGCTGCGTGTCTATCGCGGCGTCGGCGTGCCTGCGAAGGGTGGGCCGGGCCTGCTCTATCTGCATGGCGGCGGCTGGGTGATCGGCAATCTCGATTCCCATGACGAGATCTGCCGATGGTTCGCCAATACGGCGCGATGCACCGTCATCTGCCCGGACTATCGCCTGGCACCGGAACACACGTTTCCCGCCGGGCTGACGGATTGCGCGGCAACGCTCACCTTCATGGTGCGGTCGTCCGCCGACCTCGGCATCGATCCCGGGCGGATCGTTGTCGCCGGCGACAGCGCCGGCGGCAATCTTGCCGCCGTGCTGGCGCTGATGTCGTGTGCCGGCGAGGTGCCTCCGCTTGCCGCGCAGCTCCTGATCTATCCGAATACGGATGCGGCGCAGACGGCCGACAGCTATCGCCGTTATGGCGAGGGCTTCGGCCTGACCGCGTCGGCGATGAGGTGGTTTCGCGATCACTACGTCCGCACCGAAGCCGATATTGCCGATTGGCGGGTCTCGCCCTTGCGCGCCGAAAGCCTTGCAGGAGCGCCGCCGGCCTTCGTGATCCTCGCCGGATACGATATCCTCGCGGACGAGGGGCTGGCCTATGTGCAGCGATTGAAGGACGAGGGAGTTCGCACCGTGCTGCGGTCGTGGCCGGGGCAGATTCACGGCTTCGTCTCAATGGGGAAATACATCCCCGTCGCAAGGCAGGCCGTGGAGGAGGCGGTCGCGGCATGGCAACGCTTTGAGGCGTGTCGGGAATGAGGAAAGCAGTGCTGGTCAGGCCGATTGCCGCATGACCAGCGTTCCATTCAGGCTGACCTTGCCGGCGATCGTCTGGGTGGCGCCATCGGCTTCGCCGAGAAGGGCGAGCAGCGTGTGGACGCTGCTGATCGTCATTGCGGCGAAGTCTTGCGCCATCGTCGTCAGCGGCGGACAGGTGTAGCGGCTCAAGGGATGGTCGTCATGCGCCGCCACGCGCAGGTCGTCGCCCTTCTTCCGCCCGACCTTCAGCCGATGCGCAAAGGCCGCGGCCATGACGCCGAAGGCGAGGCGGTCGTTGGCGCACAGGACGGTCTTGCGCGGCAGCGCCCCTGCGGTGAGCATCTCGTCCATCTGCTGGTATCCGATCCGCTCGAATTCCCAAGTATAGGCGGCGTTGGTCTTGATGACGAGCGGGTCGTAGCCGGATGCTTCCATGGTGGCGATGTAGCTCGCCAGCCTTTCCGGCGAGTTGTGATTGACATGCGGGATGTCGAAATAGGCCGGCACGTCGCCGGAGCGACAGAGATATTCGACGATGGTCGCGACACTCTGGAAATTGTTGTTGCCGATAAAGGGCGTATCGCCCTCGATATAGGTGTCGAAATAGACGAGCGGCACGTTCTGGGCCAGCCTCTCGAAGGCCCGTGGGTCGGATGTCTGCCCCAACGGCGCGGCGAGCGCTCCGGCCACCTTCAGCGACAGCATGGTGCTGACGGCATCGGCCTCCAGTTCCGGCAGGCCATGCGAGGAGAAGACGATCGGCCAATAGCCCTCGTCCCTGAGCCGCAGTTCCAGCCGGTTGACCATCTCGGCATAGAAAGGGTCGGTCAGGGCAGGGACCAGAATGCCGATATTCCGGGTCCTCTTTCGGTTGAGGTTTCGTGCGTAAATATTGGGCTGGTAGTCCGAGGAGCGGAGTGCCTCCTCGATAAGGGCCCGCGTCGACGGCTTGACGCTCGTCGGATCGTCGAAATACTTGGAAAGGGTCGGTCGGGAGACGCCGCAGGATTTCGCGAAATCCTCCATTGTCTTGTGCGTCAGTTTTTCCATCAGAAATCGACCAAATTTCGAATCGATCCGCCCAGTTTAGATTGTTATGCGTCTGCGGGAAAGGAAGCGCAACGGGGCGGAAAGGTTCGGCCAAGTTTTTCCGCGAAGCATGTTTCGAAAAAATGTTGCGCGCGTCAGTTTATTGGTTGGCGCATAAGATCCGATCACGAAAGCGGCTTTTTCAGCCGGTCGCCGTCGATCGAACCGGAAACTCTTCGGATATGGGTCGATAGCTTATGCGGATTCTATCGATTCTGTATGACGAAAATAGATGATTTGGCAATGGCTTGGCTTGGAAACCTCAAGCCTGCTTGCAAGTCAGGCGAAGAGACCCGTCGGGCAGGACGTCCGCGATAAGGTCGTCATAATGGGCAATGCTTGGATGCGGCGTTTCCAGCAGGGTCCGATGCGTGGCGCTGATCACCAGCACCGCCGCACCGGCTGCTTGCGCGGCTTCGATGCCGGCCGGCGCATCCTCGAAGACGAGGCATTGCTCGACGGGCTGGCCCAGCCGCTGCGCAGCGAGGCGGAAACAATCGGGTGCGGGCTTTCCGTTCTCAACATCCTCGCCGGCGATCAGCAGCGGCGGCCAGGGAATGCCGGCGGCTCTGAGACGCACGGCCGCCAGATCCCGCGGGGCGGATGTGACGATCGCCCAGCGGTCTCTCGGCAGGGCGCTCAGAAAATCGACCGCGCCCGCAATGGGATCGACACCCTCGACATCGGCGATTTCGGCCAGGGTGAGGCGCCGCGCCTCCTCCGCCGGATCGATCCCCGAAAGGCCGAGCCGCGAGATCGTCTCGATCGCCTTGCGTCCATGCACTGTCGTCAGCAGGCTCTCGACATCGACCTTGTGGCGCACGGCCCACTCCGTCCAGACCCGCTCGCCGACCGCGATGGAATTGAGCACGGTTCCGTCCATGTCGAACAGCAAGGCGCCAAAGGGCCGGTCGGGGTAGAGGGGCAGGGCCATCATGTCTCAGCTCTTCTGGGTGGCGGACAGGCGATCCAGAATTGCCTGCGCGGTGTTGGCGTCGGTGACGAGCGTATTGATCATACCGGACCGGGCGGCGCCGATGATGCCGGACGCCTTGGCGGGCGAGGCGGCGACGGCGATGCAAAGCGGCACGCGCCGCAACTGTTCGGGGGTGGCGGCGATCATCCTTTCCTCGCCGTCCCAATGCAGGATTTCGCCTGCCTCGGTGACATAGTGGCGCAGCACGTCGCCGGCCGCGTGGGCGAGCGCCCTTTCGCCCGGCAGCGCCGCGGTTGCCTCTGAAGGATTGATCTGATGCGTCAGACCGACGCCGACGATCGCCGCATCCAACCGGTTCCAGAGCGATGTCACCTGCTGCACCGTCGGATCGGTGAGGAAGGCATAGCGCAGCTCGGAGGAGGAAATATACGGCGCATGCAGGAAATGCGGCATGCCGCCCATCTGCTCGGCCGCCTGGCGCACGAATTCGTTGATCTGGAAGTGCGGGGCCGCCTGCTGCATGCCGCCGTTAAGGGCGACGGTGGCGATGCCGGGCAACTGCGGCAGACCCGCATGGGTGACTTCGCGCACCGCGCGTCCCCAGCCGATGCCGAGCGTCGAGCCGGCGCGAAGGCCGGCCTGCTGCAGCAGCGAGCCGACAGGCGCGGCAAGCGCGCTCAGCACATTGGAGGACGGCGTGTCGATCACGGCGGCGTTGCGCAGCTTCAGGCCGTCGATCAGCGCGGCGCTCAGATCCTCCGACGAGGAAAGATCGATCACCTCTATGCGCACGATGCCGGCCGAGCGTGCCTTCTGAAGCAGCCGTGAAACCGTCGCGGTCGACAGTCCCAGTTTCTTGGCGATGTCGACCTGCGACATGTCGGATTGGTAGTGCAATTTCGCGACGGTGTGCAGCAATGCACGATTTGTCGCAGCCTCCTGCGATTGAGACGAATTCAGATTGAAATTCCTTTCTGCAATGTGTTACACATTCGGCATGTGAGGGAGTTATCGCTCAAAACCTTCGTTTTCGCAACGATTATGCGATGTGCGGCACTCTCGATCATTCTTGGCCATCTCCTCGAGGATTTGGGAGCGAGGTGGGCATTCATCACCCCGTGGGAGCGGGGCAAGGGAGGATCATATGTCCAGATTGACGACGGCCGAAATGCGCGGCTACCAGCAGATTTGCGGCAGCGACGGGGCGATGATGGTGATCGCCTGCGATCAGCGCGGCGGCATGCGAAGCCTGCTTGCCAAGGACCCCGCCGAACAGGCGGCGATTTCCGACAAGA
This sequence comes from Rhizobium sp., assembly GCA_047606605.1. GTDB lineage: Bacteria > Pseudomonadota > Alphaproteobacteria > Rhizobiales > Rhizobiaceae > Rhizobium. The sequence continues at coordinate 12,186 of JASGEG010000449.1, forward strand.
CGCTCGGCGATACCAAGGCCGATATCGCGAAATTTCTTGCAAGCAAGGCCTCCTGCGTCCTGGTCGATCCGATCTGCGCGGTGCCGGCGCTGGTGGACGATCGCATCATCCAGCGCGACACCGCGCTGCTGATCGGCCTCGATGCCTCCGGCTGGGATACGTCGCCGGAAGGCTACCGCCTGTCGAAGCTGGTCCCCGGCATCACGGCCCGGCGCGTGCGCCAGCTCGGCGCCACCGGCGGCAAGATCATGGTCTATCTGCGCTCGGATCGCGAGGAGGCCAATGTCCGCAATATCGAGATCCTGCGCCAGTGCATCGAGGATTTCGCGCGGGAGGACCTGCTGCTGGTCGTCGAATTCCTGACCTACAGGTTCGACGACGAAGACGAGGCGGACTATAAGGCCAGGCTGTCGTCACTGGTCGTCGGCGGAAGCCGCATCTGCCTGGAATGTGGAGCAAAGGTGCTCAAGATCCCCTATCCGGGAAGTGCGGAAGCCTGCGCCGAGGTCACGAGACTTGCGGGCGATGTTCCCTGGGCGGTATTGTCGGCCGGCGTCGATCACACGACATTCCTGAAGCAAGTCGAGGATGCCATGCGCAACGGGGCCTCGGGCGTCATCGCCGGGCGCTCGCTCTGGAAGGACTGCATTTCGCTTGACCGGTCCGTCACCCGGGATCGGCTGCAATCCGTCGCGGTTCCCAGGCTTCGCGAGATACAGGCGGTGATTTCCGCCCATTTCAGGGGTGTGAGTTCCATCGCCGTCGGTCAGGGACAGAAAGCAGATGCCTGACATAGCCATTGGCGTGGACATTGGCGGCACGAACATTCGCGCCGCCCTCGTCTCCGGTCGAGGCGAGATCCTGCGGAAGTTGACGGATCACACCCCCAGCGATCCGTTGCGGGTGGTCGAGCGCGTCGAGGCAATGGTCGGTGAGCTCGATGCGGGGGAGGCGGCCGGCATCGGCGTCGGCATTCCCGGACGCGTCGATGTCTCGAACCGTGCGATCCTGTCCGGCGGCATCCTCAATCTGGCCGGCATCGACTTCGCCGGCCGGCTGGAGAGCGCTCTCGGCCGGCGGGTCTTCATCGAGAATGATTGCAACATGGCGCTCATCGCCGAGATGCGCATCGGTGCCGCCAGGGGCTATCGGAATGTGGCCATGCTGACCATCGGCACCGGCATCGGCGGCGCCGTCGCGCATGACGGCCGTATCTATCATGGGCATATGACGGCGGGGCAGCTCGGTCATATCTCGGTTCTGCAGGATGGTCCGCTCTGTGCCTGCGGACGGCGTGGCTGCGTCGAGACCTTCAGCTCGGGCACGGCGCTGCGCCGGCATATGAACGAGGCCGGACTGGCGGCGACATCCGTCAGCGACGTCTTTGCCATGGCCAGTGGCGGACATGCCGCCGCAAGGGCGGTGCTGCACAAATGGGCATCTCCGCTGCGCATCGCGCTCGACAATATCGCGGCGACGATGGACCCGGACGTCATCGTCCTGGGAGGCGGTCTCGGCGCCGATGCGGCGCGGGCGCTGGCCGATCTGCCGTCGATCGCGCCGTGGTTCCGGCCGACGATCGTGCCCGCGAAGCTCGGCGATGACGCCGGCGTCATCGGGGCGGCTCTGTCGGCATTCGCATGCGCTTCTGCCGAAAAGCGCGTCGTGCTCGTCAACGGCGTGCCGGCTTCGGGAAAAAGCAGCCTGGCAAAATCGCTGTCGCGGCGCACAGGCTGGCCTGTCCTGTCGCTCGACGGCATCAAGAACCCCTTCCTGGAGCATATTGGCGGCGTGGACCGCGATTTCAACCGGACATTGGGCAAGGCAAGCTACCAGGCGATCTGGTCGTTCATCCGCGAGGCGCCGGCGGGCTCGACCTTCATTGTCGATGCATGGTTCGGCTTTCAGCCGAAAGCGTTGCTTGAGACCTATATCCAGGATGCCGGTGTCGATCGCGTCGCCGAGCTTTGGTGCAAGGTGCCCGGCGCGGTTGCCGGCGAACGTTATGCCAGCCGCCTGCAAGACCGGCTGCCGGGCCATCCCGGCGCCGAATATGTGGGCGAGCTGGTCGTGCTCGCCGATCGCGCCGAGCCGATGGGATGCGGCGCGCTGATGACCGTCGATCAAACCAAGGAGCCGAACATGGACGATATTGCCGCCTGGATTTCGGATGTGTTCGCACAGGCGTAAGAAACGCTGCACTGCACGCGGCTGACGACATGCTTCGACCTGCCTCCAAACCGCTGCGCAAGGCTTGCGCCGGCGCTATTTTCTTGTGCTTCCACTATCGAATATTATTCAAGTATATCATATAGATAACGGAAATTCCTTGCAGAAAAAAATTACTTGACGACCCGCTGTAAGCCACTGATTATCCGTTCTGCCGGACAAGGGAGATGTCCGGTTTTCAAGGGAGGAAGTTATGGAGCGACGTTCATTTCTCAAGGCCAGTGCCGTGGCCACGCTTGCCACTGGGGTGGCAGCCGTTGCCGGCGGCGTCAAGGCGCAGGACAAGAAGTTCACCATTGCGCTGATTCCGGGCCTGACCACCGATGCCTTCTACATCACCATGCGCAAGGGCGCCGAAGCCGCCGCCAAGGCGGTGGGCGCAGATCTCGTCTTCCAGGGCGCCCCGGATTTCAATCCGGTCACCCAGGTTCCGGTTCTCGATGCGATCATCGCCAAGAAACCCGATGCGATCCTGATCGCGCCGACCGACAAGGACCAGTTGATCCAGCCGCTGAAGAAGGCTGCGGATGCCGGCATTCCGGTCATTACCGTCGATACCTTCATCGGCAACGGCCACTATCAGACAGGCAGCGGCGATGCCGATTTCCCGCTGTCCTACATCGCCTCCGACAATCTGCTCGGCGGCGCCATTGCGGCGCGCGCGCTGGCCAAGGCTGTCGGTGAAAAGGGCAAGGTCTACGTTTCGAATGTCAAGCCGGGCATCTCGACCACCGACCAGCGTGAGCAGGGCTTCAAGGACGAGATGAAGAAATATCCGAACATCACCGTTCTCGACACGCAATATAACGACGACGATGCCAACAAGGCGGCGTCGCAGCTGCAGGCCGTCTATGCCCGCAACTCGGACCTGGATGGTGTTTTCGGCGCCAACCTGTTCTCGGCTCTGGGCGCTGCCAACGGCGTGCAGCAGGCAGGACAGACGGGCAAGATCCGCGTCGTCGCCTTCGATGCGCCGACCACGATCGTCGACAACATCAATTCCGGCCTCGTCGATCTGGCCATTGCCCAGCATCCGGCCGAGATCGGCTATTTCGGCGTGATGGCGGCCTATGCCCATCTGACGGGCAATTCGATCCCGACGGCCATCGGCACCGGCTTTACGGTCATCGACAAATCGAACGTCGCCGACAAGAACGTCGCGAAGTTCATCTACTCCGACTAATCGGAGGAAGTCTGTGCCTCGTCCTGGGGACGGGGCACGTCTCTGACCATAATGGAGGGAATGGCGTGACGACTTCCGTACGTCCTCGCTCGAGTTTGGATTCATCCATGACCATCGAAGATTCCGAGGCCCGCAAGGCGGACCAGCATGTGGCGCCACAGGCGGACCACGGCGATCAGGCGAAAACCATCGTCAACTATATCGCGCAATTGCGCGCATGGCTGTTCCTTGCCGCGCTGATCGTGACGTTCGAGATCTGGGCGCGCGTCGATTTCGGCGGCACCTTCGTCGGCTCGTCCTTCAACTGGCAGTCGGTCGCGATATTCGCCGTGGCGCCGCTGTTGCTGGCGATCGGCCAGACCTTCGTGATCATCTCCGGCGGCATCGACCTTTCCACCGGCTTCATCATGGGGCTTGCGGCGGTGGTTGCCGCGCATGTCACCAATGTCGCCGGCCTTTACATGCCGCTGCCGCTGGCGATGCTGGTCGGCATTCTCGTTGCGATGCTCGCGGCCACCGTGCCGGGCTTCATCAACGGGCTTCTGATTTCCCGTCTCAAGGTTCCGCCCTTCATCGGCACGCTCGGCATGTTCGGCGTCGCCCGCGGCACGGCCTTCCTTCTGGCCGGCGGCACGACGGTGCCAGTCAAGAATTCCTATTTTGCCGAACTCGGCAATGGCCGCTTCTACGGCGTGCCTTATCTCGTCATCGTCACCATCGTCTTCGTGATCATCATGCACTACCTGCTGAGCCAGACGCGCTTCGGCCAGCACAATTACGCCATCGGCGCCAATGCCCAGGCGGCGCGGCGGGCCGGCATCGACATCAAGGCGCATCTGCTGCGGCTCTACATCCTCTCGGCGGTCTGCGCCGGTCTTGGCGGCGCGCTCTATGCCGCCCGCTTCACCGCGGGGGCTGCCCAGGCGGGCGAGCCCTTGCTGCTCGACAGCGTGGCGGCCGTCGTCATCGGCGGCGCCAGCCTGTTCGGCGGTTCCGGCACGATCATCGGCACCATCGCCGGGGCGCTTGTCATCGCCGTCATTCAATACGGCCTGGTTTTCATGAATGTCGAACCTTTCTGGCAGTTCATCGCCGTCGGCATCGTCATCATCATTTCGGTGCTCATCGATCAGGCACAGCGCCGGTTCAGCGGAGCAAAGCAGGATGAATAGCGCTACACCTCTTCTCGAAGTGCGGAACCTGTCGCGCTATTTCGGCGCCGTGCATGCTCTCGACAATTGCTCCATGGTCGTCCATCCCGGCGAGGTGGTGGCGCTGGCCGGAGACAACGGCGCCGGCAAGACGACGATGATCAAGGCGATCTCCGGCGTTTACCCGCCGACATCGGGCGAGATCCTGATCGAGGGAAAGCCCGTCACCTTCTCCTCGCCGCAGGATGCGCGCGAAAAGGGCATCGAGACGATCTACCAGGATCTGGCGCTGGCCGACAATCTGACGATCGGCTCCAACATCTTCCTCGGCCGCGAGCCGATGAAGAAGCTCTTCGGCTTTCTTCCCGTCATCGACCGGAAGGCGATGGCGGAGGCGGCGCGCTCGACGATGGCGCAGCTCGACTTTCATGTGAAGAGGCTCGACGCGCCGGTCAGCAACTTCTCCGGCGGCCAGCGCCAGGCGGTTGCGATCGGGCGGGCGGTCTATTGGAACGCCCGCATCCTCATCATGGACGAGCCGACAGCCGCACTCGGCGTGCCGGAACAGCGCAAGGTCGTCGCCCTCATCAAATCGCTGAAGGCGCAAGGGCGCGGCGTGATCTTCATCTCGCATAATCTGCAGGATATCTTCGCCGTCTCCGACCGCATCGTCGTCCTTCGCCGCGGCATCGTCGCCGGCGAGCGCAAGATCAGCGAGACCACGCATGAGGAGGTCGTCAAGCTGATGATCGGCGGATAGGCTGCCGTCATCGCGGCGACCGAAAGCGCAAGGCCGGCATGTCAATGCGCTCCGGCTTTGTGTATGGAGGGCTTGCTGCGGCGCGATAGTGTTTCGCGTCGTTCGCGGCCTCCATGCTTGCAAAGAGAGAAATCCGATGAAACTGAAGATCACCGCCGGTCCCTTCGTGTTCGATGCCGTTTTCGAAACCACCAAGGCGCCGAAGACCTGCGAGGCCTTCCTGAAGCAGATGCCGTTCGACGGTCAGGTCGTGCATGTGCGCTGGTCGGGCGAGGGCGTCTGGATTCCGCTAGGGGACCGTGACTTCGGCGTCGGCTATGAGAACCACACGAGCCACCCCGCGCCGGGCCATGTCATTCTTTATCCCGGCGGCATCAGCGAGACGGAAATCCTGCTTGCCTATGGCGGCGTCGATTTCTCCTCGAAAGTGGGTCAGCTCGCCGGCAATCACTTTATCACCGTGACCTCCGATCTTGACAAGCTGGCTGAGCTTGGCCGCCTAACCCTTTGGCAAGGCGCGCAGGACATCCGCTTCGAACTCGTCGCGGATTGATCTTTTCGTCCAGCTTACCGAAGACCATGGCAAAGGAAGTCGTGGGTTACTCTGCAATTCCCTCGCGCAGGCCTGGGGCGAGGTTCTTCCTCCAAGGGAAGTGTAGTAAGAGACACTTGCGTTCTGGGAGGAAGCGATGGGGAAATTGTCTGCCGATGTCATCGTCGTCGGTGCCGGTCTGTCGGGGCTCGTTGCCGCGACGGAGCTGGCGGATGCGGGCCGCAAGGTCATTGTCGTGGATCAGGAGCCTGAACAGAATCTCGGGGCGCAGGCCTTCTGGTCGCTGGGCGGCTTGTTCCTGGTCGATTCGCCCGAACAGCGCCGGCTCGGCATCAAGGATTCGCGCGATCTCGCCTGGCAGGATTGGCAGGGCACGGCGGGCTTCGACCGCCCGGAGGATTTCTGGCCGCGGCGCTGGGCCGAGGCCTATATCGATTTCGCCGCCGGCGAGAAGCGAAGCTGGCTGCGGGCCATGGGCCATCGTCTCTTTCCGATCGTCGGATGGGCGGAGCGCGGTGGTGTGTCCGCCACCTCGCACGGCAATTCCGTTCCGCGATTTCACATCACATGGGGAACCGGACCGGGGGTTGTGGAGCCCTTCGAGACGCGCGCTCGTGCGGCTGAGGCACGCGGCCTGATCCGCTTTCTGTGGCGGCATCGCGTCGACAGGCTTCAGGTCACCAATGGCGCGGTCACGGGCGTCGCCGGGGCCATTCTGGAGTGGAGCGATGCGAGCAGGGGCGTTGAAACCTCCCGTACCGTCGTCGGCGAATTCGAGCTGTCGGCCGGCGCCGTGATCGTTGCGTCGGGCGGTATCGGCGGCAATCTCGACCTGGTGCGGGCCAACTGGCCTCAGAGGCTGGGCACGCCGCCGCAGACGATGGTGTCGGGCGTTCCAAAACACGTCGACGGCAGGATGATCGGGATTTCCGAACGGGCCGGCGCGCGGCTGATCAACCGCGACCGGATGTGGCATTACACCGAGGGCCTGAAGAACTGGTCGCCGATCTGGCCGAACCATGGGATCAGGATTCTTCCCGGCCCGTCGCCCCTGTGGTTCGATGCCGAGGGCAACAGGCTGCCGCAGCCCAACTATCCGGGCTATGACACCTTGACCAGCCTGCAGCACATCATGGCCACCGGCTACGACTATAGCTGGTTCGTCCTGAACCAGAGCATCATCCGCAAGGAATTCGCGCTTTCCGGATCGGAACAGAATCCGGACTTCACCGGCAAGAGCTGGAAGCTCGTGGTCCGCCGCGCTCTGGGCAGGACCGCGCCCGGTCCGGTCGAGGCCTTCAAGGCGCATGGCGAGGATTTCGTGATCGCGAAGACCCTGCCGGATCTGGTGGCCGGCATGAACCGTCTTGCCGGATCGGCGCTTGTGCCGCTTGAGAAGATCGAGCGCGAAATCAGTGCCCGCGACCGCGAGATCGGCAACCGCTTTTCCAAGGATGCGCAGATCATGGGCATTCACAATTCCCGCAGCTATCTGGGCGACAGGATCGGACGCACCGCCAAGCCGCATCCGATCCTGGACCCGCAGCATGGACCGCTGATCGCGGTGCGCCTGAATATTCTCACCCGCAAGACCCTGGGAGGACTGGAAACCGATCTGGAGTCCCGGGTCTTCGACGGCCACGGCAATCTCATTCCCGGTCTTTACGCAGTGGGAGAGGCGGCTGGGTTCGGCGGTGGCGGCATGCATGGTTACCGCGCCATGGAGGGGACTTTCCTGGGCGGCTGCCTCTTTTCCGGACGTGCGGCGGGCCGTTCCGCGGCGCGACAGGCACGCTGATCCTTGCCGCGATCCGGCAAACAACCTCCGGCCCAAGGCAGCCAAAGACTGCCTTGGGCGGTTCATGATCTGCGTTTCACCTCGGCGTGGACCGGCAGGGCGGAGCGCCGACTATACGGATAGCAGGCCGCGCAGACGCGCAAACAGGCTTGGCGGCTTTTCCACCAGCAGCGGCTGGACGGATCGCGCCACTGCGCCCGCGCTCACCGTTTCGCCGAAGTGGCAGTAGCAGACGACACCGTGCAGTTCGTGGTCCGTCAGCTCGAAGAAGCGTTTGGCGGCGCCATAGCTGTCGTCTTCCAGGCCGGCGGCGCGCAGAACGGGATCGGCATAGGCGACGGACATCGGCGAACCGTCCATGCGCATTGCCGCTCGCCTTCTGCTCGTTTGAAACTCCGTCTCACGCAGGGTGCAAAGAATTTGTCGCGGCTCCCGTTCCAGAAGCCCTATCCAGCGCTCGAGCCGCTGACGCCTCGACATCGTCGGCGCGAGGAAATTCTCGTCGATTTTTGCAATTTTGTGCAGATCATCGCGTGCATGCTGCTTCATCTCGGCCTCCTATTCGAACAATAGTTGGTCCCCTCCGATGCAATGCCAGCCCGGGCGGATGGTGATCCCAAAGCGGACCGATGTCCAATCACGTTGGATCGCGAACCCGGCGACAGAGCAAAAATCTCTCTCAAACGGTCTTCGCCGTTGCACTGGCTAATCGATTGCGCGCGCCGGCGGGTGGCGCTTTGCCGCTCAAGCGAAATGGTCGCGAAAGGCCTGGGGTGTCGTGCCGAACGTCTTGAGGAAGCTGCGTCTCAGCGTTTCCTCCGAGCCGAAGCCGCAGCGGATGCGCACCTGGCTCACCGTAAGGCCCTGTTCGAGCAGGCGCCGCGCCGCCTCGACGCGAATATCCTCGACGGCCCTGGCCGGCGTGCGGCCGGTGGCCTGCCGATAATGGCGCGAAAAGCTGCGGGCGCTCATATTTGCCTTATCGGCCAGAGCCGGCAGCGATAGATCCGCGCCCAGATTGTCCATGATCCAGCCATGCAGGCGGTCGAAGCGGCCGCTGCTTTCCTGCAGGCTCAGCATCGTGCTGAACTGGGCCTGCCCTCCCGGCCGTTTGAGAAAGACGACCAGTTCACGGGCGACGGCGAGCGCCAGTTTTCGGCCGAGATCCTCCTCGACGAGCGCCAGCGTCAGATCGATGCCGGCGGTCACGCCCGCCGAACTCCATATGTCGCCGTCGCGAACGAAAATCGGATCGGGCTCGAGCTTCACATCCGGGAAGCGCTTGGCGAATTCATTGCAGCGATGCCAGTGCGTTACCGCGCGCCTGCCCGTCAGCAGACCAGCCTCGGCCAGCAGGAAGGCGCCGCTGCAGACAGAGGCGGTCCGCCGCGCCTTTGCCGCGCGCCGGCGCACCCAGTCGACAAGGAACGCATCCTCGCAGGCCCTGTTGACACCCCAGCCGCCCGCAATGATCAGCGTATCGACAGAGGCCTCGTCATCGGGAAGATGCGTGGTCGCAAGCGCCAAGCCCGAGCTGGTCTTCGTCTGCGCGCTCGCCGCAACCACGATCGCAGCATAGGGTTTTGGCAATCCGGCCGCCAGCGCCGCTTCGTTGGCGCTGGTGAAAACCTGCAGCGGTCCCGACACATCCAGCAATTGGGCGTTTTCGAAGGCGAGGATCTCGATGCGGCGCATGATTGGCTCAAATTGAGGGGACTTTGGCAAATGTGCCAGAGAGTGATCGCGTAAGCTCGTCGAAGTCAACCATGGAGACGCAAATGACGATCCGCTTCGGCCTTCTGACCTTCCCCGGCGTTCAGCAACTCGATCTGACCGGCCCTTATGAGATATTTGCCTCGACGGAAGGCGCGGAGGTTCACCTGATCTGGAAGGACAGGTCGCCGATCGTTTCGGCAACGAAATTGATGCTGCAACCGACGACCACGTTTGAGGATTGCCCCGAGCTCGACGTCATTTGCGTGCCGGGCGGCGGCGGCGTCAACGCGTTGCTGGAGGACGAGAGCGTATTGTCTTTCATCCGCAGGCAGGCGGCACAGGCGCGTTTCGTCACCTCGGTCTGCACGGGCTCCCTTGTTCTCGGCGCCGCCGGCCTGCTGAAGGGCAAGCGGGCGACGACGCACTGGAATGCGCATGATTTTCTCGTGGGCTTCGGCGCCATTCCGACTGAGGGCCGCATCGTGCGCGATGGTAATCTCATCACGGCGGGTGGTGTGACCGCCGGTATCGATTTCGGCCTGGCGGTGGTGGCGGCCCTTGTCGGACAGGAGGAAGCGGAGACGGTTCAGCTTTCACTCGAATATGCGCCGGCGCCGCCGTTTCATTCCGGCACGCCACAGAAGGCGACAGCCGAAGTGCTTGCAACAGCAAGGCAACGCCTTTCCGGCTCGCGCGCGGCACGGGAGGCGATCATGGCGCGTCTTGCCGCGGGTCGCGGCGCATGAAGCGGCTGCCTCCAGCGCGATAATTCCGGCCTGACGGCGCACGAGGCTGTTGGCAGTTGCAACCGAACGCGGCAATACTGCAGGCGGTCTCCACGGCAGAAAGGCAAATTGCGTGCGTGAGCGCCGGTCATTTCGCTTCGTTCTTTCCGTCCTGACGCCAATGATGGCAATGCTTGCCATGGGTGTTCTCTTGACGCCGTCGGTCGCGGCGGCGCAGGCGCTCGATCCCGCATCGCCGGCGAAGGCCTCGAAGGATCAGGTCGAGGCCTTGATCGGCAGGCTGCATCAGGCCTTTGACGGTGTTCAGGACCTGCGCCAGCGACGCGCCGCCTTTGAAAGGCTGATGGCGTCGACGCCCGACCCGACGCGCGTCCAGATCCGCCATGTCTCGGCCAACGGCGTCGAGGCCGATCTGATCTGGCCGGCGCGGCTGCACCACCCGATCGGCAAGCGGGCCATTCTCTATCTGCATGGCGGCGGCTTCTATAGCGGCTCGCTCAGGACCCATCGCAATATCGCCGGTGCGCTGGCCAAGGCGGCCTCGGCCGATGTCCTGCTGATCGACTACCGCCTGCTGCCGGAACATGGATTTCCGGCCCAGATCGATGACGCGATGGCCGCCTATCGCTGGCTGCTCGCCTCGGGATATCGGCCGGAGAATATCGTAATCGCCGGCGAATCTGTCGGCGGCACCCTGGCCATCGAACTCGTACTCCGGCAGATGCGGCTGAAGGGGCCTTTGCCGACGGCGGTTGTCGCCATGAGCCCGGTTACCGACTTTTCCGCAACCGGCCCTTCCATGGCCGCCAACGCCGAGAGCGACCCTTTCATGGGCAAGGCGGAGCTGGAATCGATCCGCAAGGCCTATGTCGGCGACAAGCCGGCGGTCGATCCGGCACTGTCGCCTCTTTATGCGGACATGACCGGCTTTCCGCCCCTGCTGATGCAGGTCGGCGCCCGTGAAACCTTGCTCGACGATACCTTGCGCCTGCAGGACAAGGCGCGCCACGCCGGCGTCGACGTCAGGGCCGAAGTCTGGCCCGGCATGCTTCATCAGTGGCAGATCTTTCCGTTCTGGATCGACGATGCGCGCAAATCGAATGCAAAGGTGGCCGAGTTCGCCATCGCGCATTTCGCCGATAAGCCGGCGCAGTAGCGATTTTCTGCCTGGCAGGAAAACGTGTTAAACAGCGCGAAATTTATTAATAAATTTCAATTGAATAATAGGATTCTTTCATCTGGTTTATCGGTTTGTCCAGTATGGATCTTCCATACATTTATCGCGATAATTAATTGCGCAA
>JASGEG010000450.1:0-2901 GCA_047606605.1 Rhizobium sp.
GGGTATTCTCTGAAATTCCCAACATCCATGATGTCCAGTTCTCCTCGTTGCGTCCGCTATTCAATAGTGGACGCAATCATGGAACCGAAGCGACCTCGTTCATAGGTGAACCAAATTGAGCGTTTACTCAAGGTCAGCAGAAAGCCAAAGCCAATGGCCAAGCGTACCGTTATCCCGAAATTCCTGATGCCTGTCATCGATAGTCCCCTTGTCGAGCGCAATGGCCCCATGAAATCCCGAAGCCCGGTATCGTCCCGGTTCGGAGTTCGTTCGCGCATCCGCCTCGTGCAGCCCCAGAGCATGTCGCGCAAAAGTGCGCAGCGGTTTTGCGCCAACGACATGCGCAACATCAAAGAGCTAAAGCGTGAGAAGCGAATGCGAAGGATCGCGACGCGCTTTAGGGAAATGGCCGGCCCGCCTATGCCGCTTCATGAAGCCGGTGCATATCAGGCGACGCTGGCCCGAGAGGGTGAATGCACCGGTCTGTGCTGAAGGATACGGCAATCCGCCGAGCTCGTTCGCTGGTCGAACGCTACCGCCATCATGGCGGTACTGAGGACGATAAACGTCGCTCCGTTGTCCTAAAAATGGGACAGGATGGTTTCCAAAGAGTGAAGAGCGGGCCTGGCTTCTGAAATTATTTCCACCGGCCTGACGACCGGAGCATCAGCTGATAATGCCTCGGCGGATCGCCTCGGCTATGGCATGGGCGCGATTTTCGGCCTGGAGTTTCCGGGTTGCGCGCTTCAGGTAGGTATCCACGGTTTCCTTCCGATACGCCGTCAGCATTGCGATTTCCTCGCTGGTACGGCCCCTGCCCGCCAGCTCCAGGCACCGGACTTCGCCCTCGGACAGGCTGAGAGAGGCGCAGGCAAAGCGATCCATCAACGGCTTGGTGACGGCCCTGTGCAGGGACGCTGCGAGAAAGGCGAGGAGCTGTTGCTCCCCCTGCGTGAAGGCCCGGTCGTTCGTGAAACAGACGCTGCCATAGACGATGCCGTCTCTTGCGACCGGCACCATGAAGCGGTGCCGCACCTCATAGGCGCGCAGCAGATTTTGAAGGCGCGGCGGCGGCGCGATATCGTCAAAGGCGTCCTCTTGAGAAACGGCAACGCCGCGCGCTTTCGACAATGTCACGACGGGATCGGCAAAGCCCAGTCTTTCTCCGAAATAGGCATCGATATAGGCCGGCGGCATGTCGGTATCGACGGAACGGCCCGTGCCGTAGTGATAGCCTTCGATGTCCAGCCCGCCGACAATGAGGTGACGGAAGCCGATGGACTTCCTCATCTGCGCGACCAGTTCGTTGTCTCGCAATTGCCGATGCGCCGGCACCGACGAGAGATCGGCATATGACCGGAGCGGACCGATTGCCACGCATCCCATAGCGAGCCTCCGCAACATGATTTTCCGGCTCGGAACATTAATCAGAGTGATTAATTCAGGATTAACGAAACGTTTCGCACCTTTGGCATGGGTGCGACCCTGCTGCCTATTGATGCAACGCGGCCGTCAGCCATGCCGCGGCAAGATCGGTCGCGGTACTCTTCTTTGCCTTCAGCGGCAGGAGCACATTGTAGCGACCGTCCGCCTGGAGTTCCGTGTCATCGATGCGAACCAGCGTCCCATCATCGAGGAAGGTCTGTACAAGAAGTCCCCAGCCCAAAGCGACGCCCTGGCCCGCCCGGGCCGCGGCAACCGTCTCCGTATAATAGTTGAACCGCAGCGAAGGCTTCACCTGCAGATCCGTGCCGGTATGGCTGAACCAATACGACCATGAATGCCAGGATCTTTCGAGGACGTCGGTCTCGATGAATTCGTCCGCGCGCGTCAGAGGCCCCGCGGTTCGCCGCTCCAGATAATCAGGCGAACAGACCGGCGCGATGACATCGCCCCTGGAGGCTATGACCGTCCCGTCGACGAAAGGCGGCAGGCCGTACCGGATCGCCACATCGACATCGCCGCCGGTGGAAAGCTCGATATTGCTGTCCTGCGACACGACGCGAACCTGGATGCCGGGGTTGTGCCTGCGAAACTCCGGCAGCCGCGGCAGCAGCCAGAAGGAGGAGAAAGCCACCGTCGCCCCAATCGTCACGACATTTTGCGGCGCTGACCGGAGCGCTTCCACGCTGTCGGCCATATCCGTGAAACTCCGGGCCAGCGAGGCACCAAGCGCCACGCAGGCCGCGGTCGGCTCGATGGCACGGTGCTTGCGGATGAACAGCGGCTGGCCGAATTCGGCTTCCAGCGCAGCGATCTGCCGGCTTACCGCCGCCTGGGTCACCCCAAGCTCGCTGGCCGCCGCCGTGAAGCTTTTTCGCCGGAGCGCCGCCTCCAGCGTCAATAGGGCGGTCAAGGATGGGAGCCGTCGCCTGAGATACATCACCCACCTCGCTTCTCATTACATCAGATTATGCCGACACGAATATTAAATGCCGTTGAAGGCTTGACTAAGCAAGCGCAAAATCGACCTCATTCACGCATAAGGAGTTCTCATGCTAAACAGGCTTCCGTCTCCCATCTCTGCTCTTCTCGAAGCACGCGTCGACGGACACTCGCTGCCGGCCGGCCTCTATACGCGCGAAGACGTCTTCGAAGCGGACCTGGAGGTGTTCTTCCATAGGCATTGGATCTGCATCGGCCTGGATTGCGACGTTCCGGAGCCGGGCGATGCCACGGTCGTCGATATCGGCAAGGCGAGCCTGATCCTGCTGCGCGACGACGACGGCGAAATCCGCGTTCTTCATAATGTCTGTCGCCATCGCGGGTCGCGTCTGCTGGACCCGGGCAAGACGATCGTTTCGAAGCTTGTCTGTCCCTATCACACCTGGACCTATGAACTGACCGGCGAACTCAGCTATGCGCCGCATATGGGCAAGGACTTCGACAAACAGTGTCACA
>JASGEG010000451.1:0-3527 GCA_047606605.1 Rhizobium sp.
AAAATTTATGGTGGGGGCGGGCTCTGAAGATCCTCTATCAGTCGTTCGATATAACCGCCCATGGCCTTCACCATGTCGAAAACCTTGGGGTCGCGGAGCCAGAGCATCTGCAGCCCGTCCATCATGGCGATCACTTCGGCGGCCACGGCCGGGCAGTCGATGGTTGGCCTGACCTCGCCGCGGGCGATGCCATCTTTAAGTTTCGCCGCTATGTTGATCTGCAATTGCCGGGCGCGGTTGGCGAACCAGGCTTTCGCCGGATGGTCCTGGATCAGGCTTTCGGCGTTGAGGATCGCAAAGGCCCGCACGACCTCGGGGATGCCGGTATTGTATTCAGCGATCCGGACGAGGCCGGTCAGGAACGAGCGCCAGCTCGCCTGGCCGTCGTCGATTGCGGCCGAACTATCGATGTCGCGCTTGTCGAGGATCGCCAGCAGCAGATCCACCTTGGTCGGGAAATGATGCAGCAGCCCGGGCAGCGACAGGCCGACATCCTTGGCGACGTCGCCGATCGCGGCGCTCTGGTAGCCGTCCCTGGCGAAGCGCTGCATGGCCGCCGCCAGGATGGCCTCGCGCCGTGATACGCCCTTGGCGGAGTGCCGCCGCTGTCGGGTTTCTGGTTCGGTTGGATCGTCCTTGCCGATCGTCATTGCGCCTGTTTTCGTCATTTCACCCGCTTCTAACGCGATTGGACCGCGTGGCCAACCGCCGGTCTTCTTTGCATGGGCCTGCATCTCCCGGCAGTCTGTCCTTGACTCTTTAAAATAACCGAGTACTCGGTAGGTTTAACGGAAGGCGTCGGCGATGGCTACCCCTTCCATCGGCCTTGGCCATCGCACAGGATTAAGAGGAACCCCATGATCGACGCTATTCTCGACAAGATGACGCTGGAGGAGCAGGTCTCGCTGCTTTCGGGCGCGGATTTCTGGACGACGGTTCCGGTCGGGCGGCTCGGCGTGCCGAAGATCAAGGTGACCGATGGGCCGAATGGCGCCCGTGGCGGCGGATCGCTGGTGGGCGGCGTCAAATCCGCCTGCTTTCCGGTTGCGATCGCGCTCGGATCAACCTGGAACCCGGAGCTGATCGAGCGTGTCGGCGCCGCCCTTGGCGAGCAGGCCAGGAGCAAGGGCGCATCCGTGCTGCTGGCGCCGACCGTCAATATTCACCGCTCCGGCCTCAATGGCCGCAACTTCGAATGCTATTCCGAGGACCCGGCGCTGACGTCCGCTCTGGCGGTCGCCTATGTTCGCGGCGTGCAGGGGCAGGGTGTCGCGGCGACCATCAAGCATTTCGTCGCCAACGAATCCGAGATCGAGCGCCAGACCATGTCGTCCGATGTCGATGAGCGGCCGCTGCGCGAAATCTATCTGCCGCCTTTCGAGGCTGCCGTGAAGCAGGCCGGCGTACAGGCCGTCATGTCCTCCTACAACCGGCTGAACGGCACCTATACGAGCGAGCATCCCTGGCTGCTGACGAAGGTGCTGCGCGAGGAATGGGGTTTTGACGGTATCGTCATGTCCGACTGGTTCGGTTCGCATTCGACGGTGGAGACGATCAATGCCGGGCTGGATCTGGAAATGCCGGGTCCCTGGCGAGACCGGGGCGAGAAACTGGTTGCGGCCGTCAGGGAAGGCAAGGTCAAGGCCGAGACGGTGCGGGCATCGGCGCGCCGCATCCTCCAGCTTCTCGAGCGTGTCGGCGCCTTCGAAAAGGCGCCCGATCTCAGCGAGCATGCGCTGGACCTGCCGCACGATCGCGCGCTGATCCGTCAGCTCGGCGCCGAAGGCGCGGTGCTTCTGAAGAACGACGGCATATTGCCGCTTGCCAAATCCTCCGTCGACCAGATCGCCGTCATCGGCCCGAATGCGGCCTCCGCCCGCGTCATGGGCGGCGGCAGCGCCCGGATATCGGCGCATTATACGGTGAGCCCCCTGGAGGGCATTCGCGCGGCGCTTTCCAACGCCAACAGCATCCGCCATGCGGTCGGCTCCGCCAACAACCGGCTGGTCGATCTCTTCAGCGGCGAGATGACGGTGGAATATTTCAAGGGGCGCGGTTGCCAGGGCGAGCCCGTTCTTGTCGTGGCGGAAGACAAGGGCGAGTTCTTCTGGTTCGATCTTCCCGCCGAGGGGCTCGACATTGCCGATTTTTCGGCCCGGATGACCGGAACATTCGTGCCCGAGGAGAGCGGCGAACATGTCTTCGGCATGACCAATGCCGGCCTTGCCCGGCTCTTCGTCGATGGCGAGCTCACGGTCGACGGCTATGAGGGCTGGACGAAGGGCGAGAATTTCTTCGGGACCGCCAATGACGAACAGCGCCGGTCCAGGCAGCTCGAAGCCGGCCGCCGCTATCGGATCGTCGTCGAATATGAAGCACCGAAGGCAAGTCTCGATGGCATCAACATATGCGCGCTTCGGTTCGGGATCGAGCGGCCGCTGGGTGATTCCGGCATAGAAGAGGCGGTCGACACCGCCCGCAATTCCGACACCGTCCTGCTGCTCGTCGGCCGCGACGGCGAGTGGGATACGGAGGGCCTCGACCTGCCCGACATGCGTCTGCCCGGCCGGCAGGAAGAGCTGATCGCGAAGGTCGCCGAAGCCAACGCGAATGTGATCGTGGTGCTGCAGACCGGCGGGCCGGTCGAGATGCCCTGGCTCGACAAGGTGCGGGCAGTGCTGCAGATCTGGTATCCCGGACAGGAGCTGGGCAATTCGCTCGCCGACGTCCTCTTCGGAGCGGTCGAGCCGTCGGGCCGCCTGCCGCAGACCTTCCCCAAGGCGCTCGCCGAAAATTCGGCCATCACCAGCGACGCGACGATCTACCCCGGCCAGAACGGTCATGTGCGCTATGCCGAAGGGATTTTCGTCGGCTATCGGCATCATGATACGCGCGAGATCGAGCCGCTGTTCCCCTTCGGCTTCGGCCTCGGCTATACCCGCTTCGCCTGGGGCTCCCTGCAGCTCCCGCAGACCGAGATCGGTCCGGACGGCCTGACGGTCAGCGTCGCCGTCACCAATATCGGAGACCGGGCAGGCTCGGATGTGGTGCAGCTTTATGTCCGCGCCGTTGAGCCCAGGATCGAAAGACCCTTCAAGGAGTTGCGGGCCTTTGCGAAACTGAGGCTGGAGCCGGGCGAGACCGGTGTTGCCGTACTGAAAATCGGGCTCCGTGATCTCGCTTATTTCGATGTCGAGGCTGGTCGTTTCCGGGCGGATGCCGGCGAATACGAGCTGATCATCGCCGCCAGCGCCACCGACATCAGGGCAAGTGCGACCATTCGCTTGCCGGCCGATCATGTGATGGCGCCATAACGGGTCAGGCTCGGGGATCGCGCCGAATGCCACTGACGGATCTCGGTGGGAAATCTGGAGGAAGGTTCAGTTGGAATGTATCCGCCGTCTCTGCCCCATTGATTTTTCAGTTTCAACGGCTTGATAGTTTTGGGCACGGGCCGGATGTGAGCTCACCGGATAGTATCTGATGAACTCATTGTGAGGCCTTGATGCGAGCGGCATAGGCCCTTG
>JASGEG010000452.1:0-13377 GCA_047606605.1 Rhizobium sp.
TCGCGGGTGCGCTGCGAATTGTAGGAGGAGATGCCGACATAGAGCGCGCGGCCGGAGCGCACGATGTGGTCGAGCGCGCCGCAGGTCTCCTCCAGCGGCGTGTCCGGATCGAAGCGGTGCGAATAGAAGATATCGACATAGTCGAGACCCATGCGCTTCAGGCTCTGGTCGCAGGAGGCGATCAGATATTTGCGGCTTCCCCATTCACCGTAGGGACCCGGCCACATGTCGTAGCCGGCCTTGGAGGAGATGATCAGCTCGTCGCGCAGGCCGGCGAAATCAGTGCGCAGGATCTCACCGAAGGCGGTTTCGGCGCTGCCCGGAGGCGGGCCGTAATTGTTGGCGAGATCGAAATGGGTGATGCCGAGGTCGAAGGCCGTGCGGCACATGTCGATCTTACGGTCATGCGGGGTGTCGCCGCCGAAATTATGCCAGAGACCCAGCGAAACCGCCGGCAGTTTCAGGCCGGAGCGGCCCGTTCTGTTGTATTTCATGTTCGCGTAGCGATCGGATGCCGGTTGCCAGGCCATGGTGCAAATTCCTTTGAGATGAAAAACGCGCGGGCTCTCCGCCCGCGCGCAAACTAGCTCTTCCCACGCCTACTTCAAGAGCGCCTGCGCCTCTTCGATGCCGAGCGCCGCCGGCTGGGTGCAGGTTGTGGTCAGATCGATGAAACGACCCTCCTCGCCCGATTTCAGGATCGAGGTCATGACGTCGACGCCATGCAGCGTACGGTCGAGCGAGCAACGGGCATCGCGACCGTCGATCAGCGACGCCGCCAGGTCCGCCAGGCCGGCCGTGCGGTAGTTGGCGCGCGCACCGCTCGGGCTCTCCTGATTGGCGATGCCGAAAGGATGCGCCCAGTTTTCCAGGGGCTTGATCTCCTTGTCGCGGCCGCTCGCCTCGACCGTGCCGCCGAAGAAGTTCGGATCGGGCACATAGAGCGAACCGTCGGTGCCGTAGAGTTCCATATTGGCGTGACGATGCGACCAGACATCCCAGCTTGCCGTCAACGTCACCGTCGCGCCGCTGACGAATTCCAGCAGCGCCTGGATCGTCGTCGGCGTTTTCACCGGGATGATCTCGCCGTTGCGCGGCTGGCTGGTAATGGTGCGGGTCGGCGACGCCATCGACGTCATCGCTCCCACGCGCTTCACCGGGCCGATGAGGTTGATGAGGTTGGCGACATAGTAAGGCCCGAGATCGAGAATCGGGCCGCCGCCGGGCAGGAAGAAGAAGTCCGGGTTCGGATGCCACATTTCCATGCCGGGGCTCATGACATAGCAGGCGCCGGACGTGACGCGGCCGATGCCGCCGTCATCGATGAACTTGCGGGCAAGCTGATGCGCACCGCCGAGGAAGGTGTCGGGCGCGCAGCCGACGGCAAGCCCCTTTTCCCTGGCGATGCGGCGCAGCTCCTCGCCCTGCTCCAGCGTCAGCACCAGAGGCTTCTCGGAATAGACATGCTTTCCGGCCTCCAGAATGCGCTTGGAGATCGGGAAATGCGCGTCCGGGATGGTGAGGTTCACGATGACGTCAAGCTCGTCATTGGCGAGCAGCTCGTCCACGGTCTGGGCCTTGACCTGATATTCCTCGGCGCGCAGGCGCGCCGCTTCCATATTGATATCAGCGCAAGCCAGCACCTTCAGCCCTTTGAAGAGCGGCGCGAGCTTGAAATAGGTCGTTGAGATATTGCCGCATCCGAGGATGCCGACGCCGAGTTCCTTAGCCATGGAAAAATGCCTCAAAAGGTCTTGAAGGATGCGATCGAACGGGTGATCAGGCGGTCGATGTCGTTCGGATTGTCATGTTCGACAACGAAATGCTTGGCCCTGGTGCCGGCCAGCGCCTTGATCAGCTTCGGCCACGGAACCGTGCCGTGCCCGACATCCGCCCAGCCGTCCTCGTCCTTGTTCTCACCAGCCGGCGCGATGTCCTTGACGTGAACCGACGTAATACGCGGGCCGAGCTTTTCGATCCAGGCGAAGGGATCGCCGCCGCCGCGGATAACCCAGGCGATATCGGCTTCCCAGGAAATGTCCGGAGCGCCCTCGAAGATCTGCTCGATCGGCAGCGAGCCATCGGCCTGCCTGACGAACTCGAAATCGTGGTTGTGCCAGCCGAATTCGAAGCCGGCATCCTTGTAGGGCTTGCTCATCTCATGCAAGCGCTTGCCGAAAGCGAGCCAGCCTGCGGCATCCTTGGGGCGCTGGTCGGCGGCCAGATGCGGCGCGTAGATGGAATCCATGCCGAGCGTCTTGGCGATCGTCAGCGACTTCTGCACCTGACCGTCGAGGAAATCCGGGCTGAAATGGCCGCTTGCCATCACCAGGCCGTTCTTGTCGAGCTCGGCGCGCAGGCTCTTGAGGCCGGCCTCGTCGAGATCGGCATAGATGCCGCCGAAGCCTTCGACTTCCGAATAGCCGGCCTTGCCGAGCTTCACGAAGATATCTGAGTAGGGCTGGAAATTGCGGGCGCTGTAAATCTGAAATCCAAGTTTCGTCATCGTCATGCTCTCCAATGGCCTGATGGCCGTCTCTGTCTTGGGCCTGCGGCCCTGAAATACCGCCGGACGGCGGCCGGATACCCTCATTCCACCGACTGGCTGGACTGAAGGTCGTAAATGCGGAATTCCGGTGTGGCGCCGGCAAGCGGCTTGGCGGGCGTAAAGACGATCCGGCGGCTTTCACCAGCCGCGAGATCGAAGGCATTATCGGAATAACGTCCCTCGGTCTCGCTTTCGATCATCACGAACAGGGCCAGTCCCTTCGCAGTGACATTCAGTTCCACCGTGCCGTTGTCCTTGGTCTCTTCCAGAACGACCTTAAGGCCAGCGGGCTGAAGCTCCAGGGCCTTGTAGGTGCCATGGACATAATGCCCCTCGCCGCCCATGCCGTTCGACGCGGTGAAACGCCAGGCCAGCAGGCAATCGGCCGGCACCTGGGAAGTATCTATGGACAGCGCCGTGATCGCCGCATCCGGCGTGCAGGCCGCATGCGCCGTCGTCAGCGGCACGCGTTCGCCATCGAGCTTCAGGAGCGACACCGAGATATCGGCGGTGACATCGGCACCCGTATCGTTGACCAGCGAGAAACGGATGGTCTTGCCATCCTCGGACGGGATAGCGGCCACCGAAACCGGCTGGAAGAAGCGGCGCACGAGATAGTGCATCACCTTCCAGCGACCGCCATAATCGAGGCTCGACCACGAGGCCACCGGCCAGGTGTCGTTGAGCTGCCAATAGATCGTGCCCATGCAATGCGGCTTCAGCGACCGCCAGTATTCCACGGCGGTCTTGATGGCGAGGCCCTGTTGCACCTGGCTCAGATAGACGAAATTCGGGAAATCCTTCGGGAAGCGGAAATAGCGGAACATCGTGCCGGCAATGCGCTCATTGCCGCCGGCATTCTTCTGGTGCAGCTCCATCACCGGAGAGGCGATGTTCATATCCTTCGCTTCGGCATAGGTCTTGATGACCGGCAGCGAGGTGTAGGACTGGAAGCCGAATTCCGAGCAGAAGCGCGGGCGCACCGAGCGGTAGTTGTCGAAGGACTTGTTCTCGTGCCAGACCGACCAGTAATGCATGTCGCCGGAGCCGTCCGCATGCCAGGCATCGCCGAAATTGAGGTAACCGGAGGCCGGACTGGAAGGCCACCAGATCGCATCCGGCAGCGCCTTCTTCATCGCCTGCTCGATGGTCCGGTTCAGACGGTCGTAGGAAACGAGATAGCGGTCGCGATCCCTGCGGGATTCCTCGAACCATGTGAGCGCGCCAACCAGCTCGTTGTCGCCGCACCACAGCACGATCGACGGATGCGTCGCCAGCCGCCGGACCTGATAGTCGACCTCGGCCTCGACATTGTCGAGAAAATCGGCCGTGGAAGGATAGAGGTTGCAGGCGAACATGAAGTCCTGCCAGACCATCAGGCCGAGCCGGTCGCAAATATCGTAGAACCAGTCATGCTCGTAGAAGCCACCGCCCCAGACGCGGATGACGTTCATATTGGCGTCGGCCGCCGATTGCAGCAGGTCTTCGGTCAAGGCCGGGCTGGAGCGGGAAAACAGCGCATCCGCCGGAATCCAGTTGGCGCCGCGCGCAAAAATCTCGCGGCCGTTGACCTTCAGCGCGAAACGGCTGCCCGCCTCGTCTTCATCGGTAATGAGCTCGACGGTGCGCAGCCCGATCCGGCGCGTCACGCTTTCCGAATTCGTTTCGACGCAGAGTTCATAGAGCGCCTGCTCGCCGCTGCCGGCCGGCCACCAGAGCCTCGGCCGGTCGACATGGAAAACATGGGTGATCGAGGTCTCGCCGGCATTGACGCCGATATCCAGCCGCAGCCGCTCGTCGTCGAGCGAGAAATAGACCTGAGCGACGCCGGTGCCCCTGGCGAACAAACTCGCCGTCACCTTGAGATCGACCGAGCCGTCGTCATTGTGGAACTGCTGCGTCACGACCGTTTCGATCCGCGCCGTCTCCAGCTTCTTCAGCGCGATGGTGCCGTAAAGCCCGAGCGGCGCGATGGCGATGTTCCAGTCCCAGCCGAAATGGCATTGCGGCTTGCGCAGCATGTTGCCGTTCGGGATCGGCGAATTGCCGGTGCTGTAAGGGATGTAGAAAGGCTGCCTTGCCTGCAGCTCGGCGCCCGCCTTGATGCTGGAATGCAGGAGGATGCGGATCGTGTTCTCGCCCGTCCTCAGGGTCCTGGAAACGTCGGGCCGATAGCGCTGGAAGCTATTGTTGCCTTCGAGCACGAGCACGTCGTTGACATAGACGCTCGCCACCGTGTCGAGATAGTCGATATCGAGATACCAGTCGCCGCTTGCATCATCGAGCGTGAAGCTGCGCTCGATCTGCCAGTCCTGATGCGCGACCCACTGCACCACCTCTTCGTTCCGGCCGAAATAGGGATCGGGAATGAGGTTTTCGGCATGAAGCGCGCTATGGACATCGCCGGGAACCGGCATGGAGAGGGAATGATCGCTGTCGGGGGACGTCAGACGCCACGAACCAGCCAGATCGAGACTGAAACCATCATTGAATGCGGACGACATCGGACCTCCTCGGACCGCTGTGGACGGAGGCGGCAAGCCGCCCCCGCCTTATGTGACTAAATTCTAAGTTCCGTCTGCGCGTCGAAGAGCGACGCGAGCGTCATGTCGAAGCCGAGCTTGACGCGCGACCCCGGGCCGAAACGCCGGGCACCGTTGATGCGCACCGACATGGTGTGGCCGGCGTGATTGAGCCAGAGCAGATTGTCGGCGCCCATCGGCTCTTCGATATCGACGGTCGCGTCGTGGGTTTCCGCACCCAGGCCCTCATTGACCTTGATGTGTTCCGGCCGCACCCCGAGAACGACCTTGCGGCCGGCCTCAAGCCCCTCGCCGGCCTCGTAGCCGTCGAGCGAAAAGAGCACGTCGTTGGTGGCAAAGGCGATCTTGCCCTCGCGGTTGACCAGCTCGCCGCGCAGGAAATTCATCGACGGCGAGCCGATGAAGCCGGCGACGAAAAGATTGCGCGGCTTGTTGTAGATCGTCGTCGGATCGTCGAGCTGCTGGACGATGCCGCTCTTCATGATGGCGATGCGGTCGGCAAGCGTGAGCGCCTCGATCTGGTCGTGGGTGACGTAGATCATCGTGTTCTTCAAGGACTGATGCAGCCGCTTGATCTCGACGCGCAGTTCCGAGCGCAGCTTGGCGTCGAGGTTGGACAGCGGTTCGTCGAAGAGGAACACGTCGACATCGCGCACCAGGGCGCGGCCAATCGCCACGCGCTGGCGCTGGCCGCCCGAAAGCTCGGCCGGCTTGCGCTTCAGAAGCGGCTGAATCTGCAGGATTTCGGCGGCGCGCGCGATGCGCTTGTCGATCTCCGGCTGCGGCAGCTTGGCAACCTGCAGGCCGAAGGACAGGTTCTTTTCGACCGTCATCTGCGGATAGAGCGCATAGGACTGGAACACCATGCCGATGCCGCGATCCTTGGGCTCTTCCCAGGTGACGTTCTTGCCCTTGATGAAGATCTGCCCTTCCGTGATGTCGAGCAGGCCCGCGATGCAGTTGAGAAGCGTGGACTTGCCGCAGCCGGACGAGCCCAGCAGGACGAGGAATTCGCCGTCGTTGATCTCGAGATTGAGGTTTTTCAGGACGGTGACCGCACCGAAATCGAGCGAGAGGTCTTTGATGGAAACGCTGCTGGTCATGGATCAACCCTTCACTGCGCCGGCGGCGATGCCGCGGACGAAAAGCCGTCCGGAGACGAAATAAACGACCAGAGGCACAAGACCCGTCAGGATCGTTGCCGCCATGTTGACGTTGTATTCCTTCACGCCCTGAACGGAATTGACGATATTGTTGAGCTGCACGGTCATCGGATAATATTCCGGCCGGGTGAAGACGACGCCGAACAGGAAGTCGTTCCAGATACCCGTGATCTGCAGGATCATCGCGACGACGAAGATCGGCAGCGACATGGGCAGCATGATGCGCAGGAAAATCTGCCAGAAGCCCGCGCCGTCGATACGCGCGGCCTTGAAAAGCTCCGTCGGCAGCGACGCGAAATAATTGCGGAACAGAAGCGTCAGGATCGGCATGCCGAAGATGCTGTGGACCACGATCAGCCCGGTGAGCGTGCCGTAGATGCCGATTTCGCGCAGCACGATGACGATCGGGTAGATCATCACCTGATAGGGAATGAACGCGCCGACGACGAGGATCGAGAAGAACAGATCGGCTCCCTTGAAACGCCAGTTAGCAAGGGCATAGCCGTTGACCGAGGCGATCGCGATCGACAGGACCGTGGACGGGACGGTGATGCGCACCGAATTCCAGAAGCCGCGGGAAAGGCCGTCGCAATTGAGACCGGTGCAGGCCGTTGCCCAGGCTTTCACCCAGGGTTCGAAGGTGATTTCGAGCGGCGGCGAGAAAATATTGCCAAGCCGGATTTCCGGCATGCCCTTCAGCGACGTGACGATCATCACGTAGAGCGGCAGGAGGTAATAGACCGCGGCCACGAAGAGCGTGCCGTAGAGCATGATGTTGCGGCCGGAGAGCGTGCGGCGCGGCTTGCGGCCGTTCGGTCCCGAGAAGGTCTTGCCGGTCGAGCGGGCGGCGTCATTCGCATTGTTGACAGTCGTTGAATCAGACACGCTTGCGCCCTCCGCCGAATTCCAGATAGGCCCAGGGGATGATGATGATGGCAACGGTCACCAGCATCATGGTGGAGGCTGCGAACCCCTGCCCGAGGTTCTGTGCCTGGAACATGTAATCGTAGACATATTTCGCCGGCACTTCCGACGAGATGCCGGGGCCGCCGCTCGTCTGCGCGACGACGAGGTCGTAGACCTTGACGATACCGCTGGCGATGATGACGAGCGTGGTGATGAAGACCGGACGCATCATCGGAATGACGATGAACAGATAGGTCCGCCACATCGGGATGCCGTCGACGCGGGCAGCCTTCCAGATGTCCTCGTCGATGCCGCGCAGGCCGGCCAGCATCAGGCACATCACAAGGCCCGTCCCCTGCCAGAGGGCGGCGATCAGCACGCCGTAGATGACGATGCTCGGGGTGTAGAGCGGATCGAAGGTGAAGCTCGTCCAGCCGAGAGAGCGCACCACGGACTGGATGCCGAATTCGGGGTTGAGCAGCCACTGCCAGACAAGGCCGGTGACGATGAAGGAAAGCGCGAAAGGATAAAGGAAAATCGTGCGGAACGTGTTTTCGAAACGGATCTTCTGATCCATCAACGCGGCCAGCACGAAGCCGATCACCAGGCTGAAAATCATCGAGAGAATGCCGTAAACCG
This sequence comes from Rhizobium sp., assembly GCA_047606605.1. Taxonomy (GTDB): domain Bacteria; phylum Pseudomonadota; class Alphaproteobacteria; order Rhizobiales; family Rhizobiaceae; genus Rhizobium. The sequence continues at coordinate 7,800 of JASGEG010000452.1, forward strand.
CAAGGTTCTCGATGGATACCATCCAGCGCGGTGCCGCCCACAGGCGGTGATACTGATCCAGGCCGACGAAATTCAGACGCGGCAGCAGTTTCGAACTGGTGAAGGAATAAACCACCGTCCATATCGAGCCGCCGAGGAAGATGACCACGGCGGTCAGGATCATCGGGATGGATGCAATTTTCGAATTCAGATTACGCAGATATTGATTTGGCCGGTCGGCTTTCGCTGGACCCGTCATTGTAGCTCCTTCTGAAGCGCAACTGCTTCGATGACCGGGACCGGGCTACCGCATCCCGTCCGCCCTTCCCGCCCATGGCCGAGCCCGACAATCTTGCCGGCCTCGGGCTCATGAGAGGCACTGTCGTCAGCCGGATCACAACAGGTGGCTCCGGCCCTGATGCCGACCCGCGACAAGCGGCCGGCATCACGACAGCGAGAGGATTGAGATCAATCGGCTGCGGCGATGATGTCGACGAAGCGCTTCTGCGCTGCCTCCGGCGTCATCGAAGGATTGGCGAAGAACTCGGAGAACAGGTCCTCCTTCTGCTTCTGCGTATCGGCGGACAGAAGCTGGTCCGTGCCCTCGATCACATTGCCCTTCTTCAGGATTTCGAGGCCCTTCTTCATGCAGTCATTGGCCGCTGTGAGGTCCACGTCGGCGCGCACGGGCAGCGAGCCCTTCTTCAGGTTGAAGGCAACCTGGGTCTTCGGATCGAGCAGCGTCTTCGCAAGCACCGCCTGAGCCTTGGACTTGGCCTCATCCTTCAAGAGCGGGAAGTAGAAGGCGTCGCCGCCGGTCGAAATGACTTCATTGACGCCGAGACCCGGCAGGCAGGTATAATCCGTGCCGGCCTTCTGGCCCGCGAGCGCAAACTCGCCCTGCGCCCAGTCGCCCATGATCTGCCCGCCGGCCTTGCCGGTGATGACGAGGTTCGTGGCCTGGTTCCAGTCCTGGACGTTGGAGCCCTTGGACAGCTTGCGGGCGTCGTCGGCGGCCTTGAAGACCTTGGCGATTTCCGGGCCGGCCGCCACTTTCGCATCCTTGTCGCCGAACACTTTCTGGAAGGTGTCCTTGCCGGCGATGGCGACCATCAGCACATCGAAAGCACCCGCCGCCTGCCATGGCTGCCCACCCATTGCGAGCGGAACGATGCCAGCCTTTTCCAGCGCCGGACCTGCGGCAACGAATTCATCCCAGTTCTTCGGAACCTCGACGCCGGCCTTCTTGAAGGCGGCATTCGAAAGCCAGAGCCACTGCCAGGAATGAATGTTGACCGGGGCGCAATAGATCTTGCCGTCGATGGTGCAGGAATCGAGCAGGCTCGACGGGCGGATGATATCCTTCCAATGCTCCTGCGTGGCGACATCCGTCAGGTCGCGCATGAGACCCGCCTGGACAAGCTCCTCTGCCTGGCGGCCATGGTTGAACTGGGTGGCGCCCATCGGATCGCCGCCGGTGATGCGGCTGACCATGATCGGGCGCGCGGTGCCGCCGGAGCCGGCGATGGCGCCATCGACCCAGTGATTGCCGGTAGCGTCGAACGCCTTCGCCAGCTCGGCCACGGCGGCCGCTTCGCCACCGGACGTCCACCAATGGGTGACTTCGAGATCCGTCGCATTGGCTGCTCCCAGGGGCAACACGACCGAAGCAGCCAGTGCAGCCGCCATCAAACGAATATTCATGAGTTTTCCTCCCTCACTGAAACGTTGCCGGAAAAACGTAGTCGAATCATTTTCAACGCGCAACCGCCCGCCCGCGAAATTTTCCGGAAAGCGCCATCGTACGCTTTAGGATTACATTTATGCTTGCAAAAAATGCGGGATGCTTCCGATTTCATCAGCAATGCTTATCTATAAGTTTTTCCTTTAGTTATTTGAAATTTCTGACTTAAAATTGCTGCGACGCCCAATGAATTCGGGATCAGCTCTCGCAGGTGCAAAATTTTTCGGCTCCACCTGTGAATTCAACCGCAGGATAGCTCTTTTGACGATCCAGGAGAAAAAGCGCTCGACTTTTCTACTGTATCGTTACAGATTTCTTCAATGAGGGAGGAGCGACCGCATTGCGCATGCGCTTGCGGCGCGGCTGCAAGCGATATAAGCGGATTGGCCGCGGGAGGCGGCCGGGAGGCAGGCTTGGACGAGATGGACAATAGGAAGATTTCCGGCAGCGGTACTCAGCCCACGCCCGAGCGGCCGACGCTGAAGACGATCGCCTTCATGACGGGCCTTGGAATAACCACGGTTTCCCGCGCCCTGAAGGATGCCCCCGATATCGGTGCCGAAACCAAGGAACGGGTTCGCATGGTCGCGCGGCAATTGGGCTACCAGCCCAATCGCGCCGGCGTACGCCTGAGAACCGGCAAGACGAACGTCATCGCGCTGGTGCTGAGCATCGACGAGGAGATCATGGGCTTCACCAGCCAGATGGTCTTCGGCATTTCCGAGGTTCTGGCCGGGACGCAGTATCACCTCGTCATCACCCCGCACTCGCACAGCAAGGACCCGCTGGTGCCGGTTCGCTATATTCTCGATACCGGCTCAGCGGACGGCGTGATCATCTCGCGCACCGAACCGGACGACCCGCGCGTCGAGCTCATGCATGAGCGCGGCATGCCCTTTGCCACGCATGGGCGCACCAATATGGGAATTTCCCATCCCTTTCACGATTTCGACAACGAGGCTTTCGCGCGCGAGGCCGTGCGTGCGCTGGTCGCCAAGGGCCGCCGCCGCATCGCCCTGCTGCAGCCGCCGGGCAAGCTCACTTATTATCTGCACACCCAGATCGGATTCCAGACGGGCTTGCGCGAGTACCATGCCCAGGAAGTGCCGCTGCGGGCCAGCACCGATACGACGCTCGCCGATATCAAGGATACGGCCGAGGCGCTGATGCGCTCGTCGAATCCGCCGGATGGTATCGTCTGTTCCAGCAGCGCCGGCGCCATCGCCGTCAATGCCGGCATCGAGGCCGCCGGTTTCCGTCTCGGTCAGGATATCGACATGGTCGCCAAGCAATCGACCGATGTGCTGAGCTGGATTCGTCCGGAGATCATTACGATCTACGAAGACTTCCGCCAGGCCGGCCGCGAACTCGGAAAGGCGGTCATCGCCCGCATCGACGGCATCGAGCCGGAACTGCTGCAAAGCATCAGCCCGCCGATCTGGCCGAAGGGCTAAAGCAATTCCAGGAAAAGTGTGCAGCGGTTTTCCGTCCGGAATGGCGTCAAACCAAAAAGATAAAGCGGTTCAATGATTCCGTGAAACACTGACCGCTCTAAAGGACAAAAAAACCGCCGGAAATCCGGCGGTTTTTCATCTCAAAAGATCGAAAGCGGCGATCAGCCGTTCGCACCGCTGCCCCAGGGGCCGTGGTGGATATCCTTGCCGTCGACGCGGTCGAAGCCATGGGCGCCGAAGAAGTCGCGCTGGGCCTGGATCAGGTTGGCGGTGCCGCGCGCCTGGCGATAGGCGTCGAAATAGGTCAGCGCCGATGCCAGCGCCGGAACAGGCAGGCCGGAGGCGGTCGCGGCCGAAACGATGCGGCGCAGCGCCGGGATCGATTCTTTGACCATCTCGGCGAAGGCCGGGGTGACGATCAGATTGGCGGCATCCGGCGCCTTGGTGAAGGCGCTGGTGATCTCGTCGAGGAACTGCGAGCGGATGATGCAGCCCGCACGCCAGATCTTGGCGATGACCGGCATCGGCAGCGACCAGTTGAACTCCTTCGATGCCTCAGCCATGACCGCGAAGCCCTGCGCATAGGCGCCGATCTTGGCGGCGAACAGAGCCAGTTCCAGATCCTTCAGCAGTTCGGGGCCGAAGGCGATCGGGAACTTGTAGTCCGGCGTACCGAAAATCTTCTCGGCGGCCTCGCGCTGCCCCTTGATGGCCGACAGGCTGCGGGCGGCAACGGCGGCTTCGATGGCGGTGGCCGGAATGCCCATGTTCTGCGCTTCGATCGCAGACCATTTGCCCGTGCCCTTCTGACCGGCCTTGTCGAGGATGATATCCGGCACGGCGCTGCCGGTGGCCGGGTCCTTGGCGGCCAGAACCTTTTCGGTGATCTCGATCAGGTAGGAATTCAGGCGGCCCTTGTTCCATTCGCCGAAGATGCTGCTGATCTCGGCAGCGCTCTTGCCGAGGCCGTCGCGCAGGATACCGTAGATTTCGGCGATCATCTGCATGTCGGCATATTCGATGCCGTTATGGATGGTCTTGACGAAGTGACCGGCGCCGTCATTGCCGAGCCAGGCGACGCAGGGCTCGTCCTTGTATTTCGCGGCGATCGAAGTCAGCACCTTCTCCACGCGCTTGTAGGATTCCTCCGTGCCGCCGACCATGATCGACGGACCGTGACGCGCACCCTCTTCGCCGCCGGACACGCCCATGCCGATAAAGGTGAGACCCGTATCCTTCAGGCGGTCGAAACGGGCGATCGTGTCGCGGAAATTGGCGTTGCCGGCATCGATCATGATGTCGCCCTTGTCGAGATAGGGCTGCAGCGCCGCCATCTGCTGGTCGACCGGCTCGCCGGCCTTGATCATGATGATGATCGGCCGTGGCGGACGGATCGATTCGACGAATTCCTCGATCGTCTTGCAGGGAATGATCTTGTCCTTCAGCGCACCCGCATTCGCGTAGAATTCATCCGTCACTTGCGGCGTACGGTTGAATACGGCGATTTTGTTGCCCTTTTCGGCAATGTTGAGCGCCAGGTTCGACCCCATGACAGCGAGACCGATAAGCCCGATTTCTGCCTTTTCCACGACAACCCTCCAATAATTCGCCTGCTGCGCCGCATGCTCGAAGAAAAGCGCAGGGCGCATGAGATTTCGAAATGACGCCTAAGCCCTCCCGGAAACCGATCTCGCCTTCGGGAGTCATGCGTTCGGCGTTGTTGTTGCACTCCGGGCGGGAAACGGCAAGCCTTCCAAGAGGCCGAATCGGCCCCTTTGCGAAAGCCCGCCCCAATCTACGGAATTTTTTCCGAAGACCTGGCGAGCCAGCCCGTTGAAACCGGATATAGAGGAGGAAATAGCCATGTCGACCATGACCGCGAGGATCGTGCATGTCTCCATCGATCGCCATTGGCAGGAGGTCTATGGCTTTGCGAGCCGCCCGGAAAACATGCCGCTCTGGGCTTCGGGCCTGACGTCCGGGCTGACGCTGGATGGCGAGGACTGGATCACCTCCGGCGTTCTCGGCTCGGCGCGTATCCGCTTCACGCCCCATAACGAGTTCGGCGTCATCGACCATGTGGTCACGCTCGAATCCGGACTGCGGGTTCACAATGCGCTGAGGGTCGTGCCGAACGGAGATGGCGCGGAAGTGATGTTCACGCTGCTGCGATTGCCCGGCATGACCGACGAGCAGTTCGCGGCGGATGAGCAGCACATCAGCAAGGATCTTCACACCTTGAAGACCCTGATGGAGCAATAGGCGCCGCCGGAGCAGTTCCAGGAAAAGTGCGCTGCGGTTTCCGTCCGGAATTGCGTAAAACAAAAGGCTAGCATTACAGTTGCATTTTTATTTTCACATGAGCTCGTCGCGCGGTTGCCTGATGGGCGCGTATCCAACA
>JASGEG010000453.1:0-2547 GCA_047606605.1 Rhizobium sp.
GAAAAGGGCCACGAGATCTTCCAGTCCATCCTCGAAACCGCCTCCGGCAAGCGTTCGAAATCCGAACTGCTCGGCTATGGCCGCAACGAATTCGTTCCCTGGCAGCTCGGCGCGACGATGTGATGACCATGGTTTGCATGATCATGGGAGGTTCCTTCTGAAGAGAGCGTCTGTCGCGATCTCAAAAGTCAGTGAAATCGGTGCCGACAGCGCGTCTCCCTTTATAGAAAGACCTTACCGAGCGGGAAATATTCCCAGGCTGCTGCAGTATACTTCCCGTTCGGTAAGAATTTCATTGCCGACGCATGAATCTTCCTGTACGGTAAGACCATACTGGGAGAGAAGAATGATCCGTTCGGCACGAGACTTTGGAGGCCTGATCAAAGGCAAGCGGAAAGAACTTGGCTGGACACAGGCCGAACTCGCCATCCGGTCTGGAACGGGCGAGCGTTTCATTGTCGAGTTGGAGGCCGGTAAACCGAGCTGCCAACTTGAAAAAGCGCTCATCGTTGCCCGCGCCGTAGGTTGCGAGATCGCCGATCTCAAATCCGCATCACCGCAATCCCCGAAATGGGAGAACGACGAACTAGACTTCCTGCCGACCTTCGGTGACGGAAAATGACCCTCATCTACTATGAGGGATTCCCGGTCGCGCACCTGACGTTCGTAGATCGGTGGCATCTCGACTACGATCCCGCATGGGAAGCACGCCGCTCCGCCTTTCCCGTTTCGCTCACCATGCCGTTACGGTCAGGACCGGTGGCGGCGGACAGGCTTCTGCCCTGGCTCGCCAACCTGCTGCCTGAACTCCATCTTGCGGAAATCGGTCAACGCCTCAAGGTATCCCCTCAGGATATTGTCGGTCTCCTTGCTCATATGGGTCGCGATACAGCTGGCGCCCTGTCCATCGGCAAGCCAAGGAAGCCTGGCATCCATCTGAGATCGGTTCAGGACGAGGTCGCACTGGAGCGCATTCTGGATGAACTTCCGACCAAGCCATTCCTAGTCGGCGAGCGTGGCGTCTCCATGTCGCTGGCCGGTGTCCAGGAAAAGCTGCCGGTCTTTGTCGATCAGGATGGCCGTATATCAATCCCGGTCGACGGCACACCCTCGACTCATATCATCAAGCCGGATACCGACCGTCTGAAAGGAAGCGTCGATAACGAAGCATTCTGCCTGGCACTGGCCGGTGAGTGCGGCCTCGACGCCGCCGAGGCAACGATCCGTCAGACGGGCAAGCGTCGCTATCTGCTGGTAAAACGCTACGATCGCTTCGTCGATGGACAGGGCGACATGCGCAGGCTCCATCAGGAAGATTTCTGCCAGATCACCGGCCATTTTCCGGCACAAAAATATGAACGCTCATCATCCGGCCCAGGCGTCTCGATGAAACAGATGTTCAGTGCGGTCAATGATCTGATATCGCCAGGTGAGCGATTGAAACTGTTGGATGCCGTCATCTTCAACCTGCTGATCTGCAACTCTGACTCGCACGCAAAGAACTATTCGATCCTGATCGGCGCGGGCGGATCGGCCAAATTGGCACCGCTATACGACATGATGTGTGCGGCAACCTATGAGCAGATCGACCAAAGCCTGCCACAGGGCATCGGGGGAAAATTCAACGCCTCGGACTTGCACGGCAAGGATTGGAAAGTATTTGCCGAACAGATAGGCCTCAGCCCGGCGTCGACGATCAAGCGGATCGAGGAACTGTCAACACGTGTCGACGGGGCCTGCGATAGTATCAAAGCGGACATTCGGGAAGAAGGCGACGATCCGGCAAAGATCCTCGACCGCCTGACCCACTCGATCCGGAAGAGATGCCACCGCATTCGGCGACAGCTTTAGGATGTGAAGCCGGAACATTCCGATCGACCGACTTGGCGATTGTCATCGGTGCAGGAAAGTCCTTCACCGCCCCCTGAACTGCGGCGGCTCCTTCGCAGCGAAGGCGCGCATACCCTCCGCCCGATCCTCGCTTGCCGCAATCAGGGCGGAAAGCGAGCGCTCGTAGCGAATGCCGGCCGATAGCGGCGTTTCGAAGCTTTCGAGCACCGCGGCCTTGGCCATCGCCACGGCCAGAGGGGCCGCCTGGGCGATGCGTTCGGCAATCGCGCAGGCATGGGCCTCCACGGTCTGGCCATCGGCGGCGATGCTGCTGATCAGGCCGCAGGCCCTCGCCTCCTCGGCATCGAGCTTTCGTCCGGCCAGAACCATCTCCATCGCCATGGACTTGCCGACGGCGCGCACCAGGCGTTGCGTTCCGCCGGCGCCGGGGATGGTACCGATCGCGGTTTCCGGCAGGCCGAACAGCGCCGTGCGATCGGCGACGACGATGTCGCAGATCAGAGCCAGTTCAAGGCCGCCGCCAAGGGCATAGCTGGAGATCGCGGCGATGAGCGGCTTGGTGATGGCCGCCACCTCGTCCCATTTCTCGCTGAAGCCGCTGGTATAGAGCTCGATGGGCCCGGCGGCGGCGAGCGATCCGATATCGGCGCCGGCGGCAAAGCCGCGCTCGCTGCCGCTGATGACGATCGCGCGCAC
>JASGEG010000454.1:0-12819 GCA_047606605.1 Rhizobium sp.
ATGGTCCAGGTCTCATGCCTGTCATGGAGGTCGCGAAGGAATCTCGCGGCATATTCGACATTGCTGCGCGGATCGAACATGGCGTTCACCGAGGCGAAATTCTCCCCGTGAAAATACTGGTTGATCTGCATGCAGCCGATGTCGATCAGCTTTGCCCCGCTCTGCTTCGCCGCCACGAAAGCCTGCAGGGCGGCATTCTGGGATGCCGGAAAATACGGCTTGCCCTCGATATTGAGAGCATAGGGGGAGAGCGAGCCCCTGCGTCCGGTCTCCGTCAGACCCACCGAATAGAGGATGCCCTCGGGTATGCCGTACTTCGCCGCGGCCGACTGGATCTCGCGCTCGCAGAGGCCGGCAGCGCCGCTATCCGGCACCGAGGCGTTGCCCGACGCGGCAACGTCAGAGATAGACGTCGCCAGAACGCAGGCGCCGAGCGCTGCTGCCCGTGCCATCCTCCGTGCCGCGTTCGCCCGCGCCGCCATTGCCGTCATTGCCATTTGCCTGTTGCCCCGAGTAGTGCTGCCCCCTGGACCGCGCGTCTCCACCCTGGCCCTGATTCATTAAGGATTGTTGCTGAGACTGCCCCTGGAAGCCGGACTGCCTGCTGTTGCTGTCCGACGACTGGTCGCCGCTCGCAGCCAGCGAAACGGTGATGCTGTCGACCTGATAGCCCTGGGCGCGCAAGGCATCGACCATGTGGCTCTGATCGGCATGGAGCTGCCGGTAGGCGTCTCCCGTGCTCACCTTGAGATCGACGCTCAACTGATCTCCCGAAAGCCGCATGGTGGCGGTGACCTGACCGAGATTGTCGGGGTTGAGCTGGATCTTCAGCGTGTTGACGACCTTGCCCGTGCTTGTCCAGCTCGCGGCATTGGCAAGCGACGAGCTTGGCTGCATTGCCGCCGCCCACTCCTTGTCTCCGGCGAGCGTCGCCGTGACCATCGCGCTGTTGGTATTGGCCGCGAGCCCCAGGTAACGGCGGGAATCCAGCACCGTAACGGTCTCGACATTGCCGCTGCTCGAGGACTTGAGATCGGCATGTGTCGTGTCGTCCGTCGCCTTGCCGGCCGAAAGGGTCAGCGAGCCGCCGCGTCCGTCGGCGCGCGTCAGCCGGAAGGCCTGCGCCACGGTGTCGTCGCCCACCGTGGCGGGCAATGCCGTTTCGGTATCGTCGATATCGACGGTATCCGCCGTGGCGGTCTTCGTCGTGACGGCTTGCACCGTCGCGTCGGTTGCCTCGTCCGATGGTTGGCTCGGTGCCGCCGGCGCCTTCACGTCGGCTGCCACCGCAGCACTGGCAGCGCTCTGCGGCGCATTCAGCAGTGAGAGAACGTCCGAAACCGCGTTGCCCGGCTGCGCATCCTGCGTCGGCAGCTGCTTACCATCATCGGAAGAGGAAGCCGATGCCGAAGAGACTTTGGTGCTCTTGACGCCCGGCATCGCCGTCTTGTCACCCGCATCCTTGCCGACCGGCTGGCCGCCGGCGAGCGCATCCGCCAATTGCGCGGCGACATCATCGGCCTGGTCCGGAACCTGCGCCAGATCCGCATCGTCGACCGCCGTCGGCATTTCGCTCTTTTCGACGGAGGCCGCGTCCTCGCTGGGGAGCGCCTGCTGCGCTTCGGTCAACGACTTGGGAAGAGTGCCGGCACCAGCGGCCTGCGGAAACTGCGAGGCGACGGACGGCTTGGCGCCCTTGGTCAGGGTTGCGAGATTGGCGAGGTTGGCGAGAGAGGGATCGATCATGTCGGTTGCGGTATTGATGCTGGCGTCCTCGACGGCAGCACTCGTCCCGAGATCGACCGGCAGGTCCGGCATCGTGTCGGTGGCGGCGGCGTCCGCGTCGGTCGTTTCCGTCTCGCCTTCGGTATCCGCCTCGGGCTTGCGCCCATTGCCGAGCGAACTGGTCAGCGCATCGAAAAAGCCCTTGCCGTCGCCACCATCCTGTTTCGTCGCACGCCCGCTTTTGCCGACGGCAGCAAGGTCGGCCCCTGAAGGGGCGCTGGAAATAGCAATGTCAGCCATGATTACTTACTTTCCTGCTTCAACAGGCCGTCGATGGCGTCAAGCTTCGATCGGCTCGTCGTGACGAATGCGTTGAATGAAGGATCGGCCTCCTGCCTTCCTTCCTCCGGGGTAGGAGCCGCGTTGGCCGCGGCCCTCTCCTCAACACCCGCCGTGGCCGGGGATGGGGACCCGGACTGGTTCGTCACAGCAGCATCGTGTTCAGTAGTCTCTTGATTAGGCAGATTAGATGGAGAGGCTTGCTTCAGGCTTGCCGGATCGGGAGCGCGGGTGATTTCGGCGGCCACGGCCCGGGCGGCGTCCCGGAGCGCGCGGTCGCGCTCGTTCAGTTCGCCGACCGGCATGCGGTCTATGTTGCGGATCGCCGCGCCGATATCCGGGCTCGATACGCTCGCGACCCCGCCGTAAAAGCCGGCCAAGGCACCGAACGCGTCGCTGCCGTCGCCGGAGATCGCCTGGGCGCGGGCAGACGCCAGCGCGGCCAGATCCACCTTGCCGGCAATGGCGGCGCGGCGCGCCATGCGCATATAGATTTCCCGCTGCCGCGGCGGGTCCATGAAGGAGAGGATCTCGACGATATCCTGCTGTTTGACGGCGCTGTCGTGATCGACCACGAGCTGCACGAAGAAATCCGCGAACTGGCTGGCATAGGGCGAATGCAGGAAACGCCTCGTATAGCGCTGCGCGTAGGAAAGGCCCTCCGGCACCATGCCGGCTTCGGCACACAGGGCCACGGAGCGGCGCAACGCCGATTCCTCGACGATGGTGCCCGGCGCGGTCAGGCGCGCCCAGTCGTAAAACTTCAACGCCGCCTTCGGATTCTTGGCGGTCATCGTGTTGCCTGCGACCAGCGAGAGATAGGGGCCGATCTTCTTGTCGCGATATTCTTCCGCAATGCTGGCCAGCGTGTTGACCACCAGCAGGCCCTTGCCGTTCAGATATTTCCTGAGGACGTCGGCAACGCGATTGTCGAAATTGCCGTTGACGTCGCGTGACATCAGATATTCCAGCGTCTCCGGATTGCCGCCGCTCATCGCGTAGATCAACGCGGCATCGACATTGCGGCTGTCGTCGAAAACGGACTTGTCGGCGGCGCGCAGGCGCTCATCGACCGTCGCCAGCATGAAGCGCTGCATCTCGCCGGCCGAACTGTCGCCGGCTGCGACGGAATCCTGGATGAATTCCAGCGAGCGCAGCATCTTGTAGGGCGGCAGGGTGTCCTGGCCCTCGGCGCGAAGCCCCCCAGGCATCAGCATGCCGAGGGTGAAGGCGAGCGCGAGGCGATGACGATGCGGGAGGCGCGTCATGACTATCCCTGTTTGCCCTGGTTCGGCTTGACCGGATTCTGTCCCGAATTCTGGCCGGGCTTGGCGCCGCCGGCCTGGTTGGGCGAGCCCTCGATCAGGATCTCGATGCGGCGATTGGCATCGTTGAACGGATCGTTCGGCAGCTTCAGGCGGCGGTCGGCGAAGCCCGAGACCTGCTCGATCCGCTTCTCGTCCAGCCCGCCGCTGACGAGCATGTAATAGGCGCTCTGGGCGCGGTCGAGCGACAGGCGCCAATTGTCGTTGCGGCCATCGACCATATAGGGACGCCCGTCGGTATGGCCCCGGATCAGGATAGCCCCCTGGCGGTCGGCGAGAATCTTGCCCAGCTTGGCCATCGCCAGCACCATTTCCCGGCGCGGCACGGCCGAGCCGATGTTGAACATCGGATCATTGCTCTGATCGGAGATGGTCACCAGAAGACCGCCCTCGGAGGCGGCAACCTGCACGCCCTCGGCCAATTGGCCGGCAACGCCGCTGAGCTGCGCCTGGATCGCCTGCTGCAGGTCCTTGGCGTCCTGCTGCTGCTCTTTCGTCGCAGCATTGTCCTTGTCCTGGGCGGCGGCCTTCTCGCTGGCGCTGCGCTTGCCTTGCGGCTTCTCGCTCTGCGTCGGCTGATCCTCGGGGGCCTGCAGCTGATCGGCCGGCTCGCCGCTGTCGGCAGCGGTCGCCTTGGAAAGGGCGATCACTTCGCCTTTCGGCTTTTGATCGGATTTGGCGGATTGTTCCTCGTCGGCTTTTTTCGAGGCGCTGGAAACCTCGACCTGCTTGGTCCAGAAATCCGGATCGAAGGGATCGCGATAGGCCTGGCCGCCATCGGCGCCGGTGGCGGGGCCGGACTGCGCGGCACCGCCCTCGCCCTTGGCGCTGACATTGGCCTGCTGCCCCACCTGCTGGGCGATCTCGGCAAGGACCGAATAGGGATTCTCGAAGAAATCCGCCTCCGAATAAGCGGTCTGGTCCCCCGAGGTGGAGGTCATGTCCTCACCCGTCTTGGCGGACTTACCGTTGGTCGGATTGGTTTCCTCATTCTGCGATTTGGCCTGGTTCTTTTTCCCGTCGGCCTGATCGACGGGTTTCTTCAGGCCCTTTTCCGTCGGCTTTTCATCCGCGAGCTTGATCGGGTTGAAATAGGAGGCGACCGAAGCCTTGGTCTCTTCGTTGGCGGCATTCACCAGCCACATCACCAGGAAGAAGGCCATCATCGCCGTCATGAAGTCGGCATAGGCGATCTTCCAGGCGCCGCCGTGACCGCCCTCATGGTCGCCGCCGCCATGCCGCTTGACGATGATGATCTCGTGCTTGCCCTGGCTTTGATCGCCCTCAATCATTTCAGAATCTCTCTCAGACTAGCGGCCCAGGCGGACATGCGGGTGACGAGGACGCTTTCGCCGATCGTCACCGTGAGGTCGACATCATCGGCCTCGACATGACGCAGCAAGGCATCGCTGTCGCGAAGACGCGCCTCGAGAAGTTCGAACAGATGGCGCGGGCCACTGACGGTGACCGGACCGACATCGCCTTCCAGAACGGCCGATGCCACCATCTCGGCGAGATCGGCGACGGCCCCGGCGCTCAATGCCTCCGTCATGATCGGTGCGAGCGCATCGGCGGCCTGGGTGCTGACCGCCTGTCCGAGCAGCGTGGCGATCTCGGTCATGCCGGTGGCGATCTTTTCCGCCGCATGCTCCTCATATTGCACGCGCAATGCCGCGATCTCGCGCCGGTGCGCCTCGGCCATCGCCTCCAGCTCGGTGCGGTGCCTGCCGGTGAGTTCCTGTGTCGCCGCCTCATGCCCCTGAGCATAGGCATCGCGGCGCTCGGCCTCGATATCGACCGGCTCCTCCTCGGGGGCATCGAGGAAAGGGATCGCCTCCTCGAAAGCCACGTCCGGCAGGCCGGACGGCAGCGACAGTTCGGCGCCGAAATCCTTGAGATAGCGGGACAGCATCGGGCTCATGCGAACGCCCCCTCGCCATTGCCGGCAAAAGGCCGCGCGTCGATGCCTCGGAGGGCCTGCAGAATTCCCGTGCTCAAAACGTCGATCATCACACTTCCGGTTTCCGTCGTGCGGCCGCGCTCCCCGAATACCGCCGGGAGTTCGCGCAACCATGCCATTGCGATGGACCGTAGGGGGCCAAACTTGTGCGAGGATGAAGGCAGGCGGGCGGGCCGTTTCGACCGCGCCCACGCGAACTCATTGCGACTGAAGCAGGATCAGCACCTTGCTTGCCATGGTATTGGCGATCGACAGCGTCTGAATGCCCATCTGCTGCGCCGTCTGCAATGCGCTCTGCCGGACGGCGGCCTCTTCCATGTTGGTATCGACGAGATCGCCGACACTGTCCTTGATGCCGTCGCCGAGCTTGGAAACATAGTCCGTCTGGTCGTCGATGCGCGACTTCAGCAGGCCCAGGGTCGAATTCGCCGACGTGACCGAGGTCAGAAGCGAATTGGTGACATTGATCATGTCGGTCAGCTCGGCATCGGTCGTGCTGGAGGAAATGGAGATCTCGGTGCCATCGGCCGGCGGGGTGCCGCCGTCGGCGGCCAGCAGATAATAGTTACGGGCGGTCGAGCTTCCGTCCGACGTGCCGAGCGTGCTGGCGTCGACATTCTTCGTCAGCAGACCGCGGCTCGGGTCCTGCGTGTCGATCATCAGCGTCTGCGAGCTGTCGTAATCGATCGAAACCAGATTGACCTGACCGTTGGTGCCGCGCGTGAAATTGCTGATGATCGACTTCTGGGTATCGGCCTGCGCGCTGGTGTTATAGAGCCAGTTCTCGCCCGAAAAGGACGCGGACTGCGTCACCGACGCCAGCTGATCCTTGAGCTGCTGTATATCGGTATTGACCGCATCCTTGTCGGTGCCCGGCTCCTTGGCCGATACCAGCTTCGCCTGGATCTGCGACACGATGCTGACCACCGTGTCCATGGCGGTGGACGCCGTGTCGACTTTCGAGCCGCCGAGGCCAAGCGCATCGGTGATGGTGGAAAGGCTGCTCTGGTCCGACCGCATGGTCGTCGCCATGGACCAATAGGTCGGATCGTCACTCGCGGTTTCGACGCGAAGACCGGATGTGACCTGCTGCTGTACGACGCCAAGATCCTTGTTGACTCCACGCAACACAGTCAGCGCCGCCGAGGTGGCGCGGTTCGTCGTCACATTGCTCATCTGATAATCCGTAATTCCATTGGGACTGGCAAACCGGGCCGAGCCGGCAGCAACGATCGGCGTCATGCCCGCCTGCGGGAACGATCCCGACATGGCTCGTCGCTAGAGCGGAGCCCTGAAATCGGTGAAACACCAGGCCCTGCGCAGATACTGCAAATCAGTTACCCACCAGGGTTAACAAAAGCTTATATGCGGCGGCAAGAAGGAAATGCCGCCGCCGGATCATCGCGCAAGCTTCAGTCAAGGCTCAGCGGAAGAGCGAGAGAACATTCTCTGCGCTGCTATTGGCGATCTGCAGCGACTGGATGGCCAGTTGCTGCTGCGTCTGCAGCGCCGAGAGCTTGCTCGATTCCTCTTCCATGTCGGCATCGACCAGCTTGCCGACACCGGAATCGATGGTGTCGCGCAGGGTGGAAACGAAGCTCGTCTGCAGGTCGATGCGGGTCGATAGCGAGCCGAGCTGCGAGGCGGTGCTGGTCATGGCGTTGAGCGCCGACTGCACCAGGTTCATCGCCAGGCCGATATCGCCGCTCGTCATGCTGCTGATGTCGAGGCTGAAGACGGAATAGGCCGTGCCGTTGATGTCCTGCGTCGTGCCGAGAATGCCGGAGGTGGTGTCGATCACGCCGCTAGCATCGGCGCCGAACATGACGTTGCCCTGCGATCCCGTATCGAAGGCGTAGCTGGTGCTGTTGACCGCAACCGAGCCGTCATTGTTGCGCACGAAGGAGGAGACGACCGAGGCGGAGGCGCCGTCGGCGGCGATCATCCAGTTCTGGCCGGAGAAGGACGCGGATTGCGCGATGCTCTCGAGCTGCTGCTGGAGCTGCGAGATTTCCTCCTGGACATCCGCCTTGTCGACGCTGTTTTCCGTCGCCGCGACCAGCTTGTCCTTGATCTGCTGGACGACGGTGATCGAATTGTCCATGGCCGTATAGGCGGTATCGACCTTGGCGGCGCCGAGGCCAAGCGCGTCGGACACGGCCGAGAGCGCGCTGTTGTCGGAACGCATCGTGGTCGAGATCGACCAATAGGCGGCGTTGTCCGCGGCCTTGGAGACACGGTAGCCGGAGGACACCCGGTTCTGCGTGTTTTCCAGGTTCGTGCTGATCCCGCGCAGGGTCTGGAGTGCGGACATCGCCGCGTCGTTGGTCAGGATGCTGGTCATCGAAGGTGCCCCTTATGGCTTTATGGGAAGGGACATTCCGGTCTGCGGCCGGGAACGGCAATCAGCTTCATGCCTGTTAACCGGCCCTTAGGAGAGGTTAACCAACCGTTGCGTTAGCCGCAACTGACAACATCAGCCTTAATAAAAGGTTAACGGCCGGGAGAAAAGTTAACGAAGCATTTTCCGTATGCCCGCGCGCGCGCTGAAACCGGCCGGGCGATCAGGTCAGCCTCGCGCCATCTTGCGCAGGGTAAAATCGTCGAAATAATCAGGCGGGCGCGGAGTCGACATGTTGAATTTGCAAGGCGGCGGATTGTCGGGGGATGCCCCCCGCCAAAGCACGAGCCTCGACCCCGCCGATTGGCAGGCCCTGCGCCGACAGGGCCACCGCATGCTCGACGACATGCTCGACCATCTGGAGACGCTGTCCGAAAAGCCGGTCTGGCAAGCCGCGCCGGCTTCGGCGCGCGCGCTTTTCGATGCGCCCCTGCCCGTCGAGGCCAGCGAAATCGCCAATGTCCATGCCCTCTTCCGCGATCACGTCCTGCCCTATGGCAGCGGCAATATCCATTCCGGCTTCATGGGCTGGGTGCAGGGCGGCGGAACGGTCGCCGGCATGCTGGCCGAAATGCTGGCGGGAGGCCTGAACGCCAATCTCGGCGGCCGCGACCATATGCCGATCGAGGTCGAGCGGCAGATCATCCGCTGGGCGCGGCAGATCTTCTCCTTTCCCGACACCGCCGGCGGCCTGTTCCTGACGGGTGCCTCGCAAGCCAATTTCGTCGCGCTGCTCATCGCAAAAACGCGCAAGCTCGGCGCCGCCGCCCGCGCGGCGGGCTTGCCCGGAGAGCCGCGGCTCGTGGCCTATGCCTCGAGCGAAGTGCATGGCTGCGTGCCCCGCGCCTTCGAAATGTCTGGCATCGGCAGCGATCATCTGAGGCGCATCCCCGCCAATGCTGCCGGACAGATCGATATCGGTGCGCTTGAGGCTGCGATCGTCCGCGACAGGCAAGAAGGATACATGCCCTTCCTGATCGTCGGCACGGCGGGAACGGTCAATACCGGCGCCGTCGACGATCTCGTCGCGCTCTGCGGCATCGCCAACGCCCACGACCTGCATTTTCACGTCGACGGCGCCTTGGGGGCGCTGGGCATTCTCAGCGACGAGCTGGCGCATTTGTTCACGGGCATCGAAACCTGCGATTCGCTGGCCTTCGATTTCCATAAATGGGGCCAGGTTCCCTATGATGCGGGCTTCCTCCTCGTTCGCGACAGCGCATGGCAGCGCCAGACCTTCGCCTCGGATGCCGCCTATCTCAGCCGCGCCGCCTCGGGGCTTGCGGGCGGAGACTGGTGGCCCTGCGACCACGGCCCGGACCTGTCGCGCGGCTTCCGCGCCCTGAAAACCTGGTTCACCCTGCAGACTTACGGCGTCAAGGCGCTCGGCGATTCGATGGCTGCCAATTGCGCCCTGGCGCGCGAACTGGCACGCCGGGTGGATGCGGAACCGGCGCTCAGGCTGCTGGCGCCGGTTGCGCTCAACATCGTCTGCTTCGCCTATGCCGGCATCGACGGCAAGGCACGGCCGGAGATCAACGCCCGGATCATCGAACATCTTCATGCCGAGGGGCGGGTCGCCCCGTCGCTGACCTTCATCGACGGACAGCCGGCCGTTCGCGCGGCGATCGTCAACCACCGCACCCGGCAAGCCGACATCGACGCGCTGATCCAGGGCGTCCTGAAACTTGGTTCCCGACAGGATTTGCACCCATGCTGATGACACGCGGCCTCGCCGCCGACCTTACCCACGAAGACATCGAGAAGACCAGCCGCATCCTCGGCATGCAGAAGATCGTCTCGCTCATCTATGCCGGCTCCGACGTGACGCCGCTCTGGAACGAACTGGCGCAGCGCGTCGGCGAAAATGCCGGCGATGCGGCGGCCCTCTTCGACATGGCGACGATCCTGCAGACGGTCGGCCGCGCCGACGACGCTCGCCAGATGCTGCGCAATGCCGTGGCCCTGAAGCGGGACTTCTGCGTGGTGCATGGGAATGGCCAGGGGCCGCGTTTGCTGGCCTTCGTGACGCCGGGCGATTTCATGGCCAACACGCCGCTGGACTTCCTGCTGGTCGGCAGCAATTGCCGCCTGTGGCTCTGCCATGTCGATGCGGGGACGAAGGCGCTTGCGGACCTGCCGGAGCATGACGTCGCCTTCATGGCGATCGGCGAATCCACCGAGAATGCCCCGGTGCTTGCCCGGATGCGGACGCTGCTGGCCGATTTCGGCGGCCCGATCATGAACAACGACCCCGAGCTGATCCGGCAACTGACGCGCGACGGCGTGAGCGACATGCTGGCCGGCGAGCCCTCGATCCTGTCGCCTCGCACTCATCGCGTGGCACGCGCGGATCTCGTCGCCGTCGGCGCGGGCGAGAAGCAACTCCACGATTGTGCGCCCGGGCTGACATTTCCGCTCGTCGCGCGGCCAATCAGCACGCATGCCGGCCATGGGATGGAACGGCTTGCCGACCTGCCGGCGCTTTCGGCCTGGCTCGAGACGCAGCCGGCACCGGAACTCTATGTCGCGCCCTTCATCGATTTTCGCGGTGCCGACGGCTTGTACAACAAGCAGCGCGTGGTGTTCATCCAGGGCAAGGCGTTCGCCAGCCACATGGCGCTTTCGGACCATTGGATGGTGCATTATCTCAGCGCCGGCATGGCGGAGAGCGCGGCAAAGCGGGCGGTCGAGCAGGCGTGGATGGAGGATTTCGACACGGATTTCGCAATCCGCCACAAGGAAAGCTTCGAGGCGCTCCATCGCCGCATCGGGCTCGACTATTTCGGCATAGACTGCGCCGAACTGCCCGACGGACGCCTGCTGGTCTTCGAACTGGATGTGGCCATGGTGGTTCACAACATGGATAGCGCCACCGTCTATCCCTACAAGCAGGTGGCGATGCGCAAGCTGTTCGACGCCTTCGTCGCCGCGCTGCAAGGCGGCGGCGTGAACGGCACCCGTTAAAAAGAGCAAACCGCGCCTTTGGAGAAGGCGCGGTGAATTCGCAAGACTATTGCCGTCGGCGCCGAGCGCCGGTCGGTGCTCTTAACGGAAGAGCGACAGGATCGACTGGCTCGAGGAGTTGGCGATCGACAGCGACTGGACGGCGAGCTGCTGCTGGGTCTGCAGAGCAGACAGCTTGCTGGACTCTTCTTCCATGTCGGCATCGACCAGCTTGCCAACGCCCGATTCGATCGAGTCGGAGAGCGAGGAAGCGAAGGTCGTCTGCAGGTCGATACGGGTCGAGATCGAGCCGAGGCGCGAACCCATGCTGGTCATGGCGTTCAGAGCGGTCTGAACCATGTCGAGGGCCGTGGAAACCTGGCCGGAGGTCATGCCGGTGATGTCCAGGCTGAAGACCGAGTAGGAGCCGGTGACGGTGCCGAGAATGCCCGAGGTGGTGTCGATCGTGCCGGAGTTCGAGCCGAACAGAACGTTGCCGGTCGCGCCGGCGTCGAACTTGTAGGAAGTCGTGCTGACCGAAACCGTGCCGTTGGTGCCACGGATGAAGGAGGAGACGAC
Organism: Rhizobium sp.; assembly: GCA_047606605.1. GTDB lineage: Bacteria > Pseudomonadota > Alphaproteobacteria > Rhizobiales > Rhizobiaceae > Rhizobium. The sequence continues at coordinate 11,276 of JASGEG010000454.1, forward strand.
GGCAGCGGAGTCGCCGTCGGCGGCTACGACCCAGTTTTCGCCGTTGAACGAAGCCGACTGGGCAACGCTCTGCAGCTGTGCCTGAAGCTGGCCGATTTCTTCCTGGACGGACGACTTGTCAACCGAGTCTTCCATCGCGGTGACGAGCTTGGACTTGATCTGGCTGACGATATCGAGAGCGCTGGTGACGGCGGTGGTTGCCGTGTCAACCTTGGCGGCACCGAGGCCGAGGGCGTCGGAGACGGCGCCGATGGCGCTGTCGTCGGACTTCATCGAGGTGGAGATCGACCAATAGGCGGCGTTGTCGGAAGCCTTGGAGATGCGCAGGCCGGACGAAACGGCGTTCTGCGTGTCCTGCAGGTTGCTGGCGATGCCACGCAGCGTCTGCAGAGCGGCCATTGCTGCATTGTTGGTAAGGATGCTCGTCATGATATTTGCCCCTTTGGCAGTTGTTGGATAAGGGACATTCCGGACCTAAAAACCGGTAACGGCACTCAGCATCATGCCTGTTAACCCAGTTGGTTAAGGTTAACTCGCCGTTTCAATGAGCATAGAAAACAGCAATATAGTTAAGAAAACCTGAACCGAGACACGGCAAAAAATATAAAAAAAACCGCGCCTTAGGGAGGCGCGGTTAACTTCTTCTTCAGGATTTTCGTCTGGCGCCGGACGCCAGCTTCTGCTCTTAGCGGAAGAGCGACAGGATCGACTGGCTCGAGGAGTTGGCGATCGACAGCGACTGGATAGCGAGCTGCTGCTGGGTCTGCAGAGCAGACAGCTTGCTGGACTCTTCTTCCATGTCGGCATCGACCAGCTTGCCAACGCCCGACTGGATCGAGTCGGAGAGCGAGGAAGCGAAGCTCGTCTGCAGGTCGATACGGCTGGAGATCGAACCGAGCTTCGAACCCATGCTGGTCAGAGCGTTCAGGGCGGTCTGAACCATGTCGAGGGCGCTGGAGATCTGGCCCGAGGTCATGCTCGAGATATCCAGGCTGAAGACCGAGTAGGAGCCGGTGACAGTGCCGAGAATGCCCGAGGTGGTGTCGATCGTGCCGGAGTTCGAGCCGAACAGAACGTTGCCGGTCGCGCCGGTGTCGAATGCGTAGGAAGTCGTGCTGACCGAAACCGTGCCGTTGCTGCCACGGATGAAGGAGGAAACGACCGAAGCGGAGTCGCCGCTGGCAGCCATGACCCAGTTTTCGCCGTTGAACGAAGCCGACTGGGCAACGCTTGAGAGCTGTGCCTGAAGCTGGCCGATTTCTTCCTGGACAGCGTCCTTGTCGACCGAGCCTTCCATGGCGGTGACGAGCTTGTCCTTGATCTGGCCGACGACGTCGATGGCGCTGGTGACGGCGGTGGAGGCCGTGTCGACCTTGGCGGCACCGAGGCCGAGGGCGTCGGAGACGGCGCCAAGCGCGCTGTCGTCGGACTTCATCGAGGTGGAGATCGACCAATAGGCGGCGTTGTCGGAAGCCTTGGAGATGCGCAGGCCGGACGAAACGGCGTTCTGCGTGTCCTGCAGGTTGCTGCTGATGCTGCGCAGC
>JASGEG010000455.1:0-13206 GCA_047606605.1 Rhizobium sp.
ACTCCCATCAGGGGCTTTAGAAAGGGCTCTTATGCTGATCTGGCTTGCCGAACTGTCGGACCACGTTCATTTTTTCTCCACTCACTTCAGATTCCTCAATCTGTTCAGATACATCACGTTTCGTACCGGCGGCGCCTTGTTTACCTCGGCATTGTTCGTTTTCCTCTTCGGACCGCGAATCATCTCCTCCCTGCGCGTGCGCCAGGGCAAAGGACAGCCGATTCGCGCCGACGGACCGCAGACGCACTTCAAGAAGGCGGGCACGCCGACCATGGGCGGGCTGATGATCCTCGCCGGCATCGTGGTGTCGGCGCTGCTATGGGCGGATCTCGCCAATGTCTACGTGGTCGCGACGCTGCTCGTCACCCTGGGCTTTGGCGCCATCGGCTTTTATGACGACTATCTCAAGGTGACGAAGCAGAGCGACAAGGGCTTTTCCGGCCGTGCGCGTCTCGGCATCGAGTTCGTCATCGCCGCCATCGCCGTCTATTTCATGATGAACACGGCGTTGGCGTCCGGAACTGCGGGTTCGACCTTCGGCTCCTCCGTCGCCTTCCCGTTCTTCAAGAGCTTCATGATCAATCTTGGCATGTTCTTCGTGCTGTTCGGCGCCTTTGTCATTGTGTCCGCCGGCAATGCGGTGAACCTGACGGACGGTCTCGACGGGCTCGCCATCGTGCCCGTGATGATCGCGGCGGCTTCCTTCGGCGTCATCTCCTATCTCGCCGGCAACTTCGTCTTCGCCGATTATCTGGCGATCAACTTCGTGCCCGGCACCGGCGAACTGGCCGTGGTCCTCGGCGCCGTCATCGGTGCCGGCCTCGGCTTCCTCTGGTTCAACGCGCCGCCGGCGGCAATCTTCATGGGTGACACCGGCTCGCTGGCTCTGGGCGGCCTGATCGGTTCGGTCGCAGTCGCCACCAAGCATGAGATCGTCATGGCGATCATCGGCGGTCTCTTCGTGCTGGAAGCGCTGTCCGTCATCATTCAGGTCGGCTTCTTCAAGATGACCGGTCGACGCGTCTTCCTCATGGCGCCGATCCACCATCACTTCGAAAAGAAGGGATGGACGGAAAGCCAGGTGGTCGTGCGTTTCTGGATCGTCGCGGTCATCCTGGCGATGATCGGCCTCTCCACACTGAAGCTGCGGTGAGGCGGAGATGATCCCTGTCACCACGCTCAAGGGAAAGAAGGTCGCACTCTTCGGCCTCGGCGGCTCCGGCTTCGCCACCGCGCTTGCGCTGGTCGCCGGCGGCGCGGAGGTGACCGCATGGGACGACAATCCCGACAGCGTGGGGAAGGCGGCGGCAGAGGGAATTCCCGTTGCCGATCTCAGGAGCATCGACTGGAACGGGCTGTCGGCTTTCGTGCTGTCGCCCGGCGTGCCGCTGACGCATCCCAAGCCGCATTGGACCGTCGATCTTGCTCGCGCCGCCGGTGTCGAGGTCATCGGCGACGTCGAACTCTTCGTCCGCGAGCGGCGGGCGCATGCGCCGGATTGCCCCTTCATCGCCATTACCGGCACGAACGGTAAATCCACCACGACGGCGCTGATCGCCCATATTCTGCAATCGAGCGGGCGCGACACGCAGCTTGGCGGCAATATCGGCACGGCGGTCCTGACGCTGGAGCTGCCGAAGGCGGAGCGTTATTTCGTTGTCGAATGCTCCTCCTACCAGATCGATCTCGCGCCGACGCTCAATCCTTCCGCCGGCATCCTGCTCAATCTGACCCCGGATCATCTCGACCGGCACGGCACGATGCAGCATTACGCCGACATCAAGGAGCGGCTGGTCGCCGGCAGCGGCGTCGCCATCGTCGGCGTCGATGACAGCCATTCCTCGCTGATCGCCGACCGAGTCGAGCGGGCGGGCGGCAAGGTGGTCCGCATCTCGCGCCGGCATGCGCTAGCCGACGGGCTCTATGCCGAAGGCAGCCGCATCATCCAGGCATCGACGGGCGCGGCTCGCGAAATCGCCGACCTCGACGGTATCCAGACCCTGCGCGGCAGCCACAATGCGCAGAATGCGGCGGCCGCCATCGCCGCCTGCCTCGCAGTCGGCGTTTCCGCGGAGGAGATTCGTGCCGGGCTGAAATCCTTCCCCGGCCTCAAGCATCGCATGCAGCCGGTCGGGCGGCGCGGCCGCGTCGTCTTCGTCAACGATTCCAAGGCGACCAATGCGGATGCCGCCGCACCGGCTCTTTCCAGCTACGATCACATCTACTGGATCGCCGGCGGCCTGCCGAAAGAAGGTGGGATCACGACGCTTTCACCGCTTTTTCCGCGTATCGCCAAGGCCTATCTCATCGGTGAGGCTGCGCCCGCCTTTGCGGCAACGCTTGGCGAGCAGGTGCCTTACGAGATTTCCGGCACGCTGGAGCGGGCGGTCGCCCATGCGGCGGCCGAGGCGGACAAGGACGGGCACGATACGGTGGCAGTGATGCTGTCACCGGCTTGCGCAAGCTTCGATCAGTACAAGAATTTCGAGGTCAGGGGTGACGCTTTCGTCAGCCATGTGGCTGCGATCGAGGGTGTCACCATGCTGATCGGTTCAGCAACAGGAGGCAAATGATATGGTAAGCCGCGTTGAGCGTGGGGCCTTGGCCGATTGGTTCTGGACCATCGACCGTGTATTCCTTGCATTATTCGTCCTGCTGATCGGTATCGGTTTCATGCTCTCCTTCGCGGCTTCGCCCGCTGTTGCCGAGCGCATCGGGCTGGAACCCTTCCACTTCGTCAAGCGCCACGCGCTGTTCCTCGTTCCCGCCATCGCGACCATGATCGGGATTTCCTTCATGACGCCACGGCAAGTGCGGCGAACGGCGGTCATTCTGCTGATCGTGTCGCTGGCGATGATGCTGTTCGCCCTGTTCTTCGGCATCGAGGTCAAGGGCTCCAGGCGCTGGGTCAACCTCGCTTCGCTGTCCATACAGCCCTCGGAATTCATGAAGCCGGCCTTCGTCGTCGTCTGCGCCTGGCTGTTTGCCGAACATGCGCGACAGCCGGAAATTCCGGGCAATCTTTTTGCCATCATCCTTTTCGGCATCGTCGCGGCACTTCTCGTCGCCCAGCCCGACCTTGGCCAGACTATCCTGACGACGGCCGTCTGGGGCGGCATGTTCTTCATGGCCGGGATGCCCTGGCTTTGGATTTCGGTGCTCGGCGGTCTCGGCGTCGGCGGTTTCGTGGCGGCCTATTACGTCTTTCCCCACGTGGCGTTGCGTGTCGACAAGTTCCTGACCGGCGAGGGCGACACGTTCCAGGTCGATACCGCCAAGGAAGCGATCATTCATGGCAACTGGTTCGGCGTCGGGCCGGGCGAGGGGATCGTCAAGCGCATCATTCCGGACGCCCATACCGACTTCATCTTCTCCGTGGCGGCCGAGGAATTCGGCGCCGTCTTCTGTATGGTGCTGGTGCTGATCTTCGCCTTCCTCGTGCTGCGCGGCCTGTCGCACGCCTATAAGGAAAAGAATGACTTCAACCGCTTTGCCGTCGCGGGCCTCGTGCTGCAGATCGGCATCCAGTCGATCATCAATGTCGGCGTGAACCTGCAGCTGCTGCCGGCAAAGGGCATGACCCTGCCGCTGATCTCCTATGGCGGTTCGTCGATGACCGCTATCTGCGTGACGGCGGGCTTCATCCTGGCCCTGACGCGCCACCGGCCGGAGAAGCGGGCGCAGGATCGCAGCCTCTTCCGCGTGACGCACGGATTGCCGGCGGAGTGATCGTTTTGGGCCCGACCATTCCCCGCTTCCAGTCTCCGGCTTTCGGCCATTCTCCATTCGCTTTCGCGAAAGTGGCGGTCTATGAAGGAAGCATGACGGGCTTGGATGACGCAGCCGCGGCGGCTTCCTATATCAGGGAGATGCCCCGCGTAGAGGGGTATTCGCGGGAGCGAAGATTATGAGTAAAGGCATTATCCTGCTTGCCGCCGGCGGAACCGGCGGCCACGTATTTCCGGCGGAGGCGCTGGCTTACAAGCTGAAGGAGCGCGGCTATTCCGTGCACCTCGTCACCGACAGCCGCGCCGAACGCTATGCCGGCAAGTTTCCGGCCGATGAGATCCATGTGGTGCCGTCGGCGACGATCGGCTCGAAGAACCCGCTCAAGGTGGCGAAGTCGCTGTGGACCTTGTGGACCGGCATCCGCGCCGCGCGCAGGCTGATCCGCACCATCAAGCCGCTCTGCGTCGTCGGTTTCGGCGGTTATCCGACCGTGCCGCCGCTGCTGGCTGCGACCCGCATGGGCGTGCCGGCGATGATCCATGAGCAGAATGCCGTCATGGGCCGCGCCAATAAGGCGCTGGCTATCCGTGTACAGGCGATCGCCGGCGGCTTCCTGCCCGAGAACGGCGGAGCCTTTCCCGACAAGACGGTGACGACCGGCAATCCGGTGCGTCCGGCGGTCATCGAAGCCGCCAGGCAACCCTATGTGCCGTCCGGCCCGGATGATCTCTTCAATCTGGTCGTCTTCGGCGGCAGCCAAGGCGCGCAATATTTTTCGAAGGCCGTGCCGACGGCGATCAGCCTTCTGGAGGAGCCGCTGCGCAAGCGCCTGCGCATCACACAGCAGGTGCGCCCGGAGGACATGGAAACGGTCAACAGCTGCACCCGCAAGCTGGATATGGGTGCTGACATAGCGCCCTTCTTCAGCGATATGGCGGAGCGCATCGGCGCGGCGCATCTCGTTCTCTGCCGGTCCGGCGCATCGACGGTCTCCGAGCTTGCCGTCATCGGCCGCCCGGCGATCCTGGTTCCCTATCCCTATGCCCTCGATCACGACCAGGCGGCCAATGCGGCGGCGCTCGCCGCCACCGGCGGCGTCAAGGTCATTCCACAAGCCGAGCTCACGTCGGAAAAACTCTCGACCATCCTTCGCGGTGCGATGACCATGCCGGAGAAGCTGGCGAAGATGGCGGCGGCCGCCAAAGAGGCCGGCAAACCCGACGCTGCAAGCTTGCTTGCCGATATGGTTGAGGCTATTGCCGCAAAACGTTCAATTCAGGAATTCAAGGGGGCAGGCGCATGAAGCTGCCGAAGGCCATCGGCCTTGTGCATTTTATCGGTATCGGCGGGATCGGCATGAGCGGCATCGCCGAGGTGCTGCATAATCTCGGCCATCGCGTCCAGGGGTCCGACCAGTCGGAGAGCGCCAACGTCCAGCGGCTGCGCGACAAGGGTATTCCCGTCCATATCGGCCATAAGGCGGAAAATCTCGGCGACGCCGAAGTCGTGGTCGTTTCCACCGCCATCAAGAAGAGCAATCCGGAACTCGCCGCCGCGCGCGAAAAATTGCTGCCCGTGGTGCGTCGCGCCGAAATGCTCGCCGAGCTGATGCGCTTCCGCAATGCCATCGCCATCGGCGGCACGCATGGCAAGACGACCACCACTTCGCTGGTTGCTACGCTACTCGAGGCCGGCGGTCTTGATCCCACCGTCATCAATGGCGGCATCATCAATGCCTACGGCACCAATGCCCGCATGGGCGAGGGCGAGTGGATGGTGGTCGAGGCGGATGAATCCGACGGCACCTTCCTGAAGCTGCCCGCCGATGTCGCCGTCGTCACCAATATCGATCCGGAGCATCTCGACCATTACGGCAATTTCGATGCCGTGCGCGCCGCCTTCCGGCAGTTCGTCGAGAACGTGCCCTTCTATGGTTTCGGCGTCATGTGCATCGACCATCCGGAAGTGCAGTCGCTCGTGGGGCGCATCGAGGATCGCAAGATCGTCACCTATGGCGAGAACCCGCAGGCCGATGTGCGCTTCTCCAATGTCCGCATCGACGGCACGCGTTCGCTGTTCGATATAGAAATCCGCAGGCGCCGCACCGGCAAGGTGATCCAGATCAAGGATCTCGTCATGCCGATGCCCGGCCGCCACAATATTTCCAACGCCACGGCCGCGATCGCCGTCGCCAACCGGCTCGGCATTTCCAATGAGGCCATCGCCAAGGGCCTGGCCTCCTTCGGCGGCGTCAAGCGCCGCTTCACGCTGACCGGCGAATGGAACGGGGTCAAGGTCTTCGACGACTACGGCCATCATCCGGTCGAGATCAAGGCCGTGCTGAAGGCGGCGCGCGAGGCCTGCAAGGGGCGGATCATCGCCGTTCATCAGCCACATCGCTACAGCCGCCTGTCGAGCCTGTTCGAGGAATTCGCGGCCTGCTTCAACGATGCCGACAGCATTTTCCTGGCGCCGGTCTATGCCGCCGGGGAAGACCCGATCGAAGGCGTGGATTCGCAGGAACTGGTGTCGCGCATCAAGGCTGGCGGTCATCGCGACGCGCGCTATATGCCGTCCCAGGAAGCGCTTGCCCCCATGATTGGGGAGATTGCGCGACCGGGTGATTTTGTGGTTTTGTTGGGGGCTGGCAGTATCACATATTGGGCAGCATCATTGCCAAAGGAATTGGAAGGCCTCTCGGGTAAGTCCGCATGAAACAGGTAAATGGGGAAAAGCTTCTGGCGTCGCTCGGCGACGGTGTAAAAAATATCAGGGGTCGGCTGACGCCGGATGCTCCGATGGATCGCGTAACGTGGTTCCGCGCCGGCGGATTGGCGGAGCTGATGTTCCAGCCGCATGATACGGACGATCTGATCGAATTTCTGAAGATCCTGCCGCAAGAGGTGCCGTTGACGGTGGTCGGCGTGGGCTCGAATATCCTCGTGCGCGATGGCGGGATTCCCGGCGTCGTCCTCAGGCTGTCGGCCAAGGGTTTCGGTTCGGTCGAACTTGCCGGCGAGAACCGCATCCTGGCCGGCGCTATCTGCCCGGACAAGCATGTCGCGGCCATGGCAATGGATCACGGCATCGGCGGCTTTCACTTCTACTACGGCATTCCCGGCAGTATCGGCGGCGCGGCTCGCATGAATGCCGGCGCCAACGGCGCGGAGACGCGCGACCGCGTCGTCGAGGTGCATGCGGTCGACCGCAAGGGCGTGAAGCATGTGCTGACCAACGAGCAGATGGGCTACACCTATCGCCATTCGGCAGCGGCCGACGATCTGATCTTCACCCATGTTCTGTTCGAGGGCTATCCCGAGGATCGCGCCAAGATCCGGGCGGAGATGGACGCTGTGCGCGCCCATCGCGAAACGGTGCAGCCGATCCGCGAAAAGACCGGCGGTTCGACCTTCAAGAACCCCGAAGGGCATTCCGCCTGGAAGCTGATCGACGAGGCGGGCTGCCGCGGTCTCGTCATCGGCGGTGCGCAGATGTCGTCCCTGCATTGCAATTTCATGATCAACATGGAGCAGGCGACGGGTTACGACCTCGAATATCTTGGCGAGCAGGTTCGCCGCGAGGTGTTCGAGAAGTCCGGCGTCAAGCTGGAATGGGAAATCAAGCGTCTCGGCGTCTTCATGCCCGGCCGCGAGGTTCGTCCGTTCCAGGGCGTGACCACGGAGTAGGATTGCTCTGCGGCTTTTCAGGCTCATATTTTGATTCAAGAAAAAGGCCGGGTTTTTACCCGGCCTTTTCAATTGCTTATGTCGAAGTCCTCAGACTTCCTCGTTGCCGGACAGAAGGATGCCGATCAGCGAGAGTGCCGCTGCGGCGGCCAGGTAATAGCCGACGTAGACCAGGCCATAGGTCGATGCCAGCCAGGTGGCGATGTAGGGAGCCAATGAGGCGCCGACGATGCCGCCGAGGTTGAAGGTCATCGAGGCGCCGGTATAGCGCACGGCCGTCGGGAAGGGGGCGGCAAGTGCGGCGCCGATCGGGCCGTAGGTGAAGCCCATCAGTGCGAGGCCGATGATCGAGCAGGCGAAGGCACCGGCAAGGCCGGCGCTCAGCAGCGACGCATAGAAGAAGCCGAAGACCAGAATGCCGACCGTCGTCAGGATGAGGATGAGCCGGCGCGAATAACGGTCCGACAGCAGGCCCGAGATCGGGATCGTCAGGCCGAAGAAGACCACGCCGACGAGCTGCACGACCAGGAACTGGCCCTGCGAATAGCCAAGACCCAACGGCAAGGGGCCGTTGCCGGGCGCCCGGGTGCCCCAGCTCAGCGTAAACGCCGTCATCAGATAGAAGAGCACGAAGGTCGAGACCGCAATGATGGTGCCGAGTATCAGGCTGCGGAAATGCGAGCGGAAAATCTCCACGATCGGAACGGAGACGCGCTCCGCCTTTTCGATCGCGCGGCGGAATTCCGGCGTTTCGGTGATCTTCAGGCGCACATAGAGGCCGACGATGACCAGAAGCAGGCTGAGGACGAAAGGAACGCGCCAGCCAAGGTTGAGAAAAGTCTCGTCCGACATGCTTTCGCGCAGGATCAGGAAAAGGCCGGCCGAGAGGATGAAGCCGATCGGTGCGCCGAGCTGCGGGAACATAGCATACCAGGTGCGCTTGCCCTCCGGTGCGTTCTCGGTCGCGAGCAGCACAGCGCCACCCCATTCGCCGCCGAGGCCGAGACCCTGGCCGAGGCGGCAAAGCGCCAGCAGGATCGGCGCGAGGACGCCGATCGACTCATAGGTCGGCAGCAGGCCGATCACGACCGTCGAAAGACCCATGGTCATCAGCGCCGCCACCAGCGTCGCCTTCCGCCCGACCCTGTCGCCAAAGTGGCCGAAGATCATCGCGCCGATGGGACGGGCAAAGAAGGCGATGGAAAAGGTCGCGAAGGATTGCAGCGTTGCCGAGGTCGGATCGCTGGCGGGGAAAAACAGCTTCGGGAAGACGAGAACCGCCGCCGTTGCGTAAACATAGAAGTCGAAAAATTCGATCGTCGTGCCGATCAGGCTCGCGATCAGAACGCGCGCCGGAGAATTCGCAACAACGCTGTTCGATGACGAGGGGGTCGGCGATGAGGAAGATATCGCGTCAGTCATGGGTCTACCAATTTAGATGATGCTAAGGTCTGCTTAGCGGACTGCGTGTGTCCCTAGCGTAATTTTTGTTCGACGCAAACGTTTAAAAAGCAAGGAATCAATAAATGCGTGTTATTATTTAGCCGTAATCGTTGAGTCGTAGGCAATTAAGCGAGCGTTTGCCGTTTTCGTAGGCATCCAACCGGCGGGTTGGCAGGACTCCGATTTTTTTCGCAAATGGCTGACTTTCGCTTTGGTTGAGGGCAAAGGAGAAGGGGTTCATGCAGAAGAAGCTTATTGCGGAGTTTCTTGGAACGTTCTGGCTTGTATTCGGCGGCTGCGGAAGTGCGATCTTCGCTGCGGCCTTTCCCAGCCTCGGTATCGGTTTTCTGGGGGTGGCATTCGCATTCGGTCTGACCGTGCTCACCATGGCCTATGCGGTCGGCGGTGTGTCGGGCGGCCACTTCAATCCGGCGGTTTCCGTCGGGCTTACGGTTGCCGGCCGCTTTCCGGGCTCGCAGCTTATTCCCTACATCATCGCTCAGGTCGTCGGCGCCGTTGCCGCGGCGGCGGTGCTGTATCTGATCGCCAGCGGCAAGGCTGATTTCCAGCTTGGCGGTTTTGCCGCCAATGGTTACGGCGAGCATTCGCCGGGCGGCTACCCCCTGGTTTCGGCGCTTGTGGCCGAGATTGTGCTGACATTGTTCTTCCTGGTGGTGATTCTCGGCTCGACCAGCAGCAAGGTGCCGGCCGGATTCGCGCCGATCGCTATCGGCCTTGCGCTGACGCTGATCCATCTGATCTCGATCCCGATCACCAATACATCGGTCAATCCGGCCCGTTCGACGGGGCAGGCGCTGTTCGTCGGCGGCTGGGCTCTGCAGCAGCTTTGGCTGTTCTGGGTGGCCCCGATCGTCGGCGGCGCGCTTGGTGGACTCATCTGGAAACTGGTTGACGATCAGGACTAAAACAGGGGTGCCAAACCCTTGAAAAGGCCCGCGCCGGGAAGCCTGGCGCGGGCCTATTTGTTTAAAAAATCTAAAGGCGGAAATTTCCGTCGTAGCAACTCTCTGATTCTAATGGCAGAATTCTTTAGGTCGATTTGATTCGAACTAGTGGATCGTGACGAGGCCGACAGGAAGTTAACGAAAGTAAACGCTTCATTAACCTTAATGTCGTTCTAATCGGATCACAGAAGACGGTGCGAGAATCGCTGTCAGGCGAGTCGAGCGAGCGTCGAGAGAAGATGGTGAGTTTGGGGGTATTGATGGGTGCCAAGCATGTGGCTGTCCTTATGGGCGGATTTTCCTCGGAAAGGCCAGTCAGCCTTTCTTCGGGGAAAGCATGTGCTGATGCCCTTGAGGCTGAGGGCTATCGGGTCACGCGCGTCGATGTCGAGCGCGACGTGTCCGCGCGCCTTGCCGAATTGAAGCCCGATGTCGTCTTCAATGCCCTGCACGGTCCCTTCGGTGAGGACGGCACCATTCAGGGTATTCTCGAATATCTGCAGATTCCCTATACCCATTCCGGCGTGCTCGCTTCGGCGCTTGCGATGGACAAGGCGCGCGCCAAGACGGTTGCTGCTGCGGCTGGTATTCCGGTCGCGGCTTCGCGCGTTCTCGATCGTTTTGCGATTGCCGGCGAGCATCCGATGGCGCCTCCCTATGTCGTCAAGCCTGTGCGGGAAGGGTCGAGCTTCGGCGTCGTCATCGTCAAGGAAGATCAGGCGCATCCGCCGCAGATCGTCGCGTCGTCGGAATGGCGTTATGGCGATGAGGTTATGGTCGAGCGTTACGTCCATGGTCGCGAGTTGACTTGCGGTGTCATGGGCGATGTGGCGCTTGGCGTTACGGAGATCGTGCCGCTGGGTCACAGCTTCTACGACTATGATTCCAAATATGCGAAGGGTGGTTCAAAACACGTCATCCCGGCGGAAATTTCACCGAATCTTTACCAAAAGATACAAATATTAGCGTTAAGGGCGCATCAAGCTATCGGCTGCCGCGGCGTCAGTCGATCTGACTTCCGTTTTGACGATCGCTTCTCCGAAGAGGGTGAGCTTATCTGGTTGGAAATCAATACTCAGCCGGGCATGACGCCTACCTCGCTGTTGCCCGAAATGGCCGCTCATGCCGGCTACTCTTTTGGTGAATTTCTCCGGTGGATGGTGGAGGACGCGTCTTGTTCTCGCTGACGATCAAAAATTTCAGGCGCTCCCGCCACCGTGTCCCGCTCGCGATCGACGATGTCGAGGACGCGTTCGTGTTGCCGCGTCCGATGCGCCGCACCGTGCGCTTTCTGGTGAGTCTCGGTTCCGGGCGCGTCAATATCCCGGCGCATACGGGCACGGTTTCCACCGTTGCATTGTTTCTCGCGACCGGCCTTTACGGCATGTCGATCGGTGGTCATGCGCAGGATGTCGCTCAGGCGACGACCTCGGCCGCAGGCTTTGCCATCGAGGATGTGAAGGTCTCCGGCAACGACCAGACGTCGGAAATCGAAATCCTGCAGCTTCTCGGCCTTGACGGCACGACCTCGCTCGTGGCGCTGGATGCCGATGCGGCGCGCCAGAAGATCTCGAATCTGCCCTGGGTCGAGAATGTCGAGGTCCGCAAGGTCTATCCGAAGGCTATCGAGGTGAAGCTGACGGAGCGCAAGGCCTATGCCATCTGGCAGCATGGCTCGGAGCTGTCGCTGATCCAGAAGGACGGCAGCGTGATCGCACCCTTGCGTGACAACAAGTTCGCCAAGCTGCCGCTTTTCGTCGGCCGCGATGCCGAGACGGCTGCCGCGTCGATCGATGACGAGTTCGCCAAGTGGCCGGATGTTCGCAGCCATGTGAAGGCTTTCGTGCGCGTGGCCGGCCGCCGCTGGGATCTCTATCTCGACAATGGCGTGACCATCAAATTGCCGGAAGACAACATCGATGGCGCGCTGGCGCGCCTGACCAAGCTCGATCGGGATCAGAACCTGCTGCAGCGCGACATCGCTGCCGTGGATCTCCGTCTCGACGATCGCACGGCCATTGAATTGACCCCGGACGCAGTGGTCCGCCGTCAGGCGGCACTGGATGCAAGAACCAAGGCTTTGAAGAAGGCAGGGCAGGATACATGAGCTTGTTCAGTTCGTCCCATTTCGGTCTGCCGCGTCTGAAGCCGCTGTCTTCCAAGCGGTCGCATATCGTATCGGTCCTCGACATCGGCTCGACGAAGGTCGTCTGCATGATCGGCCGCCTTACGCCGCGCGAGGAAAGTCAGGTGCTTCCGAACCGGACGCATAATATCGAGATCATCGGCATCGGCCATCAGCGTTCCCGCGGCATCAAGACCGGCGTGATCGCCGATCTCGATGCGCTGGAGAACGTCGTTCGCCTCTCGGTCGATGCGGCCGAGCGCATGGCCGGCCTCACCGTCGACAGCCTGATCGTCAATGTTTCCGCCGGCCGTCTTGGCAGCGACATCTATACGGCCACCGTCGATCTCGGCGGCCAGGAGGTCGAAGCCAATGATCTGAAGAAGGTGCTGGCGGCCGCGTGCCAGCAATCGCTCCGCCAGGAGCGGGCCATATTGCATTCGCTGGCCACCGGCTATTCGCTCGACGGCGAGCGCGGCATCCGCGATCCGCTGGCGATGTTCGGCGACGAGCTCGGCGTGGACATGCATGTCGTCACGGCCGAGCGCGCCGCGCTGCGCAATCTCGAACTCTGCATCAACCGCGCGCATCTCTCGGTCGAGGGCATGGTGGCGACGCCCTATGCCAGCGGTCTCGCCGCTCTCGTCGACGATGAGGTCGAGCTCGGCTGCGCCGCGATCGACATGGGCGGCGGCACGACGACGATTTCGGTCTTTGCCGAAGGCAAGCTGGTGCATACCGATGCCGTCAGCCTTGGCGGTCATCACGTCACCACCGACCTTGCCCGCGGCCTTTCGACCCGCATCGAGGATGCCGAGCGGCTGAAGGTGGTGCATGCCTCCGCGCTCGCCAATTCCTCGGAAGAGCGTGAATTGATTGCCATCCCGCCGATCGGCGAGGATGAGCGCGACCAGCCGACGCAGGTGCCGAAGGCGCTGGTGTCGCGCATCGTCAGGGCCCGCATCGAGGAGACGCTGGAGCTGATCCGCGATCGTATCCAGCGCTCGGGCTTCAGCCCGATCGTCGGCAAGCGCGTCGTTCTGACCGGCGGCGCCAGCCAGTTGACCGGCCTGCCGGACGTCGCGCGGCGCATCCTTGCCCGCAACGTCCGCATCGGCCGCCCGATGGGCGTCTCCGGCCTGCCGACGGCGGCCAAGGGCCCGGCCTTTTCGACGGCCGTGGGACTGATGATCTATCCGCAGGTCGCGGACATGGAGACACATGCGGCGGGCAGCGGTCTGCTCTCGTCGCTTGGAGG
>JASGEG010000456.1:0-2560 GCA_047606605.1 Rhizobium sp.
TGAACGGGTGCCCGAAGTCTATTCGGAAGCGGCAATTGCCGCGCCGCCGGCACAGGCGGAGCAATCAGGCACGTCACCGCGCGCCGAGCCGAAACGCCTCGGTCCCGCCGGGGATCACGCCCCGGGTGAAAAGCCTCTGGCGTCGCCTGCGGTCAGGCTACGTGCCGCCAATGCCGGCATCAAGCTCGCTTTCGTGCGGGGCTCGGGGCCGGGCGGGCGCATTACCCACGAGGACCTCGACGCCTATATGGCCGGCGCCGGCAATCATGAAACGCCACGCCCGGAGGCTTCCGACACGGTGCGCGAGGTCAAGGTCATCGGTCTTCGCCGCAAGATCGCCGAGCGCATGGCCGAGGCCAAACGGCGCATAGCGCACATCACCATCGTCGAGGAAGTCGACGTTACCGCACTCGAAGATCTGCGCGAAAGGCTCAATGCGGAGCGACGCGAAGGCCGTCCGAAACTGACCGTCCTGCCCTTCCTGATGGCAGCCATCGTCAGGGCCGTCGGCGAGCAGCCCGCGATGAACGCCCATTTCGACGATGAGGCGGAGGTGATCCGCCAACATTCCGCCGTGCATATCGGCATCGCGACCCAGACGAAATCGGGCCTGATGGTGCCGGTCGTCCGGCATTGCGAGCGCCGCACGCTCTGGCAGGCGGCGGAGGAACTGGGCCGGGTCGCGGAAGCCGCGCGAGACGGCACGGCGACGCGCGAACAGCTGACCGGATCGACCATCTCGATATCCTCCCTGGGATCGCTCGGCGCGATCGCAACGACGCCGATCATCAATCGGCCGGAAGTTGCCATCATCGGCGTCAACCGCATGGAGGTCAGGCCGAAGTGGGATGGCAGCGATTTCATTCCCCGCAAGATGATGAATCTCTCGTCGAGCTTCGACCATCGCGTGATCGACGGCTGGGATGCCGCCATCTTCATCAATCGGCTCAAGAGCTTGATCGAAACGCCGTCCCTGATCTTCGTGGAGAGATGATATGCCCGATCTGAGAGCAAGGCTGCTGGTCATCGGCGGCGGCCCGGGCGGCTATGTCGCGGCGATCCGCGCCGGCCAGCTCGGTATTGATACGATCCTGATCGAGAAGGAGGCGCTCGGCGGCACCTGCCTGAATGTGGGCTGCATCCCATCCAAGGCCTTGATCCATGCCGCGGAGGAATTCCACACGTTCGCGCGCGCCGCTGCCGGCATGTCGACGACCGGCATTCGCGCCCATGGTGCATCCATCGATCTTGCCCAGACCGTCGCCTGGAAGGACGGCATCGTCAAGCGTCTGACGGCGGGTGTCGGAGCGCTGCTCAAGAAGGCGGGCGTCAGGGTCGTTTTCGGAACCGCGCATATCATCGACGGCAAATCCGTTTCGGTTGGGGAAGGCCCGCAAAGGCAGGTGATCACCGCCGAAACGATGGTCATTGCCAGCGGCTCGAGCCCGATAGAGCTTCCTTTCCTGTCTTTCGGCGGCGAGGTGCTCTCATCCACCGGAGCGCTGGCGCTGACCGAGGTGCCGAAGAGCATGGCCATCATCGGCGGCGGCTATATCGGCCTGGAAATCGGCACGACGCTTGCCAAGCTTGGAAGCACCGTCAACGTGGTCGAGGCGGCTCACCGTATCCTGCCGCACTACGATGAAGAATTGACGCGGCCCGTTGCCGCAAGGCTCAAGCTCCTGGGTATCGAGGTGCGTACCGAAACGCTTGCCAAGGGACGATCGGAGGATGGGCAGGGCCTGGTCGTGGAAAGCGCGTCCGGGGTGCCGACTGTGATCCCCGCGGACAAGATCCTGGTCACCGTCGGCCGCAGACCCGCACTTGCGGGCTGGGGGATCGAGGAACTCGGGCTTGCGATGGACGGCCCCTATCTGCGTATCGATGACCGCTGCAGGACCTCGATGCGCGGCGTCTATGCGATCGGCGACGTGACCGGCGAGCCGATGCTCGCGCATCGCGCCATGGCGCAGGGCGAGATGGTGGCCGAAATCGTCGCCGGACGAAGCCGCAGCTGGGACAAGCGCGCAATTCCCGCGATCTGCTTCACAGACCCGGAAATTGTCAGCGTCGGTCAGTCGCCGGAGCAGGCGCGCGCCTCTGGTATCGAGCCCAAGGTCGGGACATTTCCCTTCCGCGCCAATGGCCGTGCCATGACGCTCGGGCGGGAAGACGGCTTCGTCCGGATCGTCGCTCGCGCCGAGAACGACGTCGTCCTGGGCATTCAGGCGGTGGGCGCGGGTGTTTCCGAACTGGCGGCATCCTTCGGGCTTGCCGTCGAGATGGGCGCCCGGCTCGAGGATGTCGCGGGCACGATCCACGCCCATCCAAGCCTCGGAGAAGCCCTGCAGGAGGCGAGTTTTGCGGCACTCGGTCACGCCATCCACGTCTGAGGCCTTGTCGCCCCCCGTGCTCGGTCGCAGAACGGCAGGGTCTGCAGTGCGATCCCTATTTCATAAGCGCCGATTTGCACATGGCGAAGACCTGAGCCTGTTGTCTTGCTCATCGTCCAAGGTATTTGATCGCCATGCTCCCGCACAGACTTTGTTCGCCGGTTGAA
>JASGEG010000457.1:0-2842 GCA_047606605.1 Rhizobium sp.
CGCCGAGTATCGTGGTCTGCTACGAGGCCGGATACTCGGCGCACCAACCCTTACCGCAGCCAGCTTAACTTGTGCCCGGTCGATTAGCGCAAGCAAGGCATCGACGTCACCGCTGGCCATCGTATGCAGCGCGATTTTGTCCGCCAGCGGTGTTTGGACGCCGACCACCCATTTCGACCGAATCATCTCAACCGAAATGAAAATGCAGCTGACGATTACGTGATCTTGCGTCGGTATTGCTGTTTCATTCTCCTGGGACATCGCCTTTCTCCTGGCAAGCTTCAAAAGCCGAACCATAACAGGCGGCGCGACGCGCCCCATAGGATCTCAAATCAGTGGCGGGGGTCTCCAGCGGTGTTTCTCCCGATCATGGCAGGGGAAATTGCCGGCCACCTTGGCGTCAGCTTGCCCGTGATCTTCCTGGGCAACTCGTTGATGTATATCGCAATAGGCATGACCGCGCCTCGGGCCGGCCGTGCCTTCCGAGCATTCGGAACACGACGCGTAATGGCCGCTGGGGCTTTGCTGACCGGCCTCGGATTGTGCGTCATTGCTGTTGCTCCGACAGCAACGATGTATCTTTGCGGGTGGAACGTGGTCGGAGTAGCGGGCGCGGTGTTTCTTACGACGTCGGCCTTCGCCTATATCGTAGAGTATTTCGGTGACAACGCTCGCTCCTTGATCGGGACGTTGATGCTGGCATCCGGTCTGGCAGGAAGCATTTTTTTACCCGCTACAGCCTTCCTCGACCATTGGGTTGGCCGACGCAATACCGTGCCCGTGTACGCAGCGATGATGGCATTTCTTGTCTGTCCCTCGTTCATTTCGCTCTGCCATCCACACGGAATATGTTACCTCCTGCGTCTGTGGGCGGGCGCGACCAACCGCGCGGGGCAGTCTTCAAGCTCCTCGTCGTTTCGATTGCATCGAACGGCTTTGTGACGTTTGGCATTCAAGCCGTAGGGATCGAGCTTTTTTGGCGATGGGCGCTGATCCCTCATGGGCGGTTATGATTGCATCGCTCCTGGCTATTGCCAAAGTGGCAGGACGCGTTATCGATCTTCTCGGCGGAAAGCACTGGGATGGAGCGGCAATGGCCCTCGTATCCGGAGCGACGATTCCTCTGGGACTGCTTGCGCTTTGGAGCGGTGGTATCGGCGTTTGGTCAGCCGTTGGGTATCTAGCGCCATTCGGGGTCGGTAGCGGCGCTTTTGCGGCCGCACGGGCACCGATTCGGTTGGTGTTTATGACAAGGCCAGCTATAGTTTCGCTCTCTCGGCGCAGGCGCTTCCGTTGAACCTGATCGATACCGTAGCGGCTCCGGTTCTTGCTTCTCTATTGACACGTGCTGGACCGCAGGTCGTCCTCTGTGTACTCGCGGCGGCAAGCACGCTAGCTCTCCTGGCGCTTCTTCACCGACACAGGCTAGCTGTGCTTCTCACATCCCGTAGCGATCACAGTTGAAACACGTTCGGACATCGGACCTTCGGTGAGGTATCCGAATAAGGCTTCAACCTTCAGATGCCTTCCTCGCCGGACGTAGTAGACATTACGACATCCGACCGATATTATGCCGTAATGTAGCTATTATTACACCCTCTTGAGGACATCATCATGCATTTCGACCCGGAACTTTGGAAGGCAACCAAAGGCTTTCGATCCCGTATTGCCGCTGCAACCGGACTTGGTTTCCTGTCATTGATGCTCGGGATTGCAAGATTCGTTATCCTCGGCTGGTTGATTGCACGCTTGTTTGAAGGCGCGGGCCTCGCCGATCTCAAGATAGCAATGGTTCTCCTGCTGGCAGTCATATTTCTGCGCATGGGGCTTGAATACGGTCGCGCAATACTTGCGCACCGAACGGCAGCTCTTATACAGGACCGCGTGCGTCTGAGCCTTTACGATCAAATCGTCAGGCTGGGGCCGGCATGGCTTGCGGAGCGGCGTACGGGAGCGATCGCCCTGTCGACCATCGATGGTGTCGAGCAGCTTCAAACTTTCTTCGGCCAGTTCCTTCCGCAGTTCGCGATTGCATTGCTCGCCCCGGTTCTCCTCTTTGTTATCCTCTCCTTCTGGGACATTCCTGTCGCCGCTGTCATCTCCGTGTCTGCGATACTGGCCCTCGTGCTGCCGGTCGTTCTCAAGAAGATCGGCGAGGAGTCGACATTGCGACGCGTCCGTTCCTTCAAAGCTTTCGGCGCGGACTTCCTGGATGCCGTTCAGGGCTTGCCGACGCTTAAGGCATTTGGGCAGAGCGCCGCATTCGGCGACCGCCTTGCGCTCAAAGCAAACCAACTGGCTGAAAGCACGATGTTCGTCCTGCAGGCCAGCCTGATGAGCCGGGCACTGACCGACCTTGCTATTGCCGGCGGCTCGGCCGCCGCTATCGCTCTCGGCGCCTGGCGCGTGAGCCACGGAGAAATGAGCATCGAGGCACTGCTGATCGTTCTGATGGCGGGCACCGAAGTGTTCCGCCCGTTGCGCGATCTGCGGTCTCTGCTTCACCGGGGGATGATGGCAAACGCAGCTGCTGTCGGGATCAGGAGCTTGCTGGATGCGACACCGCCACGGCCACCGCGCGAAACAACCTCCAGCCCGGATCTGGAACCGTCCATCGCGTTCGAGAATGTGCAGTTCAGCTATTCCGACGAGCGAGGCACAGCACTTAAGGGCATTTCGTTCGAGGTAAAGACTGGCGAGCGTATCGGAATCGTCGGTTACAGTGGTTCCGGAAAATCGACGATCGTCAAGTTGCTCCTTCGATTTTACGACCCCGATTCCGGCACGGTCCACGTTGGCGGTCATGACGTCACGACGCTCTCGGCCGACCATATCCGCGATA
>JASGEG010000458.1:0-2576 GCA_047606605.1 Rhizobium sp.
ACATATAGTGTCCGTTCTGCATTTGTTTCACGACACATTCTTGATTCTGGGGTTCCAAGACGATGTTGACGCGCAAGCAGCAGGAACTGCTTCTCTTCATTCACGAGCGGATGAAGGAGTCCGGTGTTCCGCCATCTTTCGATGAAATGAAGGATGCACTCGACCTTGCGTCCAAGTCCGGCATCCACCGCCTGATCACGGCTCTGGAAGAGCGCGGCTTTATCCGACGCCTGCCGAACAGGGCAAGAGCACTGGAAGTCATCAAGCTGCCGGAAGCCTATAGTCCGAGCCTGCAGCCACGCCGTGGCTTCTCCCCGAGCGTCATCGAAGGCAGTCTCGGCAAGCCGCAACCGGTACAGCCACCCGCCCCTGCCAAGCCGGCTAACGAAGACAATAACAGCTCCGTTTCCGTCCCGGTCATGGGCCGGATCGCAGCCGGCGTGCCGATCTCGGCCATCCAGAACAATACCCACGACATCACCGTTCCCGCCGACATGCTCGGCTCCGGCGAGCATTATGCGCTCGAGGTCAAGGGCGACTCGATGATCGATGCCGGCATTTTCGACGGCGACACGGTGATCATCCGCAATGCGACGACGGCCAATCCGGGCGATATCGTCGTTGCCCTCGTCGACGATGAGGAAGCCACGCTGAAGCGCTTCCGCCGCAAGGGAGCATCCATCGCGCTGGAGGCGGCCAATCCGGCCTACGAGACCCGGATCTTCGGCCCGGACCGCGTCAAGGTGCAGGGAAAGCTGGTCGGCCTCATTCGACGCTATCACTGACCGGTGATGTTGACGCGACCGGTGCTGTGAATGTGCCGGTTCGCCAATCATAGGCGCGATGCAGGCTCCAGGGTCGCGCCAGATTTTCAAATGCCGTGCGGATTGTCGGCTTGTTGCCGTCGAGATTCATCTCGACGGAACCAGTTCGGCGTAACGTCGCTCCCGTGAACAGCATGGCGCCGGTGCGGCAACGATCGAGGCGCAGTCGGACAGGCGTGACGACGATGTTGGCGGTCTCGCAGGCGGGTGCGAGATAGGCCGCATCCTCGACGGTGACGAGCATGTCGCCATTATCAAGCATCGCCACACACCACGCGCGCTTCTGGCAGGCGAACCTGCCCTCTCCGGCCTGGTCCAGGGCCGCATCCATCGCCTTGCGGACCGTACCCTGTTCTTCGGCACTCAGTCGTCGGTTCCTGTCCGATTTGCCGATCTGCGGAAGCTGGCTGTCGAATGGCAACATGACCGGCATGCTGTGATCCGTCAGCGCCAGTGCTCTTTGCCATTGCTCGAAGATGAAATCGGGCGGCCTCTCCCGATTGGTCGCCAAAGTGCCATTGCGCAGCAGCGCGACCATGGTGCCGTCCTCGGAGATCATCAGATCCGGCTTGCGGATACCGGAACCAAGCGCGGCCGCCGCCACGGAGCCGAGGAGCAGCAGAATGCCGACATGCCGCATTCCTGTTCGCAACATGGTCATCAGCAGGAAGCCGGCGATGAAGATCGGCATCAGCCAGGCCGGCTGTCGACCGAAGGTAATGTCGCCTCCCCAGGCAGCCACGGTCCTGGCGATGACGATGACCATCTCCAACCCCTCTCCGGTGACTTTCCAGAACGGAGCGTCCAGCCCGAAAGGCATCAGCAGCATGGCGAGCATGCCGAACGGCATGACGATGAAGGATACGACCGGCATGGCCGCCAGGTTGGCGGCCAGGCCATATGTCGCCAGGCGGTGAAAATGTTCGATCGAGAAAATCGCCGTCGAGGCGCCGCCAATGAAGGAGGTCGACAATACGCCGCCGAAGAAGCGGGATATGAAGAGCAGCGGCCGCAACAGCTTGAACCGGGAAAGAATATGTTCGCGATGCCGCCGCCGCTTCCAGAGCGAGTAGCCGGACACCAAGGCGAGCGTGGCGGCATAGGACATTTGAAAGCTCGGCCCAAGCGCCTGCGACGGCGACAGCACGAGGATGACGATCGCCGACAGTGCGACATTCCGCAGGCTGATCGACGGTCGATCGAAGAGCACGGCGACCAGCATGATCGCCATCATGATGAAGGCTCGTTCCGCGGACACGCCGAAACCGGAGATGAGATAATAGGCCGTGACCGTCACCAGCGCGCCGAAGGCTGCGATCTTCTTGGTCGGCCACGCCTGGGCCACTCCGGAGAACAGGCTGAGGAAGTAGCGGAGCCCGACATAGAAGATGCCTGCCGAGAGCGCCATGTTCAGACCGGAAATCGCGATGATGTGCGTCAGGCCGGCGGTGCGCAGCGCTTCGGTCGTTTCCGTGGAGATCGCACGTCTCTCATCAGTGACAAGTGCCGCGGCAAAGGCACCGGTATCGCCGGGGAGCGTCAGCCTGATTCTGTCGCCTATGCCATTGCGCAGGCCGGCGAGCCAGATATCGGCCTTCTCGATCATCGTTCCGCCGGCGATGTCTCCGGCAGGAGACAAGAGCGTCGGCGCGCCATAGGCAAATCCGTTCGCGCCGATACCGTTGAAATAGGAACTGAAGGCGAAATCGTTGAGCCCGGGCAAGGCGGGTCCGGCCGGCGGTGTCAGACGCG